>JAPSLD010000035.1 GCA_031181105.1 Isoptericola sp. | reverse complement strand
CCCACTCCCTCGTCTACGCCTACCGCGACCGCAAGGCGAAGAAGGGCGACTTCCGCAAGCTGTGGATCCAGCGCATCAACGCTGCGTCCCGCGCCCAGGGCATGACGTACAACCGCCTCATCCAGGGTCTCAAGGCCGCGGGTGTGGAGGTCGACCGCCGCATGCTCGCCGAGCTCGCGGTCAACGACGTGGCGGCGTTCAACGCGCTCGTCCAGGTCGCCAAGGACGCCCTGCCCGCGGACGTCAACGCGCCGAAGGCCGCCTGAGCCTGCGCTCAGCACCCCGGACGCCCGGACACCCCTGAACCTGCCGATGCCCCGCATCCCCGACGTCACGCTCGCCAACCCGCGGGCTGACCGGGTCAAGCAGGTCAGGGCGCTGTCCGGGCGTCCTGCGCGTTCCCGGCACGGCCAGTTCCTCGTCGAGGGCCCGCAGGGCGTGCGGGAAGCCGTGCGCCACGCGCCCGGCGCGGTCCGGGACGTCTACCTCACCACGGCCGCCGCGGAGCGGTACGGGGAGATCCTCGAGAGCGCGCTCGCCGCAGGGCTCTACGTGCACGTGGGCACCCGGGAGGTGCTCGAGGCCATGAGCCCCGACGCCCAGGGCGTGCTCGCCGTCGTGCGCGAGCACCGGCCGGCCCTCGACGACGCGCTGCGGTCCGCCGGTCGTCCCGGGCGCCCGCTGCTCGTCGCGGTGCTCGCGAACGTCCGCGACCCCGGCAACGCGGGCACGGTGGTCCGGGCGGCGGACGCGGCGGGAGCCGACCTCGTCGTCCTCGCGGGCGAGAGCGTCGACCTGCACAACCCGAAGGTCGTCCGCTCGACCGCCGGCTCGCTCTTCCACCTCCCGGTGGTCCCCGGGGTCAGTCTGGACGACGCCCTGGACGCGCTGCGTCGGGCGGGGTGCGCCGTGCTCGCCGCCGACGGCGCGGGCTCGCTCGACCTCGACGACCTGCTCGACGCCGCCGGCACCCCTGGCGCCGACCCGGACCTCGCGCGCTCGACCGCCTGGGTCTTCGGCAACGAGGCGTGGGGGCTTCCCGAGGCCGACCGCGCGCTCGCCGACGCCGTCGTGCGCGTGCCGATCCGCGGCCGGGCCGAGTCGCTCAACCTCGCCACCGCCGCGACGGTCTGCCTCTACGCCTCGGGCCGCGCCCAGCGCTGAGCCCTACCTGCAACCGAAGGGTTGCGCTCGCCCTCTGCATCGTGCAACTATCGAGTTGCACCTGAGGAGGTAGCCATGACGACCGACGCGAGCACCGGCACGACCACCGTCCCCGACGCCATCGAGCGCAGCATCGACATCGACGCGACCGCCGAGCGCGTGTGGGAGCTGATCAGCGAGCCCGGCTGGTACATCAACGACGGCGAGATCCGCCCGCACCGCGTCGAGCGTGCCGGCGAGGACCTCGCGATCGTCCACGACGAGGTCCACGGGCCGTTCCCGATCCGCACCCTCACGCTCGACCCGCCCCGGTACGCGGCGTTCCGCTGGGAGGCGGGCCACGGGTCGTCCGACGGCGCGAGCCTCGGCCCGACGACGCTCGTCGAGTTCTGGGTCTCCGAGCGCGCGAGCGGCGGCGTGACCCTGCGGGTCGTCGAGTCCGGCTTCGCGAGCTTCGGGGACGACGACGCCGCGCGCCGCACGGCGTTCGACGAGAACTCCGCGGGCTGGGAGGCCGAGCTCGACGCCGCGAGGCGCCACCTCGAGCGCGAGGCGCGATGAGCGTCGTCGCCGAGCGCGCCGAGGTCTTCGCTGCCCTGGGCGACCCCAACCGGCTGCGCATCCTCGACCACCTGACGCGCTCGCCGGCGTCCGCCACGGCACTCGTGGAGGACCTGGAGATCACGCGCCAGGCGGTCGCCAAGCACCTGCGGGTGCTCGAGGGAGCCGGGCTCGTCGAGGGTGCGCGCACCGGCCGCGAGGTGCGCTTCGAGCTGCGGCCCGCCCAGGTCGAGCGCGCGGCACGGTGGCTCGACGACGTCGCGGTCGGCTGGGAGCGGCGCCTCGCCGCCGTCAAGCGGGCCGCCGAGTCCTGACCCGGCGCCACGGGCGGCGCGCCGGGCTGCTCGTCGCGCCCGTGCGCGGCGCTAGCATCCGCAGGGTGCGACTCTTCACGGCCGTGTACCCGTCCGCGGGCGCGTCCGCGCACCTCGACCTGGCGCTCGGCGGCGTGGGCGGGCCCGCGCTCGCCGACCCCGGCGCCGGCCTGCGCTGGGTCCCGGCCGAGCAGCGGCACGTCACCCTGGCGTTCCACGGGCAGGTGCCGGACGGCGCGGTGCCCGGGTACGTGGACGCGCTCGTCCCGGCGCTCGCCGGCCTCGAGGCGTTCGACGTCGCGCTCGCCGGGGGCGGGTCGTTCGGCGGACGGACGCTCTGGGTCGGCGTGACCGGGGCGCTCGACGCGCTGCGCACCCTGTCGGCCGTCGTCGAGGAGACGGCCGGCCAGGCGGGCCTCCCCGCGGCCGACCGGGCCGGCGGGCGGCCGCACCTGACCGTCGCGCGGGCCTCCGCGGCGCGCGCCGGCCGCGCCGGCCGCTCCGGCAGGCCGGGGGAGCGCGGGTCGCGCCGCCCGCGGCGGGTCCCCGACGACGCGGGCGGCACGCCGCTGGCCCACTGGGCGCGGGCGCTCGCCGTCTACCGCGGCCCCGCGTGGCGCGTCCGGACGGTGCGCGTCGTCGCCTCCGAGCTCGGTGCCGGGCGGTCGGGGGGACCGTCGCACCACGAGGTCGCCGCGATCTCCCTGGCCGGCTGACCGGGCCGCGTGGCACGATGGCGCCATGACGCGCCTCCACCGCCGATTTCGCCGGCCCGCCCTGGGCCGGGCGGTGCAGGCTGCCCCCGCACGCTGAGCGGGTGGCGGACGCCGATCCTCGGGCCCCGGGCGGGCACATAAACTGACCCCTGCCGCCACGCCCACCTCCAGGAAGGCACGCATGTCCACGCCCGACCCACTGGACACCGCCGCGCTCGACGCCGCGGTGGACGCCGCACTGGCCGACATCGCCGCGGCCGGCGACCTCGACGCGCTGAAGGCCGTCCGGACCCGCCACACCGGCGACCGGAGCCCGCTCGCGCTGGCGAACCGCGCGATCGGCGGGCTGCCTGGTCCGCAGAAGGCCGCCGCCGGCAAGAACGTCGGCCCCCGCCGCGGGCGCGTCACCCAGGCGCTCGCCGCGCGCCAGGCCGAGCTCGAGGCCGAGCGGGAGGCGCAGGTGCTCGCGACCGAGGCGGTCGACGTGACGCTCCCGACCGGTCGCGCGCCCATGGGTGCGCGGCACCCGATCGAGCTCGTGCAGGAGCGCGTCGCCGACTTCTTCGTCGGCCTCGGCTGGGAGATCGCCGACGGCCCCGAGGTCGAGGCCGAGTGGTTCAACTTCGACGCGCTGAACTTCGGGCCCGACCACCCGGCCCGCCAGATGCAGGACACCTTCTACGTGGCCGGCACGGACGGCGAGACGGGTGGGGACGGGCCGAACCTCGTGCTGCGGACCCACACCTCGCCCGTCCAGGCGCGCTCGCTGCTCGCGCGCGGCGTGCCGCTGTACGTCGCCGTGCCCGGCAAGGTCTTCCGCACCGACGCGCTCGACGCGACCCACACGCCCGTCTTCCACCAGGTCGAGGGCCTCGCGGTCGACAAGGGCCTGACGATGGGCAACCTCGTGGGCACGCTCGACGCGTTCGCCCGGGCGATGTTCGGCCCGGAGGCCAAGACGCGGCTGCGCCCCAGCTTCTTCCCCTTCACCGAGCCCAGCGCCGAGATGGACCTGTGGTTCCCGCAGAAGAAGGGCGGTCCGGGCTGGATCGAGTGGGGCGGCTGCGGCATGGTCCACCCGAACGTGCTGCGCGCGGCCGGGGTCGACCCCGAGGAGTACTCGGGCTTCGCCTTCGGGATGGGCATCGAGCGCACGCTGATGCTGCGCCACTCGATCGCGGACATGCACGACATCGTGGAGGGCGACGTGCGCTTCTCCACCCAGTTCGGGACGGAGATCTGATGCCCCGCATCGTCATGGACTGGCTCGGCGAGCACGTCGAGCTGCCCGCCGACCTCACCGCGGAGCGCCTCGCCGCCGACCTGGTCCGGGTCGGGCTCGAGGAGGAGGCGGTCCACGGCGCCGCCGTGACGGGCCCGCTGGTCGTCGGCAGGGTGGTCGAGCTCACGCCCGAGCCGCAGAAGAACGGCAAGACGATCAACTGGTGCCAGGTCGACGTGGGGGAGCACAACGTCGACGGCGCGGCGCGCGGCATCGTGTGCGGCGCGCACAACTTCGCCGTGGGCGACCTCGTCGTCGTCGCGCTCCCGGGTGCCGTGCTGCCCGGTCCGTTCGCGATCTCGAGCCGCAAGACGTACGGGCACGTGTCCGACGGCATGATCTGCTCGGTGCGCGAGCTCGGCATCGGCGACGACCACGACGGGATCATGGTCCTGACCCGCCACGGGTTCGACGCCGCCGACCTGACGCCCGGCCAGGACGCCGTCGCGCTCCTGGGCCTCGGCGACGAGGTCCTCGAGATCAACGTCACGCCCGACCGCGGCTACGCCTTCAGCTACCGCGGCGTCGCCCGCGAGTACGCGCACTCGACCGGGGCGGCCTTCACCGACCGCGGCCTGCCCGAGGCGCTGCCCACCCCGCCGCCCGCCGCGACGCCCGACGGTTTCGCGGTCGAGGTGGACGACGACGCGCCCGTCCACGGGCAGGTCGGCTGCGACCGCTTCGTGACGCGCGTCGTGCGCGGCATCGACCCCGGCGCGCCGACCCCCGCGTGGATGCGCCGCCGGCTCGAGGGCTCCGGCATGCGGTCGATCTCGCTCGCCGTCGACGTGACGAACTACGTCATGCTCGACCTCGGCCAGCCGCTGCACGCGTACGACCTGGTGAAGGTCGCCGCGCCGGTCGTCGTGCGGCGCGCCGCGCCCGGGGAGCGCCTCACCACGCTCGACGACGTCGAGCGCCGGCTGGACCCGGAGGACCTCCTCATCACCGACTCGCCCGACGGTGCCCGCGGGTCGCGCGTGCTCGGACTGGCCGGCGTCATGGGCGGCGCGTCCTCCGAGGTCGGCGGGACCACGACCGACGTCCTCGTGGAGGCGGCGCACTTCGACCCGGTCTCGGTCGCTCGCACCGCCCGCCGGCACCGGCTGCCGTCCGAGGCCGCCAAGCGGTTCGAGCGGGGCGTCGACCCGTCGCTGCCTCCCGTCGCGGCCCAGCGCGTGGTCGACCTGCTCGTCGAGCTCGGGGGCGGCACGGCCGACCCGGCCGTCGGCGACCTCGACACCGTCGCGCCGCCCGCGCCGGTCGCGTTCGACGTGACGCTGCCTGCACGCCTGGCCGGCGTGCCGTACACGCGCGAGGAGGTCGTCGGCACGCTCCGGGAGATCGGGTGCGCGATCGACGAGCCGGCCGCCTCGGACGACCAGGGGACCGACGTCGTGGTCACGCCTCCCACGTGGCGGCCCGACCTCACCGAGCCCGCCGCCCTCGTGGAGGAGGTCGTCCGGATCACGGGGTACGACCGGGTGCCGTCGGTCCTCCCCGCCGCCCCGGGCGGCCGCGGCCTCACGACCGAGCAGCGCACGCGCCGCTCGGTCGCCCGCGCGCTCGCCGAGGCCGGTCTCGTCGAGGTGCTGTCCTACCCGTTCGTCGGTCCGGCGGACCTCGACGCGCTGGGCCTGCCCGGCGACGACGAGCGGCGCCTCGCGGTGCGGCTGGCCAACCCGCTCGCGGACGACCGGCCGCTGATGCGCACCCATCTGCTCGTGACGCTCCTCGAGACCGCGCGCCGCAACGTCTCGCGCGGCATCGGCGACGTCGCGGTCTTCGAGCTCGGGCTCGTCACGCGCCCGACGCCGGGCGCCCCGCCCGCGCCGCAGCTGCCCGTCGGCGTCCGGCCGTCGGGCGCCGAGCTCGAGGCGCTCGCGGCCGCCGTGCCGGCGCAGCCGCGGCACGTCGCGGGCGTGCTCGCCGGGCGCCGGCGTCCGGCGGGCTGGTGGGGCACGGGACGTCCTGCCGACTGGGCCGACGCGCTCGAGGTCGCCCAGCTCGTCGCCCGGCGAGTCGGCGTCGAGCTGACCCCGGCGGCCGACGCCACCCGGATGCCGTGGCACCCCGGCCGGTGCGCCGCCCTGGCGCTCGCCGACGGCACCGTCGTCGGGCACGCCGGCGAGTTGCACCCGACCGTCGTCGAGCGTCTGGGGCTGCCCGCACGGGCGTCCGCGTTCGAGCTGGACCTGTCGGCCATGGTGGCGGCGACCGGCGAGGAGCCCGTCGCGGCGAGGCCGGTGTCGGCGTTCCCGGCCGCGAAGGAGGACTTCGCGTTCGTCGTCGACGCGGACGTGCCCGCCGCCGACGTGCGCGCGGCGGTCGTGGCCGGGGCCGGCGAGCTCCTCGAGGACGCGACGCTGTTCGACGTCTACACGGGCGAGCAGGTCGGCGCGGGCAAGAAGTCCCTGGCGTACTCGCTGCGCCTGCGCGCCGCGGACCGCACGCTCGGGGCCGACGACGTGCGGTCCGTGCGCGAGAGCGTCGTGGCCGCGGCCGCCGAGCGCGTGGGGGCGGTGCTCCGTGGCTGAGGCGCCCCGGCCCCGGGCGGCCTCGACGGCCCTGGTGACCGGCGCGACGCGCGGCATCGGCCGCGCGGTCGCGCTCGGCCTGGCCGACGCCGGCCTCGACGTCGCGCTGCTGGCGCGGGACGTCGCGCGCCTCGAGGAGGTCGCCGCGGAGGTCCGCGGGCGCGGCCGCCGGGCGCTCGTCCTGCCCGCCGACGTGACGGATTCGGCCGCGGTCGCCGGCGCCGTGCGGCGCGCGGAGGCCCCCGTCGACGAGGGCGGGCTCGGCTCGGTCGACCTGCTCGTCAACAACGCGGGCCGGATCGACGCCGAGGTGCCCCTGTGGGAGGCCGACGCCGACGAGTGGTGGGACGTGCTCGCCACGAACGTGCGGGGCCCGTTCCTCCTGACGCGCCACGTCGTGCCCGGCATGCTCGCGCGCGGCGGCGGCCGCGTCGTCGACCTCAACAGCGGGTCGGGATCGCACGACATGACGGTCGCGAGCGCCTACAACCTGAGCAAGACCGCCCTGATGCGCATGGGTCACCACCTCCACGCGGCGGGGCACGCCCACGGCCTGCGGGTGCTCGAGGTCGCCCCCGGCGTGGTGCAGACCGACATGACGGGCTCGATGGCGATGCACTCGGGCCGCACCGAGTGGACGCCCGTCGAGCGCACGGTGGAGATCGTGACGGCCTTCGCGCGCGCCGAGCTCGACGTGTGCTCGGGATGGTTCGTCCGTGCCTCGCACGACACCCCGGCGTCGTTGCGCGAGCTCGCCGCGGGCTCCGGTGCGGCCGTGCCGCGGCACCTGCGGGTGCTGCCGGCAGGGGATGACGACCCGCTGGCGCGAGACCTCACGGGACGCTGACGCGCCGGGCGGCCGCGGGGCTCAGCGCCGGGTCGCCACGACGAGCACGCGCCGGAAGGCGAGCGGCGTGCCGTAGGGCCGGCGCGGGTACGCCTCGCGCAGGGCGGCGCCGTACTCGGCGTCGAACCGCGCCCGCAGGCCCGTGCCGTGCGCGCGGTCGTGCTCGTCGAGCGCGTGCAGCACGGGCTGCGCGCCCGTCGCGGAGACCCAGCGCAGCACCGGGTCCTCACCGTCGAGCACGTGGACGTAGGTGGTCTCCCAGGCGTCCACCTCCCAGCCCCGCCGTGCCAGCGCGTCGAGGTACGCGCCGGGGTCGGCGGTCGCGCGCCGCTCCACCGGGCCCAGGACGTCGGCGAACGGGTCGCGGGACGCGACCTCGCGCAGGAGCAGGTGGCTCGGGGCGTCGTGGTTCCCAGGCACCGAGAAGGCGAACGTCTGACCCGCGCGGTCCGCGAGCGGTCGGAGGAGCCCGACGTGGCCCGGGACCCACTGGAGCGTCGCGTTGCTGATCACCAGGTCCGCGCCGGGGGCGTCCGAGCGTCCGGCGGCGTACTCGCGGACGTCGCCGAGCACGTACCGCCCGTCCGGGTCGGTGCGGCGGGCGCGCTCCACCATGGCGGGCGACGCGTCGAGCCCGACGACAGGCACCCCGGGCCAGCGCTCGCGCAGCAGGGCGGCCAGGTGTCCCGGCCCGCACCCGAGGTCGACGACGCTCGCCGGCTCGCGCCGCACGCGGGCGAGGAGCTCGGCGAACGGGCGGGACCGCTCGTCGGTGTAGCGCAGGTAGTCGGTGGGGGACCAGTCGGCCACGGTGCCGTCCTCTCCGTTGTCTCTTGACATCGAGTATCTCGACGTCAAGATATCAGGAGAGTCCCGACTCGTACGCCCAGCGCGCCACCTCGACCCTGTTGCGGGTCCCGGTCTTGGCCAGCACCGCCCCGAGGTGCGTCTTGACCGTGCTCAGGCTCAGGTGCAGCTCGGCGCCGATCTCGGCGTTCGTGCGCCCTGCCGCGACGAGGCGCAGCACCGCCTCCTCCCGCTCGGTGAGCGCCTCGGACGGCCGCGCCGGGCGCGGCGCGGTCCGTGCGAAGTGCGCCAGCAGCCGCACCGTCACCGCCGGGTCGATGAGCGCGTCCCCGTCGGCAGCCGCCCGCACGGCCTGCGCGAGCAGCGCCGGTCCCGCGTCCTTGAGCAGGAATCCCCGGGCCCCCGCGGCGAGCGCGGCGTGCACGTGCTCGTCCAGGTCGAACGTGGTGATCACGACGACGGCGAACGGGTCGGCGACGTCCGGACCGGCGAGCGCGCGCGTCGCCGCGATGCCGTCGAGCACGGGCATGCGGACGTCGAGCAGGCACACGTCCGGACGGTGCGCCCGCGCGAGCTCGACCGCCCGCCTGCCGTCCGCGGCCTCGGCGACCACCTCGATGCCCGCGTCCGCGTCGAGGATGGTGCGCAGGCCCGTGCGGACGATCTCGTGGTCGTCGGCGAGGAGCACGCGAACCGTCACGGGGCCACCCTGCCACGCTCGCGCGGCGTTCCGGCCGGGAGCGTCGCGTGGACCGTCCAGCCGCCGGCCGGGTCCGGTCCCGCGGTGCAGGTCCCGCCCAGCAGGGCCGCGCGCTCGGCCATCCCGGCCAGCCCGTACCCGGTACCCGGCCGCGGCGACGGCGCGCCGTCGTCGTGCACGTCGAGCCGCACGGCGCCGTCGCTCCGGTCCAGGACGACGTCGACCCGCGTGGCGCCGCGGGCGTGCCGGCGGGCGTTCGTCACCGCCTCCTGCGCCACGCGGAAGACGGCGGTCGCCGTCGCGGGCTCGAGCGGCCCGGGCTCGTCGGGCAGGTGGACGTGCACGGCGGGTGGCCCGGCGTCGCCGAGGCCGGCGAGCGCCTCCAGCGGGTCGAGCCCACCGAGGCCCGGTGCGGCCCCGGGGTCGTCGCGCAGGACGTGCACGAGCGAGCGCATCTCGCCGAGCGTCAGGCGGGCCTGCGTCTCGATGACGCGCAGCGCGTCGACGGCGGCACCCGCGTCGGTGCTCACCTGCCCCGCCTGCGCCCGCACGGCGATGGCCGAGACGTGGTGCGCGACGGTGTCGTGCAGGTCCCGTGCGATGCGCTCGCGCTCACGCAGCCGCGCGTCGGCGACGACGCGCTCGCGGGCGGCGGCCCGCTGCCGGGCGGTCTCGCCGAGCGCCATGGCGAGCACGAGCACCACGGCACCGCCCACGGCGTCCTCGACCCCGCCCCCGCCGGTCACCACCGAGAGCGTCGTGCCCGCGGCGAGAACGAGGGAGCCGAGCGTGATCGCGCGTCCGGAGCCCCAGCGGTAGAGCGCGTACGGCAGGAGCACCAGCGCGGCTGCGGTGACCATCCCGACCGTCCGGTCACCGCTGGCGGCCTGGACGAGCTCGAGCGCGCCGCCGACGACGGTGACCGGGACGATCGCAGCGAGCGGGTGCGTCCGGCGCCAGGGCAGCACCGTGAGGCTCACGACGGTGACCGCCGTGGCCGCGACGGGCCGGGCGAGGTCGTCCCGCAGGAGGCCCTCGGCGACGGCGACGGCGGCCAGGACGCCGACGAGCACCCAGTCGGCTCGGCGGGGTTCGCGGGCGCCGGGGGCCGCGGGGCGCTCCCAGGCCGCGCGGAGGGCGCTGCGCACAGCACGCATCGTAGTCACGCCCCCTGGTGCCGGCGCCGGACGACGACCTCGGCGACCGCGGCGTTGAGCGCCCACCCCAGCCCCATCGTGACGGCGCGCGCCCAGCCCGGGGGCTCGTCGAGCGCGAGCAGCGGGGCGGAGGTGAGGACCTGCGTGCCCGCGCCCATACCGAGGGCGTACGCCCGGGTCATCCACGCGCCGTGCGCGCGGTACTCCCGGCGCCAGAGCGCGCGCACGGCGAGGCCGAGCTGGGCGAGCATCGCGGCGCCGACCGCGTACCGCATGACCGCGAGCGCGCCGTCGTCGTGGGCGGGCAGGTCGTAGGTGGCGGTCATCCAGAGCCCGCTGACCGCGACCAGCACCCCCGCCGGCACGAGGACGGCACCGGCGCCCCGGTGCCATGCGTGGTGCCGCCGCCGGATGCCGCTCGAGAACTGCAGCGCGCCGAGGACCGCGTACACGGTCGCCGCGACGACGTGCACCACGATCGGCACCGGGGCGGCGACGAAGCGGGCGTCGGCCGGGGTGGGGTCGCCCATGGTCGTGAGCCGGAACGCGCCGGCCGCCACGGGCACCGCGGCCAGCACGAGCAGGCCGGCGACGGCGAGCCGGTTGCGGGTCGGACCCGGGAGCCGGGTCGAGGAGGGGCGGGACGTTGTCGTCGTCATGCCCCCACGGTGCGGCGCCGGGCCGGCCGGCCACATCGGCCGACCGGCCGGACGTCACCGGCCGACCGGCCGGACCTCGCGGTCGAGATGGCGCACTGGGGTCGAGCTCGCGCGGCCCGGGCTCCTGAGCCGATACTGAGGAGGCCTCCCGCCGGGACCGGGGCGTGCGTCAGGCGCGGTACTGCGTCACCAGGGGGCATGCCCACACGTCGACGCCTCCGCGTCCGACGCGATGGATGTGCTCGATGACCTCGCGGTAGGACTGGCCGAGTGGCGTCTCGGTGTAGCGCACGCCGAGCTGATGGCAATGCGCCCGGACGATCGGCGCGACCCGGCGCAGGTGTGGGCGTGCCATCGACGGGAAGAGGTGGTGCTCGACCTGAAAGTTCAGGCCGCCCATGAACGTGTCGAGCCATCGTCCGCCGCTGATGTTGCGGCTCATGAGGACCTGACGGCGCAGGAAGTCGATCCTCACGTCGGGCGGCACGACCGGCATCCCGATGTGGTTGGGCGCGAAGGCGAGACCCATGTACAGGCCGAACACAGCGAGCTGGACACCGATGAACGTCAGCGCCCTGCCAGGCGACAGGACGATGAGCACCAGGGCGACGTGTGAACCGAGCCGGGCGGTGAGGAACACCAGCTCGACCCAGCGGCGCTTGACCGGGTCGCGTCCAAGGACCCGCCGCAGCCCCTGGACATGAAGGTTCAGTCCTTCGAGCAGCAGCAGCGGGAAGAAGTAGTAGCCCTGCCGCCGCGTCAACCAGCGTCCGACCGCCGTCGCCCGTTGCTCGGCCGCGTGACGAGTGAAGGCCACGACACCGGGCGCGATATCAGGATCGGCATCGATCCTGTTCGGCGCCCCGTGGTGACTGCTGTGCTTGTGGTGCCACCATCCGAGGCCCATGCCCGCGAACAGGTCGACCACGACGAGGGAGACCCACTCGTTCCACCGCGGCGACACGAAGATCTGGTGATGCGCGGCGTCGTGGCCGAGGAACGCGATCTGCGTCATCAGCAGCGCCAGGGCGACGGCGGTCAGCATTTGCCACCAGGTGTCTCCCACGAGGACGAACACGACGGCCAGCACCACACCCGCGGCGGGGAGCCCGATCAGTCTCGTCCAGTAGTAGCCGTAGCACCGGTCCATGAACCCGGCCTCGCGCACACGCTGCTTCAGGATTGTGAAATCCCTGACCTGCCGGGCACGCATCGACCCCTGACCTGGCCGCACGCGCTGAGTCGCGTCTTCGTCGACAGGCACCATGGTGTGCTCCTCCCGCACCACGATCGTTCGGCCACGTCCTCGGCCACTATGCGCAAGGCCCGGTCAACACGCATTCGCGCCGTGCAAGCGCCTCCGTGCCTCCGCTGAACGCCCCCGGCACCGGCCGGAGCTCGCCGGCGCTACGGCACGAGCAGCACCTTGCCGGTCGTCTGCCGCCCCTCGAGGGCCGCGTGCGCCTGCGCGGCGTCGGCGAGGGGGAAGGTGGCCCCGACGCGGACCTCGAGGTCTCCCGCCGCGGCGGCGCCCATGACCTCGCCCGCGCGCCACTCCAGCTCCGAGCGCGAGGCCGTGTAGTGCGCGAGCGTGGGCCGCGTGAGGTACAGCGAGCCGCCCGAGTTGAGCCGCTGCGGGTCGAACGGCGGCACCTGCCCGGAGGCGCCGCCGAACAGCACGAGCGTCCCCCGCCGGCGCAGCGACGCGAGCGAGGCCTCGAACGTGGCCCGGCCCACGCCGTCGTACGCGACGTGGACGCCCTGTCCGTCGGTCAGGTCGCGCACGACGGCGGACAGCTCCGTCGTGAGGTCGGTCATCTCCGCGTAGTCGATCGTGTGCGCGGCGCCCGCCATGGCCGACAGGGCGGCCTTCTCGGGCGACGAGACGGTCGTCAGGACGCGTCCGCCCCGCGCGGTCGCGAGCTGCGTCGCGAGCAGCCCGACGCCACCCGCCCCGGCCGTGAGCAGCACGTCGTGGCCCGGACCGACCTCGAACGTCGACGCCACGAGGTAGTGCGCGGTCATGCCCTGCAGCGGCAGCGCGGCGGCCACGGTGAGGTCCAGGCCGGCCGGGACGCGGACGGCCTGCGCGGCCGGCACGGCCACCAGCTCGGCGTACGAGCCCGGCGTGTCGTGCCAGGCCACCGCGTCACCGACCGCGAAACCCGTCACACCGTCGCCGAGGGCCTCCACCACGCCGGCGCCCTCGACGCCCACCACGTGGGGGTGCTCGACGCGGTAGACGCCTGCGCGCCGGTAGGTGTCGATGAAGTTCACGCCCGCCGCTGCGACGCGCACGAGCAGCTCGCCCGTGCCCGGCGTCGGGTCGGGGAGCTCGGTGTGGTGGAGGACCTCGGGACCGCCCGCCTCGCGGGCCACGACTGCGTGCATGCCCCAGAGACTATGACGCCCGCCCTACGCTGCTGGGATGACCGTGCAGATCAGACCCGCGACGTCGGCCGACTGGCCACGGATCTGGCCGATCGTCGAGGCCGTCGTCCGGGAGGGCGAGACCTACGCGTACCCGACCGACCTCACGAGCCGGCAGGCCCGGGACCTGTGGATGGAGCGCCCGCCGGGTGCCACGGTCGTGGCCGAGGACGACGGCGAGGTGCTCGGCACCGCCAAGATGGGCCCGAACCGGCCGGGTCACGGGGACCACGTGGGGACCGCCTCCTTCATGGTCGCCGAGGCCGGGCGCGGGCGCGGCGTCGGCCGGGCGCTGGGGGAGCACGTCGTGACCTGGCACCGCGAGCACGGGTTCCGCGGGATCCAGTTCAACGCCGTCGTCGAGTCGAACGTCGCCGCGGTGCGGTTGTGGCGCTCGCTCGGGTTCGAGATCGTGGGCACCGTGCCGGGCGCGTTCCGCTCGCCCGCGCACGGGTACGTGGGTCTGCACGTGATGTACCTGCCGCTCGTGGACTGAGCCCAGCGGGAGACCGCATTGTGGGACGGGGTCTCGCCTGCTGCATAGGTATGTATAGTGCTGCATATGAGCGGCAACCAGGCACACGGCAGCGCACGACTGCGCGTCGCCGTCGCCGGCGCCTCCGGGTACGCCGGCGGCGAGTTCCTCCGCCTCGCGGCGCGGCACCCCCACCTCGAGGTCGGGACCCTCACGGCGCACTCCAACGCCGGGTCGCGGCTCGGCGAGGTGCAGCCGCACCTGCGCGGCCTCGCGGACCGCGTGCTCGAGCCCACGACCGCCGACGCGCTCGCGGGCCACGACGTCGTCGTGCTCGGCCTGCCGCACGGCACGTCGGGCGAGATCGCCGCCCAGCTGCCCGACGACGTCCTCGTGCTGGACCTCGGCGCGGACCACCGGCTCACCTCGGCCGCCGACTGGGAGACGTTCTACGGCTCGCCGCACGCAGGAACCTGGCCCTACGGGCTGCCCGAGCTGATCCACGCCGCCGACGGCACGGACGCCGTCCGCCAGCGCGCCCACCTCGCCGGGGCGCGGCGCGTCGCGGTCCCCGGCTGCAACGTCACCGCGGTGACGCTGGGCCTGCAGCCCGGTGTCGCCGCCGGGCTGGTCGACCCCGTCGACGTGGTCGCGGTGCTGGCCAACGGCTACTCGGGCGCCGGCAAGTCCCTGAAGCCGCACCTGCTCGCGAGCGAGGGGCTCGGCGCCGCCACGCCCTACGCCGTCGGCGGGACGCACCGGCACATCCCCGAGATCGTGCAGAACCTGCGGACCGCGGGCGCCGCGGACGTCTCGATCAGCTTCACGCCCACGCTCGTCCCGATGGCGCGCGGCATCCTGGCCACCGTGACGGCCCGCCTGGCTCCGGGCCGCGAGGACGCGAGCGCCGAGGACGTCCGCTCGGTGTGGGAGGCCGCCTACGCCGACGAGCCCTTCGTCGACGTCCTGCCCGCGGGGCTGTGGCCGTCGACGGCCGCGACCCTCGGCGCGAACACGGCCCTGGTGCAGGTGGCGCTCGACGCCGCGGCCGGGCGGGTCGTCGCCGTCGTCGCGATCGACAACCTCGTCAAGGGCACCGCCGGTCAGGCGGTGCAGGCCATGAACATCGCCCTCGGGCTGCCGGAGACGGCGGGCCTCGTCACCGAAGGAGTCGCACCGTGAGCGTGACCGCCCCGCAAGGGTTCCGGGCGGCGGGCGTCGCCGCGGGCCTCAAGACGACCGGCGCGCGCGACGTCGCGCTCGTCGTCAACGACGGTCCGCTGCGCACCGCCGCGGCCGTGCTGACGTCGAACCGCGTCCAGGCCGCGCCGGTGCTGTGGACACGGCAGGCCGTGTCGGACGGCGCGGCCCGCGCCGTCGTGCTGAACTCGGGCGGCGCCAACGCGTGCACCGGACCCGAGGGCTTCGCGGACACGCACCGCACGGCCGAGCACGTCGCGTCGGTGCTCTCGGCGGCGGCCGCCGCACCCGAGGACGAGGTCGGCGCCGCCGACGTGCTCGTGTGCAGCACCGGGCTCATCGGCGTCCGCCTCCCGATGGACGCGCTGCTCGGCGGCGTGGACGCCGCGGCCGCGGCGCTGGCGTCCGACGGCGGCGGCGACGCGGCGCACGCGATCATGACCACCGACACGGTCGCCAAGCAGGCCGAGCGCCGCGCCGCCGGCTGGAGCGTGGGCGGCATGGCCAAGGGCGCGGGCATGCTGGCGCCCGGGCTGGCCACGATGCTGAGCGTCCTGACGACCGACGCGGTCGTCGACGCCGCCACCGCCGACGCGGCACTGCGCGCGGCGACCCGCACGACGTTCGACCGCGTGGACTCCGACGGGTGCATGTCGACCAACGACACGGTGATCCTGCTCGCGAGCGGCGCCTCCGGCGTCACGCCGTCGCAGGCCGAGCTCACCGAGGCCGTCACGGGCGTCTGCGCCGACCTCGCCCGCGCGCTGGTGGCCGACGCCGAGGGCGCGAGCCACGACGTCGCCGTGACCGTCACCGGCGCGTCCGACGAGGACGCCGCCGTCGCCGTCGCCCGCGCCGTGACGCGGTCCAACCTGTTCAAGGCGGCGATCTTCGGCAACGACCCCAACTGGGGTCGCGTGGTCTCCGCCGTCGGCACCGTGCCCGAGGACGTCGCGCCCTACGACCCGCTCGCGCTCGACGTGACGGTCAACGGCGTCCAGGTGTGCCGGGCGGGGGGAGTCGGCGAGCCGCGCGAGCTGGTCGACCTCGCGGCGCAGCGCGAGGTCCGGGTCGAGATCGACCTGCACGCGGGCGACGCGACCGCCACGGTCTGGACCAACGACCTGACGCACGACTACGTCCACGAGAACAGCGCGTACAGCTCATGAGCAGCCCGAACACCCTCGACGTCCTCACCGACCTGCGGCCCGAGCAGAAGGCCGAGGTCCTCATCGAGGCGCTGCCGTGGCTCCAGGAGTTCGCGGGCGCTCTCGTGGTGGTCAAGTACGGCGGCAACGCCATGGTCGACGACGCCCTCAAGGTCGCCTTCGCCCAGGACATGGTCTTCCTGCGCCAGGTCGGCCTGCGGCCCGTCGTCGTGCACGGCGGGGGCCCGCAGATCAACGCGATGCTCGACCGCCTCGACATCCGCAGCGAGTTCCGCGGCGGCCTGCGCGTGACGACGCCCGAGGCCATGGACGTCGTCCGCATGGTCCTGGTCGGTCAGGTCTCGCGCGAGCTCGTGGGGCTCATCAATGCGCACGGCCCCCGTGCGGTCGGGCTCTCGGGCGAGGACGGCGGGCTGTTCGGCGCCTCGCGCCGGCACGCCGTCGTCGACGGCGAGCCGGTCGACGTCGGGCTCGTCGGCGACGTGGTCGAGGTCCACCCGTCCGCGGTCCAGGACCTGCTCGACGCCGGCCGCATCCCGGTGGTCTCGACCGTCGCCCCCGACGTCGACGACCCGACGCAGGTGCTCAACGTCAACGCCGACACGGCCGCCGCGGCGCTCGCGGTCGCCCTCGACGCCAAGAAGCTCATCGTCCTGACCGACGTCGAGGGCCTGTACACCAGCTGGCCCGACCGGTCGTCGCTGGTCGAGCAGATCACCGCCTCCGACCTCGCCGCGCTCCTGCCGTCGCTGTCGGCAGGCATGGTCCCCAAGATGGAGGCGTGCCTGCGGGCGGTGCAGGGCGGCGTGCCGCGGGCCACCGTCATCGACGGGCGCCAGCCCCACTCGGTGCTGCTCGAGGTCTTCACCACCCGTGGCAACGGGACGATGGTCGTCCCCGACGGAACCACCCCGACCAAGGAGCCCGCCGCATGAGCGAGATCCTCGAGACCCTCACCGACGGCGGGGCGCCCCGCGACCTGACCTCGGCCGGCTGGACCGAGGCGTACCGGCGCTCGGTCATGGACACGTTCGGCCCGCCGCAGCGCATTCTCGTGCGCGGCGAGGGCGCGTACGTCTGGGACGCCGACGGCCGTCGCTACCTCGACCTGCTCGCGGGCATCGCGGTGAACGCCCTCGGTCACGGCCACCCCACGCTCACGGCGGCGATCAGCGCCCAGCTCGGCACGCTCGGGCACGTCTCGAACTTCTTCGGCACGCCCACCCAGATCGCGCTCGCCGAGACGCTGCTGCGGCTCGCGGGCGCGCCCGAGGGCTCGCGGGTGTTCCTCACGAGCTCGGGCACCGAGGCGCTCGAGGCGGCGTTCAAGATGACGCGCCGCGTGCCGTCCGACGACGGCACCACGCGGACCCGGGTCCTCGCGCTCGAGGGCGCGTTCCACGGCCGCTCGATGGGCGCCCTGGCGCTCACGCACAAGCCGGCCTACCGGGAGCCGTTCGAGCCGCTGCCCGGCGGCGTCGAGCACCTGCCCTTCGGCGACAC
>JAPSLD010000247.1 GCA_031181105.1 Isoptericola sp. | reverse complement strand
CCGACGAGCACGTCGACGAGCCCGTGCCCGAGCTCCTGACCACCGTGGCTGGACCAGACGATCGCGCGCGCGTCGGACAGCTCGGGGCCGAGGACGTACGGGTAGCTCGAGACGATCGCGAGCACGGACCGGTCGCAGACGTCCCGCGCGGCGCGCCACAGCTCGACGGCGGGGTGCGGCAGGGCGAGGTGCGGCCTGTCCTGCGTCTCGCGCCCGGACAGGTGCGGGTCGTTGCCGACGGCGACCACCACGACGTCGGCGCTCGCGGCCGCCTCGGCGACCGCGGCGAGGCCCGAGCGCAGGGTGCGCCAGACGAAGCGCTCGGCCTCCTCGGGCGTCGCGGCGTCGGCGACGAGGAGCCCGGAGCCGTGCTGGACGCGCAGCCAGCGGCCGCTCGCGACGTGCTGGAGCGCCCACGTCCCGTGGGTGTGCTGGTGCCGCCGGAAGGTCTCCTGCACGACCCAGCCGCCCACGCGGTCCGCGTCGGCCCGGACGATCCAGGCCGCCCCGGTCAGCAGGCGCCCGGTGGCGCACGAGCGCAGCGTGAGGATTCCGTCGCCCCAGTCGGTGACGTCGAAGCTCGCCGCGGCACCGGTGGCCGTCGGCGCCGACGCCGTCACGACCGCCCCGCCGTCCCCGCCGTCCCCGTCGCCGTCGGTCACCGCGAGGTACGCGTGCGCGCTCGTCGAGCGCAGCGCCACCGTGTCGGCGCCCGTGGCCACGTCGACGTGCGCACCGGCGAGACGCTCGGCGAGCGCGTTCGCGACCCCCACGGCGTACGGCGGCGTGCCCGAGTACCAGTCGGTCAGCACGCGGTCCGCGAGCGGTCCGACGACCGCGACCCGCGCGGGTGAGCCGAGCGGGAGCAGGCCGTCGTTGCGCAGCACGACGACGGACCGCGCCACCGCCTCCCGGGCGAGGGCCCGGTGCTCCGGCAGGTCGATCGCGTCGGGCCCGATGGCGCGGTAGGGGTCGGCGTCGCCGTCGAGCTCTCCGGTGCGCAGGCGCAGCTCGAGCAGCCGCAGCACGGCGCGGTCGACGTCCGCGTCGGTGAGCAGGCCGCGGTCGAGCGCGGCCTCGAGCCGCGCGACCGTCGGGCCGGCGTCGGCGTCGTTGTCGGTGAACGAGTCGACGCCGGCCCGCAGCGCGGCGGCGTGCGAGGACGCGTGGTCGTCGAAGTAGCGCTCGCCCACCACGAGGTTCGTCGGAGCGGCGGCGTCGGACACGACGGCGATCGAGGCGTCGGTCCACGAGCGCAGCTCGTCGAGCAGCTCGCGCGCGACGTGGTTCGGCCTGCCGTTGACCAGGTTGTACGACGGCATGACGGCGCCGACGACCCCCGCCGCGACGGGCCCCCGGTACGCGGGCAGCTCGAACTCGTGCAGGGTCTGCAGCGACAGGTTCGAGCTGGTGACGGCGCGGTCGGTCTCGTTGCCGTAGGCAAGGTAGTGCTTGAGCGTCGGCACGGTCTTCCAGACGCGCGGGTGGTCGCCGCGCAGACCCCGCGCGTAGGCGCCGGCCAGGTGCGCGGTCACGTGCGGGTCCTCCGACCAGCCCTCCTCGTTGCGGCCCCACGCCGGGTGGCGCAGCGGGTTGACCACCGGAGCCCACACGTTGAGGCTGGTCGTCGGGTCCGCGGCGTGCTTCGCCCGCACCTCCGTCGCGACGGCGTCGCCCACGCGGCGGACGAGGTCGGTGTCCCAGGTGGCGGCGAGCCCGACCGGCTGCGGGAACACCGTCGCCCGGCCGAGCCACGCGACGCCGTGCAGCGCCTCGGTCCCCGTGCGGAACGACGCCAGCCCGAGCTCCTCGACGGCCGGCGCCGCCTGGTGGAGCATCGCGATGCGCTGCTCGCGGCTCAGGGCCGCGAGGATGCGCTCCGCGCGGCGACGGAGCGGGGAGTCGAGGTCGAGGCCGGTCACGTCGTCGTGCACCTCGAGGGTCACGGGGGCTCCTCTCGTCGGCCCGCGCGGGCCGTCGTCGGGTTCCGCCGGGGCGGCGCGGCGGTCGAAACGGTTCGACTTCGTCGGCGAGCATCCGGCCTGTCGCGGCGAGACGATACGTCACTGCGGCGCTCCAGGGAAGCCCCGCCCCCGCGCGGCACGATCCCGTCGCGGGGGTTGCCATCGCCGCCCCCGGTGGCTACGCTCCGACGTCGAAGCGCTTCGACGCCGAGCGACGCGGAGCGGCGAAGTCCACGGCACGTCGACGTGCCGAGACGACCACGAAGGAGTGAAGACCATGAAGACGCAGTCGTCCGGGTCCTCGGCGCTGGTGCGCCGTCCGATCGGCCGCCGGAGCTTCCTCGGGCTCATGGGGCTCGGCGCCGCCGCGATCGGCGTGCCGTCGGTGCTGGCCTCCTGCAGCAGCAACGGAGCCGTGGGCGCCGGCGGAGGTGGGGGGAGCGTGAGCCAGGGG
>JAPSLD010000246.1 GCA_031181105.1 Isoptericola sp. | reverse complement strand
CGGCGCGCGGGTACCGGTTCGACCTCACGAAGATCGAGCGGTTCCACGACGGCGACGACGTCCCGCGCATCTCGGTCACCGACGGCCAGGTCGCCCACGAGCTGGAGCACCTGCTCGCCAAGCTCCGAGAGCGCTCGCCGACCGTGGCCGCGACGCTCACCGGCGTCGCCGTTCCGGACGTCCACCCGCTGTTCGTCGTGGTCCCCGGCGGGCTCGAACCGTGGGAGATCGTCGCCCCGCGGGCCGCCGACCGGTGAGTCCGGGGCCCTGCGACCGTCGGACACGGGGACGGCGGCGTGCGCCGGGACGGGAAGGAAGACGATGACGCAGCAGCAGGACGTGGCCCGTGCGCGCGGGGCGCGCCGACGCAACGTCGCCGCGCTCGTCGCGAGCAACGCGCTCGCCGGGGTCGGCGTCGCGGTGGGTGCCGCGGTCAGCGCCCTGCTGACCGAGCGGCTCGGCGGGACGGCGGCAGCCGGGGCGGCACAGGCCGTCGGGGTGCTCGCCGCCGCCGTCGCCGCCATCCCGCTCGCGACCCTCGCCGCCCGTCGCGGGCGCCGGGTCGCGCTCGGGCTGGGGTACGGACTGGCGGCCGTGGGGGCCCTGGTGATCGCGGTGTCGGCCGTGGTCGGCTCGCTGCTCGTCCAGCTCGCCGGGATCGCGCTCTTCGGCGTCGCGAACGCGGCCACGCTCCAGTCCCGGTTCGCGGCCGCCGACGACGCTCCCGCCGAGACCCGCGCCCGCACGATGTCGGTCGTGGTGTGGGCGACGACGGTCGGCTCCGTCCTCGGCCCCAACCTCACGGCGCCCGGGGACGCGCTCGGGCGACGGCTCGGCGTCCCGGAGCTGGCCGGACCGTTCCTGCTGGCGCTCGTCGCGCTGCTCGCGGCGGCGTGGGTCGTCGCGGGCGTCTACCGGGCGCCCGCGACCGGCGAGGCGGGCACGGGCGGCCCGGTCCCCTCCCTCGCGCCGGTGCGCTCGCGCGCGGCCCTCGCGTGGGCCGGGCGCCACCCGGTCGCACGGTTCGGGCTGGTCATGCCGGCGTGCGCGCACGCCGTGATGATCGTCGTGATGGTGATGACCCCCCTGCACATGCAGCACGAGGGCATGACGCTCGAGCTCGTGGGCCTCGTCATCAGCCTGCACATCCTCGGGATGTTCGCCCTCAGCCCGTTGTTCGGCTGGCTCGCCGACCGCGCGGGCGGCGTGCGCACCGCGATGGTCGGCACGGGGCTGCTCGCGGTCGCGCTCGCGCTGGGCGTCGCGGCCGCACGGTCCGACGGAGCAGCCGCGGCGGACCCCGCCACGCACGGCGCGATCGCGACCGGGACGGTGACCGGGATGCCGAGCGCGGCGCTCACGGCCGTCGCGCTGCTGGTGCTCGGGCTCGGCTGGTCCGCGAGCGTCATCGGCTCGTCCGCCCTGCTCGCCTCGGTCGCCGAGCCCCACGTGCGCGTCCCGCTGCAGGGCGTGTCCGACGCCGCGATGAACTACGCGGGCGCCGCCGCGGCGGCCGTGGCGGGCACCGTGCTGGCGTGGGGCGGGTTCGAGGCCGTCAACGGGGTCGCCGCGGTCGTGCTGGTGCCCGCCGTCGTGGTGCTGGCGCTCGCGCGACGCAGTCCGGGCGGCGGGCGCGGACCTGCGGGCCGCTGAGCGACGCGTCGGCGCCTCCTGGCCCTCCTGACGACACCCGCTCTCCCCGCTGCCCGCGCCACGTCGCCGGGGGGCACCGGGGAGGCGGGTCGCGTCACGCGACCGCGGTCGCCTCGAGCTCGACCATCTGCCCGGCGATCGCGAGCCGCGTCACCTCGAGCATCGTCGTCGTCGGTGCGACCTGGGCCGCGCCCAGGCGGGACGCGAGGACTCCGTAGTGCTGCAGGAGCAGCTCGACGTCGGTGGTGTAGACGTCGAGCCGGACGACGTCGGCCAAGGTCATGCCGGCCTCGGCCAGCACGGCCTCCAGGTTGTCGAGGCTCAGTGCGACCTGCGCCCCCATGTCACCCGCGTGCTGAGGCGTGCCGTCGGCGCTCGTCGCCGTCTGCCCGGAGCAGTACAGGGTCCGGGTGTGGCCGGCGACGACCTCCCCCTGGTTGAAGCCCATCTCCACCGACCACGTCACCGGGTTGACGGCCGTTCGTTCGATTGCCACATCAGTCTCCGTCCGATTGGTGGGGCGCACCCCGTCACGACGCCGCGTTCCGGCGTCGCGGTACGAGACTTCCGGCGAACCACGTCACCTCCTGTCATGTATCCGGTAGCGTCTTCCCGTGCGCGCCGACCGGCTGGTCTCGCTGGTGCTGCTGCTGAGGCAGCGTGGCCGACTCACCGCGGGTGCGCTGGCCCGTGAGCTGGAGGTCTCCACCCGTACGGTCCTGCGTGACATCGAGGCGTTGTCCGCCGCGGGTGTCCCCGTCTACGCCGAGCGCGGTCGCCACGGAGGCTTCGCGC
>JAPSLD010000034.1 GCA_031181105.1 Isoptericola sp. | reverse complement strand
GGGGCCATGCGCGGCGACTCGACCGGAATCAGTGCACGCCAGCCGTACCCGATCTTCCCGGGTATGGAGGCCACCGAGGCCAAGGAGGAGCTCCGGCGAGAGATCCGCGCCCGCCGCGCGGCCCGGCCGCCGCGCCACCGCGCCGAGGCGTCGGTCGCGTTCGCGGACGTCCTCGAGACCGTCCCGGCCGTCCGCGACGCCCAGGTCGTCGCCACCTACGCGTCCCGGCCGACCGAGCCGAGCACGTGCGAGCTGCTCGAGCGGCTCGCCGCGCGCGGCGCGCGCGTCCTGCTGCCCGTCCTCGGCGCGGGCCTGGCGCGGGACTGGGCCGAGTACGCCGGCCAGGAGGACCTGCGCGAGCGCGCCCCCGGGCGCCCTCCCGAGCCCGGCGGCCCCACGCTGGGTCCGGACGCCATCGCGGAGGCCGACGTCGTGGTCGCGCCCGCGCTCGCCGTCGACACCCGTGGGATGCGTCTCGGGCAGGGCGGCGGCTGGTACGACCGCTCGCTCAAGCGGGCGCGGCCGGGCGTGCCCGTCGTCGTCATGGTCTTCCCGGAGGAGATCTACGACGCCGAGAAGCGGCCCCTCCCGGCCGAGGACCACGACGTGCCGGTGCACGCCGTCGCGACGCCCGAGGGCTGGCAGGCGCTGCCCGCCTAGCCTCAGGGCACGAGGGTCGCGGTGGTCCCCGCGGCCTCGGACACGGCGTCGCGCGAGAACGGCCAGGGGAACGTCCGTCCCGCCGCCCACGCCTCGAGCTGGTCGTCGTAGTGCGGCGAGGCCGGGTGCCCCGAGACACCGGTGACCGTGACCCAGGTCGAGGCGTCGACGTCGCCCATGTCGACCACCATGCGCATCGACGCCCCGGTCGTGACCCCGAAGCTGCCGCTGCCCGCGTCCCAGCCCGTCGCGTTGACGATGGACGAGCCGCCGGCGAGCGGCACCGGGGCCGGGTTCACGTAGTCGCGCACCAGGCCCGGGATCGCGGCGCCGCCGAGGACGGGGTGGGCGAGCTCGAGCGTGTGGAGCGTGCCCCAGGACCAGTCCTCGGGGTTCTTGGACAGCTCGACGGTGAGGTCCCGCCGCGCCGACACCAGCGCCTGGGTGAGGATCTCGTCGCGGCTCTCGACGACGTTGAGCGTCGAGCGGTCGTCCCACAGCGGGTCGTCGGGCTGCTCGAGCAGGCCCTCCATGACGACGAGCCAGCGGTCGTCGCCCGACGGGCGCATCGACTCGGGCAGGTCGTCCCAGAACGTGTCCTTGAGCAGGTTGCGCCAGACCGCCGCGAAGTAGGCCGCGGCGGGCGAGTCGGCGTCCATGCGACCGTCCCAGTCGGCGAGCAGCTCCTGCCCGGCGGCGTCGTAGTCGTTGTCCAGGTCCACCTCGAGCAGGATCGGCAGGAGCGCCTCCGCGAACGGCGACCAGTCGTCGTTCTGGATGCGGTTCATGTCGGCCACGGTGAACGGCCGCCCGGCCGCGATCTGCTCCTCGAGCAGCGTGCGGATGCGCTGCGACCGGTACCCGTAGTCCCAGTCGTGCGTGAGGAACGGCTCCGACTGGGCGGGCAGGACCGCCTGGTTCGCCGCGACGACGAACCCCGACTCCGGGTCGAGCGAGCGCGGCATCTCCTCGGGCGGGACGTAGCCCTGCCAGTCGTAGCGCGGGTCCCACCCGGGCCGGGGCCAGGTGCCGTCGGACGGCACCGGTCCGCTGACGTCGGCGCGGAGCGGGATGCGACCCGGCGCCTGGTAGCCGATGTGACCGTCCGCCGTCGCGAAGACGATGTTCTGCGCCGGGACGTCGAAGAGCGCGGCCGCCGCCTGGACGTCGTCGGCGTCCTGCGCGGTGTTGAACGCGAAGAGGGCGTCCGCGGTGCGTCCCGGCTCCAGGGCCGTCCACCCGAGCGCGACGGCGTACTCGCCGAACTCGGTACCGGCCTCCGTGGGTGCGTCGACGACGTCGTCCACGTCGAGGACGTCCGAGACGATCGGCCCGTGCGCGGTGCTGCGCACCTCGAGATCGATCGGGCGCCCGCCGGCGACGCGGATCGTCTCGCTGCGGACCTCCATGGGCTCCCAGCTCTCCGCGGACCTGTCGGCGAGCCAGGTGTCGTCCCGCACGCGCTCGATGAAGAAGTCCGTGACGTCGGCGCCCATGTTGGTCAGGCCCCACGCGAGCTGCCCGTTGTGGCCGATGACGATCCCGGGGAAGCCGGTGAACGAGAAACCGGCGACGTCGAACGGGCACTCGTCGCTCACCGTGTCGCAGTGCAGGCCGGCCTGCGCCCAGATGCTCGGCGCGCCGAGCGTGAGGTGCGGGTCGTTGGCGAGCATCGGGGCGCCCGACTCGGTGTGCTCGCCCGAGACGACCCACGAGTTGGAGCCCGTGCCCTCGCCGCGGCCGACGAGGACCGGCACGGCGTCGAGCGCCTGGCGGGCGGCGTCGAGTGCGCCGCCGGCGCCGGTGGCGTCGTACTCGGGAGCGATCCTCGTCGGGGTCCGCTCGGTCGCGCCCGGGTCCGTCCGGTCGGCGTTGGTGAGGATCGGCTCGTTGCCGGCCACGGAGTAGTCCGGGAACAGCTCGTCGACGAGCGCGGCGTCGTCCAGCGTGCTGTAGGCGAGGGCGCGCTCGAGCTCGGTGTCGTAGTTGCCGCGCAGGTCCCACGCCATGGCCTTGAGCCACGCGAGGGAGTCGACCGGGTCCCACGGCTCGGGCTCGCCGAGCGGGACGCGCAGGCCGAGCACCGTGTACTCGAGGGCGAGCTGCTCGGGGTCTTGCGACGCGAGGTAGGCGTTGACGCCCTGGGCGTAGGCCTGCAGGTAGGCGCGCGTCTCGGGCGAGACGAGGTGCCACTCCTCCTCGGCCACGCGCCGCCAGCCGAACGTGCGGATGACCTTGTCCGCCTCGATCGCCTCCGGCACGTCGCCGACCAGCTCGGCCAGCCGCCCGGAGGTGACGTGACGGCGGTAGTCCATCTCGAAGAAGCGGTCCTGGGCGTGGAGGTAGCCCTGCGCCAGGAACAGGTCGTGCGCCGTCCCGGCGTACACGTGCGGCACGCCCCGCGCGTCCCGGACGACGCTCACCTCCCCGTCGAGGCCGGCGACGTCCTGGGCGCCGTCCCACGTCGGCAGGGGCCGGCGGACCGTCACGACGGCGAAGGCGGTCGTCGCGACGAGCGCCAGCACGAGGACCACGGCGAGTCCCACCACCAGGCGGCGGAGCCGGGACCGACCGCGGCGGGGCGGTGCGGGGGCGTCGTCGATGTCGGGTGCTTCAGCGGTGGGGGTCGCGGACACGCACGCGAGACTACCGCCCGCGTATGATTGGCACTCACAGCGGTGGAGTGCCAGGCCCGGTCGGCCCGGTGCCCCACCGCCCCGGTCCGCCAGGACCGGTTGCCGACCTGTTCGTCCGAGGAGAGCACGTGCCCACCTACGCCTACCGGTGCGCCGACTGCGGCCACGCCTTCGACATCCACCAGGCGTTCACCGACGACGCCCTGACGGCCTGCCCCGAGTGCACCGGCCGCCTGCGCAAGGTGTTCGGCTCGGTGGGTGTGACGTTCAAGGGCTCCGGCTTCTACCGGACCGACTCGCGCTCGAAGTCCGGCGCGAAGTCGGGCTCCTCGTCCTCGTCGTCGTCCTCCGACTCGTCCTCCGGCTCGTCCTCCTCCGGCGCGTCGTCCGCCGGCTCGTCCTCGGGCGCGTCGTCGTCCGGCTCGTCCTCGGGCGCGTCGTCCTCCTCGTCCTCGGGGACCAAGGCCGCCTCGGCCTGAGCACGGCGGCGGAGGCCGCCCCCAGGGCGGCGTCGTGCACAGGTGGTGAGCGCCGCCGTCGGGCGACGTCCCGGCACGCCCTAGCGTGCCGGCCATGCGCACCGACTCCCCGACCGACGCCGCACGTCGCCGCCGCCTGCGACGTGGCCTGCGCGCCGCGCTCTGGCGGGCCCGCTTCGTCCTCGTGGCGCTGTGCTGCGGGCTGGCCGCGACCGCCACGGCCCAGGTGCTGCGCCCGGAGCCGCCGCCGACCGTCGAGGTCGTCGTGCCGGTGCACCCCCTCGTCGCGGGCGAGGAGGTCGCCGCCGGCGACCTGGCCGTCCGGACCGTGCCGGCCGGTCTCGCGCCCGAGGACGTGCTGACCGACCCCGGCGACGCGGTGGGCCGGGTGCCGGCCGTCGACCTCCCCGCAGGCCTGCCGCTGCACGCGGCCCTGGTCGCCGGCGGAGGCGTGGTCGCGCAGGCACCGGAAGGCACCGTCGTCGTCCCGGTGCGCCTCGACGACGCCGCGACGGGGCTGCTGCGCCCCGGCGACCGCGTGGACCTCGTGGCGGCGGACGCCGGCACGCGGCACCTCGCGCGCCGGGCGCTCGTGCTGCCCGGGCTCCCCCGCACGGGTGGGGGTTCCGACTCGGGCTCGCTGCTCGGAGGCGTCACCGGAGGCACCGACGCGCCGGTCACGCTCGTGGCCGTGGCGCCCGAGGAGGCACCCGCGCTGTCCGCCGCGTCCGGGCACGGCATCGTGTCGGCCGTGCTGGTGCCGTGAGCGTCCCGCCGGCATCCCTTCCGTTGCGCACCGCCCCGTGCGGGGAAAGAATCCTGCCCGGCGTGGCCGGGCGCTACCCGGCCTCAGGGACGCACAGTGGGGGAACCATGCTCAAGGGCTTCAAGGACTTCGTCATGCGGGGCAACGTCGTCGACCTCGCGGTCGGCATCGTCATCGGGACGGCGTTCACGGCCGTCGTGTCCGGCCTCATGGACGGCATCCTCAACCCGCTCATCGCGGCGATCTTCGGTCAGCCGGACGTCTCGTGGGTCGGCCAGTTCGAGATCAACAAGGCCCAGTTCAGCATCGGTCACTTCCTCCACGCGGTGCTGAACTTCCTCATCGTCGCCGCCGCGCTCTACTTCATGGTCGTCGTGCCGCTCAACAAGCTCTCCGAGCGCCGCAAGACGGGCGAGGAGCCCGAGCCCGAGGCCCCCGCCGAGGACGTGCTGCTCCTGCAGGAGATCCGCGACCTGCTCGTGGTCCAGAACCAGAACCGCGGCTGACCCCTTCGCGCTACCAGTGGGGCGGGACGTCGCGGCGCAGGCGCTCGTCGTTGGGCTCGTGACCGCCGCGCTCGTCCGCGCTCGGGCCCGGCACGTCCTCGCGCTCGGTGCCGCGGCGCACCGCCCGGCGCGGACCGCGGCGCGCCGGACGCCCCCCGCCGCGTACGCGCTCGTCCTCGCGCGGACCACCGCCGTCGGGCCGCTCGGGCGCACTCTGCTCGCTCACGCCCCCCATTCTCGCGCATCGTTGTGAGCGGACTTCTGGCCCGTGTCCCGGCCGGGACACGGGCCAAAAGTCCGCTCACAACGTTCAGTCGGTGGGAGGGGTCCCGTCGTCCTCGTCGTCCTCGTCGGGCAGCACGGGGACCTCGCGCGGCGGGACGACGCCGCCCGCCGTCCCGATCCGCTGGTCGCGCACGCGCTGCACCAGCCGGCGCACGCGGTCGGCCTCGCCGTCGGGGTCGAGGAACGCCGCCGCGGACCACACCTGCGTCACGACCCACCCGAGCCGCTCGAGGCGCTCGGCGAGCTGCCGGTCGCGCACCCGCACGGACGGCTCCGCGACGTACGCGGCGTCGTCGGTCAGCACGGCGACGAGCAGCTCGCCCGGCAGGTCGGGGTGCCCGACGACGAGCGGGATCCGGTCACCGTCACCCGTCCCGTAGTCGGTCTCCACGAGGTAGCCGAGCCGCCACAGGCGCTCCCCGACGTCCACGAGCAGCTTGTCCGGAGCCCGTGCGACGTCGACGCCGTTGCCGAGCTCCACCTGGTCCGCCGCGCCGGAGCGGCGCTCGGCGAACGCGAGCACCTCGGCGAGCAGGTTGGGCCCGGCACCGCGCAGCCGCTCGGGGTCCAGCGCGTCGGACGGGAAGCACGAGACCACGTGCAGGCGCTTGCGCGTCGCGCCGAGCGCGCCGAGGAGCATCGCCTCCCCGCCGGCCTCGCCGAGGACGCCGAACCGGTGCAGCACCCGCCCGTGCGGCGTCCGGCCGAACCCGACCGACAGCAGGATCGCGTCCCGGGACAGGCCGGCCACGCCGGTGATGTCCGCGACCACGACCGGCTCCGGACGGCTCCCCGAGAAGAACGGGGCCAGGGCCGGGTTCGACCGCACCTCCGCCAGCAGCGCCTCGCGGATCCGGTCGGCGTGCGCGGCGGCCACGGTCACGATGCCGAGCGTCTCCTCGGGCCGCGTGAGCGCGTGCTCGATCGCGACCTCGACGACGCGGTCCACCTCGGCCTGCGTGCTCTCGACCGTGCCGGAGACCGGGTCGGGCATCCCCGCCCCGTCGACGACGTCGAGGTGCACGAGCGCCTCCGCCCGCGGCAGCGGCGCCGGGCGCAGCAGCCCGTCGTACCCGTGCGCGGCCAGCAGCCGCGTCAGCTCGGGGTCGCGGCGGTTCTCGCGCGGCTGCAGGGTGACGGTCGGCAGCAGCGCGGAGAGCTCCTGCACCGCGGTGCCCGACGCCGACCGCGGGTCGCCGACGACGACCACCTGCCGGCCGCGCGCGATCGCGGGCACCACGACCTCGACCGGCACGTGCTGCACCGCGTCGAGGACGACGAGGTCGACCGTGCGGCGCGCGGGCAGGAGGTGCGGCACGAGCGTCGGCGTCGACACCAGCGCGGGACGCAGCCGGCGCAGCACCTCCCCGTGCCGCTCGGCGAGGTCGCGCAGCGTCGTCATCCGGCCCTCGATGAGCTCGGTGAACAGCGCCTCGGCGTCCTCCCGGTGCTCGCGCATCGCGGTCCCGAGGTGGCCACGCACCGCGACGCGCGCCGGCACGGACAGCGCCTCCACGTGCCGCCGGTCGAGCTCGCGGAAGCGCCGCGCGAGCGCGTCGAGCCCGGCCCCGTCCTGCCCCGCGAGCGCGGGGTCCGCGGCCAGGATCTGCTCGAACACCGACGACCACCACGCCAGCTCGAGCTCCGCGCCCACGAGCTCGCGCCGGACGCGCCGCGCCGTGAGGTCGTCCACGAGGTCGGACAGCCCGGCCGCGCGCACCCGGCGCACGGCGGCCGTGCGCTCGGGCAGCGTCTCGAGCGCGCCCGCGTCGTCGGCGAGCCGGTGCAGACGCTCGGCGAGCGCGTCCAGGTCGAGGTGGACGAGGTTGCCGCCCATCGGCGTCGTCGCGAGCACCGGCTCGAGCGCCTCGAGGTCGATCCGCACGGCCTCGTAGGTGTCCTCGATGCTCGACAGACCCTCCGGCAGCGTGGGCCAGCCGCCGCGGACGGCGTGCTGGGCCCACACCTCGCGCTGGGCCTGCACCTGCACGAGGGCGCCGTGCATGTCCGCCACGCGCACGCCGGGCCGCACCATGTCCCTCGCGCGCTTGCGCAGGCGGCGCCGCGTGAACCAGCCCATCTCGATCCCGTGCTCGGCGCGCCACCGGCGCGACCCCGTCGCCTGGACGAGGTCGGCCGCGGTCCGCTCGAACACCATGGGGTGGAACACGTCGAGCGTGCTGCGCATCCCGGCGAGCATCCTGAGCTGGTCGCCCCACCGCGCGACGGTCGTGGGCGCGGTGAGCCCGGTGACCTCGCCGGTGTAGCCGATCTGCCGCCGCAGCTGCGGCAGGGTGGCGTCCTTGAGGCGGTTCACGCGGACCAGCGCGTCGCGGGCGTCCTCCGCGTCGTGCAGGTCGGCGCCGAACCACGCGGTCGACGACGGCCGCAGCGTGAACGCGCCGAGCTCGGCGGCCCTCCGCAGGTCGGCCGCCACCTCCCGGCGCCGGGCGGCGTCGAGCCCGAGCACCGACTCCGACGGCAGGCGCACGGTCGTCGACGGCGACGGACGCTCGGAGGTCAGCCGCGCCAGTGCCTGCAGCGCGTCGTAGGCGGACACGCCCCACGGCGCGCGCTGGCGGTGCAGCGCCTCGATGTATCCGGTCAGCTGCTTCCGGGCGCCGATGAGCGAGTCGCGCACCCGCGCGATCTCCTCGGTGTCCACCTCCTCCGGCTCGGAGGCCATCGCCGCGAGCAGCCGGCGCGAGACCTCCTGGCGCCACGTCGGGTGCGGCGGCACGTCGAGCAGGAGGCCGTCGAGGCCGAGCCCGGCGAGCCGGTGCGACAGCCGGTCGGCCGCCCTCCGGTGCCCCGTGACGTACAGGACCGAGCGCCCCGCCGCCGTCGCCTCGGCGACCACGGCGGCGAGCGTGCCGGCGACGTCGGAGCTCACCGGTGCGTCGACGAAGAGGTGGCTGCCGGTCGCGAGCGCCTCCACGACGTGCCGCTGGTGCGGGTCCAGGTCGCCGACGCCGCGCTCGCGCGTGGGGTCGGGGTCGGACCGGGTGAGCTCGGGCAGGAACTCCTCGGCGAGCGCCGACTGCGCCTCGTCGACCCCGGCGAGCGCCGCGACGACCTCGTGCCGCTCGAGCGAGGGCGCCAGCTCGTCGAGGTCGTCCACGAGCACCTGGCCAGGGTGCACGAACGTGCCCACGAGCATGCGCCGGTCGAGCTCGAAGCCCTCCAGCACCGCGTCGCCCAGGGCGGCGATGCGGGCCAGGACGTCCGTGGGGTCGAACCCGGCGAGCGTGAAGGTCGCCTGGGCGAGCGACGCCGGGTCGAGCAGCGCCCCGTGCGCGCGCAGCGTGCGCGCGACGACCGGGTTGATCTCTGCGGTCGGCTCGAGCGTCAGCTCGTAGTCGGACTCGCCGTCGCCGCGCGGCGTGAGGGTCACGGGCCGCAGGAGCACCGGCGCGTGGACGGTGTGCCCCGTGGCCGGCAGGTCGTCCGGACCCGGCGGGCGCGGCGCCTGCGGCGACGGGCCGGCCGGGCGTGCGGCGTCGCGCGCGGTCATGGTCACGACCGGGATCGACGTCGTCAGGACGAGCTCGCGCTCGTCGTCGCCCGTGCTCGACCGCGGCGCACCGTCAGGAGCACCCCCGAGATCACCGTCCGTCGCACCGTCCGTCGCACCGTCCGTCGCACCGTCCGTCGCACCGTCAGGAGCACCGTCCGGCACGTCGGCCGGCGCGGCGTCGGCCTCGACGCGCACCGGCGCACGGGCCGCGGCGACGCGCGCGAGCGCGGCCACGTCGTGCCGCTGCGGGCCCTCGGGCTCCGCGCCGTCGGCAGGTTCGGTCCAGGTGGCGACGCCGATGGCGAGGTACGTCGCGGCGACCCCGTACCGCGAGGCGTGCTCGGCGGAGCGCGCCGCGACGGCCCGTGCCCGGCGCCGCGCGGCCGGGAGCGAGGCGCCCTCGCGCACGAGGTTGCTCAGCCGCGTGGGCCGGCCGGCGAAGAGCTGCGCCACGCCGGACGGGTGCGCCGCGGAGAGGTCGACGACCGCCTCGCCCAGCATGCCGACGTCGGCCAGGCTCGAGCCGCCGACGAGCTCGACGAGCGACGCCCGCCAGCGGCCCGTCGCGGCCTCGACCTGCTCGGCGGGCGTGGGCGGCGTCACGAGCCGCGGACGGCCGTCCGTCGGGGCCACCGGCGGCTCCGTCGCCGGACCGGTCGGCGCGACCGGGCCCGAGGCCTCGGCCGCGCTCGCGGTGGTGGATCGACGGGCGTTCACGCCAGCACGGTAGACCGGGGACGCGGCCGTCCCGGGCCCGGCACGCCGAGGACCGGCGGAACGCACGGGGGTGCGGGACGGCAGACGCCCCTCCGACAGGGGGGCCGAAGGGGCGTCGGGCCGGGCCGTCCCGGCATGGGACAGCACGCACCGCGCAGGGGGCGGGCGATGCGTGCTGCCATTGGCAGTGTCCCCCTGGACAGTTAAGACGTCAATGTCTTCTGGACACCTGTCCAGAGCTCCGAAACAGACCGCCCCGGGGTCACCGGCACCGTAGGCTCACCGGTTCGTGAGGAAGATGCTCGAGGCCATCGCCCCGGCCCGGATGGGGACGGCCTTCCGCTGGTTGCTCGCGTCGTCGTGGACCAGCAACGTCGGGGACGGCATCGCGCTCGCCGCGGGCCCGCTGCTCGTGGCCTCGCAGACCGACTCGGCGTTCCTCGTCGCGCTGGCCGCCGTGCTGCACCGCCTGCCCTGGCTCCTGTTCGGGCTGTGGGCCGGGGTCCTCGCGGACCGGCTGGACCGCCGTCGCGTCGTCATGGTCGCCAACGGGCTGCGCGCCGTCGTGGTCGCGCTCCTGGTGGCGGTCGTCGCGACCGGCCGCGTCGACGTCGGCGTCGTGCTGGCCGCCATGCTGCTCATGGGCGTGGCCGAGGTGTTCGCCGACACCACGTCGCAGACCCTGCTGCCGATGCTCGTGGACCGGCGCGACCTCGGCATCGGCAACGCCCGGCTCCAGGCCGGCTTCCTCACGGCGAACCAGCTCGCCGGGCCGCCGGTCGGCGCGTTCCTCTTCGCCGCGGGCATGGCGTGGCCCTTCGTGGTCCAGGTGGTCACGGTGCTGCTGGCCGTGGTGCTGATCGGGCGCATCTCGCTGCCGGCCGTGCCGCGGCCCGCGGGCCCGTCCCGCGTCCGCCAGGACATCGCCGAGGGCCTGCGGTGGATCTGGTCGCACCCGCCCGTGCGCACGCTCGCGCTCGTCATCCTCGTCTTCAACATCACGTGGGCCGCGCCGTGGGCCATCCTCGTGAAGTACTCGCTCGACCACCTGCAGATGGGCCCGGTGGGCTTCGGGCTGCTCACGACGGCGACGGGGGTCGGCGGGCTGCTCGGCACGTTCACGTACGGCCGCCTCGAGCGACGCTTCTCGCTCGCGACGCTGATGAAGGTGTGCCTGTCGCTCGAGGTGCTGTTCCACCTGTCGCTGGCGCTGACGACCACGGGGTGGGTCGCGCTGGTGATCATGTTCGTCTTCGGCGCGTACGCGTTCGTGTGGGGCACGGTGTCGAGCACGGTGCGCCACCGGGCGGTCCCCACGCGCTTCCAGGGGCGCGTCGGTTCCGTCTACATGATGTGCGTGTTCGGCGGCATCGTCGCCGGGAACGCGCTCGGCGGCCTCCTCGCGGAGCGGTGGGGGCTGACCGCTCCGTTCTGGTTCGCGTTCGTCGGGGCCGGCCTCACGCTCGCGCTGGTGTGGCGCGAGCTGTCGCACATCGCGCACGCCGAGGCGGACTGACCTCACTCCGCGCGCGGCCGCGCCTGCGGCGCGTCGGCGAGCTCGGGGTGCGGCACCCACGCGCCGTCGACGAGGACCTGGCGGTCCCACGGGAACAGCAGCAGCTCGTCGGTCACGAGCGCGCAGCGGTCGGGCATCGGGTCGGCCCACGTGTGGGCGAAGAGCGTGGCCGTCACGACGCGGCTCGCACCCCGGTCGAGCACCGCCGCCGCCGCGAGCGCGAGCGTCTCGCCCGTGTCGGCGATCTCGTCGACGACGGCGACCACCCTGCCGCGCACGTCCTCCCCCACCGGCACGCGCCAGCGCGGGGTCCGGTACCGCACCTCGTCGTCGACCCGGCGGCTGAGGCGTGCCGGGTAGAGCTCCGTGCGCAGCGAGACCGCGACCGCCGTCGCGGGGAACAGGCCGGCCCGCGCCAGGCCGACGACGGCGTCGAGCCCCTCGGGCTCGAGCAGCTCGGTGAGGCGGCGCGCGAGGCGCGCGAACTCGTCCCACGAGACCTCGTGGACGCCGTCACGCCTCGCGTAGTCGTACGGCCGCACGTCTCGACGGTAGCGAGGCGCGCGCCCGCCGTCACGGGTGCTGCCGGGTCCCCTCGAGCCAGGCGCTCGCCTGCCCGACGACGTCGCTCACCGAGCCGCTGACGTCGACGACCACGCCCGTCTCGTCGCCGGCCAGGGGTTCGAGCGTGGCGAGCTGCGAGTCGAGCAGGCTCGCCGGCATGAAGTGCCCGCGCCGCGCCGCGATCCGCGCGGCGAGCACCTGGGGCGGCGCGGTGAGGTGCAGGAACGCGACGTCGTGGCCCGTGCCCTCGCGCAGCACGTCGCGGTAGGTGCGGCGCAGCGCCGAGCAGGCGACCACGACGTCGTGCCCGGCGTCGGTCTCGGCGCGCATCGCGCGGCCGACCGCGTGGAGCCACGGCAGCCGGTGCTCGTCGGTGAGCGCCGTGCCCGCCGTCATGCGCGCCTTGTTCTCCTCGGGGTGCAGGTCGTCCGCGTCGACGAACGGGGCACCGAGCACGGCGGCGAGCTCGCGCCCGATCGTCGACTTGCCGGACGCCGAGACGCCCATGACGACGACGGCACGGGGGCTGGCCTTCTTGCGCTCGACGCTCACGGCGACCGATCCTCCCACCTACTCGCCGGTCACGCCGTCGGCGAGCTCCCGTGCGACGTCCAGGTGGCCGGTGTGGCGCGCGTACTCCTGCAGCACGTGGAAGCAGATCCAGGCCAGCGTGGGCGGGTCCGCGTCGAACCGTCCGCCGACCGCCGCGCGCTCGGCGAGGTCGTGGGTCGCGAGGATGTGCCGCGTCCGCTCCCCGCCGGCGTGGAGCGCGGCGACGAGCCCGTCCCGGTCGGCGCCGCCGGGCACCTGCCACGGGGCCTCCGGCTCACCGCCGGCGTGGTCGCCCCACGGGTCGGCGACCTGCTCGCCGAGGAAGCCCCACACGAACCAGCGGCGCTCCATGTGCACCAGGTGGGCGAGCAGCTCGAGCGGGGCCCAGCCCGACGGGAGCAGGCTCGTGCGCAGCCGGGCGTCGGTCAGCCCGTCCAGCTTCCGCTCGACGGCGGCCCGGTAGTAGTCGAGGTACGCCACCAGCTGGGCGGCCGGGTCGGGTGAGTCGAGCGTGGGCTCGACGTCGGAGAGCGGCATGCGTGCAGCGTATTGCGCCCCGTCCGCCGTCGTGTGACCGACGCCACGTCACGTCCGCGCGCGCCACCGAGTCGACGTGGTGAGACCACCTTTGGAGGTTGCGATGCGAAGGATCCTCATCGTCGGCGGCGGCTACGCCGGGTTCTACACGGCGTGGCACCTGGAGAGGCGGCTGCGGCGCGGAGAGGCCGAGGTCACGATCGTCGACCCGCGCGGCTACATGACCTACCAGCCGTTCCTGCCCGAGGTGGCGGCCGGCTCGGTCGAGGCCCGGCACGTCGCGGTCTCGCTCCGGGCGCACCTGCGGCGCTCGCGGATCGTCACCGGGCACGTCACGGCGATCGACCACGCCAACCGCACGGCCACGGTGCGGTCCCTCGACGGCCGGACGCGGACGATCGGCTACGACACCGTCGTCGTGACCGCCGGTGCGGTGACGCGCACCTTCCCCGTCCCCGGCCTGCGCGCCGAGGGCATCGGGCTCAAGCACGTCGAGGAGGCCGTCGCCGTGCGCGACCGGCTGCTCACCGCGATCGACCGGGCCGCCGGGCTCGCGCCCGGGCCCGAGCGCGCCAGGCTCCTGACCGTCACGGTGGTCGGCGGCGGCTTCACGGGCGTCGAGACGTTCGGCGAGCTGCTGTCCCTGGCGACCGGGCTCCTGCGCTCCTACCCGGAGCTGTCGGCGTCCGAGCTCGCGTTCCACCTCGTCGAGGCGCGCGACCGGATCCTGCCCGAGGTGACGGACGGCCCGGGCCGGTGGGTGGTACGGCACCTGGAGGAGCGTGGTGGGAACGTCCACCTCGGCGCGCAGGTCGTCTCGGCCACCGACGGCCACGTGGTCCTGTCGACGGGCGAGTCCTTCGACACGGGCCTGCTCGTGTGGACGGCCGGCAACGGCACCCACCCGGTGGTGGCCAAGCACACCGACCTCCCCGTCGACGAGCGCGGGCTCGTCGTCGTGCGTGCCGACCTGCGGGTGGGCACGGACGCGCACCCCGTCCCCGACGCGTGGGGCGCGGGCGACGACGCCGCGGTACCCGATCTGACCGCGCCGGAGCCCGGCGCGCGCACCGTGCCGAACGCCCAGCACGCGGTGCGGCAGGGCAAGCTGCTGGCGGCGAACATCGTCGCGGAGCTGCGCGGCCGGCAGCCGCGCCCCTACGTCCACCACAGCCTCGGGGTCGTGGCCACCCTCGGCGTCGGGCACGGCGTCTTCCAGTACCGCAGGCTGGTCGTCAGGGGCCGGCCGGCCTGGTGGATGCACCGCGGGTACCACGTGCTCGCCGTCCCGACGTGGGAGCGCAAGGTCCGCGTCCTGCTGATGTGGGTGGCCGCGTGGCTGTTCGGTCGCGACGTCGTGGCGCTGCCGACCGTCGAACGGCCGCGTGCCGCGTTCCTCGCCGCCGGAGACCCCGACGTCCTCGTGCCGCCCCGCGACGCCCGTGCGCACGACCTGATCGGGGCGAGCCATGGCCGTTGACCTCCGGCGCGCCGTCCGGCGCGACTCCGCGCGCGACCTCGCACGCGAGCTCGCCGGGGAGCTCCGCCGACGCCGCGTGCAGCTGCACTGGACCAACCTGTTCGGCGTCGTGGCGTTCGCCTGCCTGCTCGTCCTGACCGTGACGGGGATCCTGCTGACGCCGTCGTACACGCCGTCGAGCGAGCCCGTCACGTACGTCGGACCGTACGGACCGCTCGTCGGGACCGAGGTCTCGGCGGCGTTCGACTCCACGATGCGCATCTCGCTCGAGCAGCCCGGCGGGATGCTGCTGCGCCAGACCCACCACTGGGCCGCGCTCCTGATGCCCGCCGCCATGATGGTGCAGATCCTCGCCATGTTCTTCACCGGCGGGTTCCGTCGCCCCCGCCGCCTGAGCTGGGTCCTGCTCGTCGCGCTCTTCGTCGTCGTCCTGGTGGGCGGCTGGAGCGGCTACGCCCTGCCGGACGACATGCTCTCCGGCACCGGGCTGCGGATCGTCGAGGGCATCGTGATGGCGATCCCCGTCGTCGGGACCCGGCTCGTCGTCTGGATGTTCGGCGGGCGGTTCCCCGGCGAGATCGTCGAGCACCTCTACCCCGTCCACGTCCTGGTCGTCCCGGTGCTGCTCGCGGTGCTCCTGCTCGCCCGGGCGGGGCTGGCGTACGCGCACGGCCAGGCGGCGCTGCCGCCGTCCGCGACGACGCTCGCACCACGACTCGGGGTGCGGCTGTGGCCGGACGCCGCCGTGCGCGCCGCCGGGCTGACCGCCATCACGTCCGGGGTGCTCGTCCTGCTCGGCGCGACCTCGACCATCGCCCCGATCTGGGCGTACGGGCCGACGTCGGCGGGCAACGTGGGCGCGGGCAGCCAGCCGGACTGGTACATGGGCTTCCTCGACGGGGCGCTGCGCCTGGTGCCCGCGGGGTGGGAGACCGAGTGGTTCGGCTGGACGTGGACGTTCGCGATCCTCGTCCCGCTGGTGGTCGTCGGGCTCTGGTTCCTCGGCCTGGTCGCCTACCCGTTCGTGGAGTCGTGGGTCACGCGGGACGTGGCGGACCACCACGTGCTCGACCGCCCGCGCAACGTCCCCGCGCGGACCGGCGTCGGCGTCGCCGGGATGCTGTTCTACGGGGTGCTGTGGGCCGCCGGGAGCGCCGACATCATGTCCACGCACCTCAAGGTGAGCTTCGAGTCGGTGATCACCGCGCTCCAGGTCCTCCTGGTCGTCGGGCCGCCGCTGGCCTTCGAGCTCACGCGACGCGTCTGTGTCGGCCTGCAGCTCCGCGACCGGGAGGTCGCCGAGCACGGCCACCCGACCGGGCGCATCGTGCGCTTCGCGAACGGCGAGTACGTCGAGGTGCACGCGCCAGCGACCGCCCGGCAGCGCCGCGCGATCGCCGTGACGCCGGTGGGCCCACCACCCGCGAGGCCGGGCCGCGGAGGGCGCGTCACCGGGCTCGAGCGGGTCCGTGCCGGACTGGCGCGCCGCTTCGCCGTCGGGCACGTGGCACCGCGCGACGACGGCGCGGTCGACGGCGGGACTCGGGCCCCGGACCGCCTGCCGTCCGGGACGAGGACCTAGGCCGGGTTCTCAGGCCACCGGCCTCAGGCCGCGTCCTCGGCGAGCCCGTCGGCGAGCAGCGCGACCAGGGCCTCGAGCTGCACGTCGGCGGACGACGAGACGTCCTCCTGCGCCGCCCCGTCCAGCGCGACGGCGGCCAGGCCCGACTTGCTGTCGATCAGCTCCGCGATCTTGACGTCGATGGTCTGCGCGGCGATGACCCGCCACGCGGTGACCGGCTCCGACTGGCCGATCCGGTGGATGCGGTCGATCGCCTGGGTCTGCTCGGCGTCGGTCCAGGACAGCTCGGCGAGCACGAGGTTCGACGCGACCTGGAGGTTCAGCCCCACGCCGGCGGCCATCAGCGAGCACACGGCGATCGACACGTCGGGGTCGTTCGTGAACGCGGCGACGTTCCGCTCCCGCACCGCGGGCGTCTGGTCGCCGCGGATCGAGGCGTACCGGATGCCGCGGTCGGCGAACGCCTGCTCGGCCTGGTCCATCACGTCGACGTGCTTGGCGAAGAACACCACCTTGCCGACGTTGCGGGCCAGCTGCGCGGCGTAGTCGGCGGCCAGCCCGGCCTTGGCCTGGCCGATCCGACGGACCATCGTGAACACGTTCTCGCCCCGGGCCTTGGAGCTGGAGTCCTTGAGCTCGGCCGCCGCGACCCGGCGGGCGAGCTCGAGGTCGACGCCCTCCGCGACGGCCTCGTCGGCGCGGGCGGCCAACGCGGACCGGTAGCGGTCGACGAGGCGACGCCGGAGCGCGTCCTCGGCCGCCCGGACCGAGCGGCCGACGGCACCCTCGAGCTCGACCGGCAGGTCCGCGACCCGGCGGGCCGGGATGTCCGCCGCGACGTCGATCTTGCGGCGGCGCACGATGCCCATGTCGACGACGGTGGCCCGGGCGGCGGCGTAGAACCCGCGGTCCGCGGGGGTCAGGCCGGTCTCCTCCAGGGCGGTCATCAGCCTGCCGATCGGCTTCGTGTCGTCGATCCAGCCGAGGAACTGCCAGATCGCCCGGAAGTCCTCGACGTCGTTGATGAGCGGGGTGCCGGTGAGCGCCATCAGGAGGGGCCGGGCGGTGCGCTCGCGGATCCGTTCCGAGAGCGCGAGTACGTGCTGGGACCGCTGCGACCCCTTGTTCTTGATGAAGTGCGCCTCGTCGACGACCATCCCGCGGAAGCCGAGCTCGCCGAGCCAGCCGACGTGCCGGTTCAGGATGTCGTAGTTCACGATCACGACGTCCGCGAAGGCGTCGACCCGGTCGCCGTCACCGTGGACGACCGTCGCCCGCCGCAGCGGCGTCCACAGCTCGACCTCGTGGGCCCAGTTCGTCTTGACCACGTTGGGCGCGACGACCAGCAGCGGGAAGGCGTCCGCCGCCTGCGCCGCGAGCAGCGCCTGGGCGGTCTTGCCGAGCCCGGGCTCGTCCGCGAGCAGGAACGTGCGGTGACCGCGGGCCGTGGCGGCGACCACCTGGGCCTGGTGCGGCATGAGGGCGCGGCCGTGCGGGACGGGTACGGATCCCGGGTCGGGCAGCGTCATGCACGAGGGTGCGCCCGGGGACACCTCCGCGAAGGACCGGAAGAGGGGTTCGAGCAGCTCCCACCCGGCCAGCCGGCGGGGGCGCGCGGCCGCGCGCTCGGCCGCCGCCTCGAAGTCGGGCGCGAGGAAGGGGTTGGCGAGCCGGCGCGAGATCACCGACTGGGGCACGACCCGCTTCTCGGCCCCGGGCGGCGGTGCGGCCGGTGCGGGCGGCTCCGGCTCCTCCGGGGGCTCGAGACCGCCGGCGCGCATCACGCTCGCCTTGTACGCGCGCGCCGCGTCGGAGACGTGGGCGTCCTCCGCGAGCAGGTCGAGGAGCGACGTGTCCCGCGCGGCGATCTTCGCCAGCACCGTCGCCACCCCGTCGAGCCGCTTGAGCTGCTCGGCACGCCGGGCCTGCGTCAGGCCGGCGTCGGACATCACCTGGGCCCGGACCTCGCGCACGAGCAGCGCCACGACCTGGAACTTGGTGCGCACCGCCGGGCGGGTGGGAGGCCGCCGCACGGCGTCGTCGACGTCGCGCGCGACGTCGGCGAGCACCGGGATGATGCCGCGCTCGGCGGGGCGCTGGGGCCGGCGACGCCGGGCGTCGGGTTCCGTCCGCGCACGACCGGACCGGCCTCGGCTCGGTCTTGCCACATGTCCTCCTTCGCCGTGCTGCACCGCGACCGCGG
>JAPSLD010000245.1 GCA_031181105.1 Isoptericola sp. | reverse complement strand
CGGGCGACGTCGGTCCAGCCGCCCGTGGTGGGGATGAGCGTGCGGTCGTAGGTGTGGCTCGGGCGCACGATCGTCGCGGGGAAGCCGTCCTCGCGGTGCGCGCGCAGCAGGACGTCCTCGCACGCGATCTTGTCGCGGGAGTACTGCCAGAACGGGTTGCGCAGCGGCGTGGACTCGGTGACCGGCACGCGCGACGGGGGCGTCTGGTACGCCGAGGCGGACGAGACGAACACGTACTGCCCGGTGCGTCCCGTGAACCGCTCGACGTCGTGCGCCACGTGGTCGGGGGCGAACGCCCGGAACTGCGCGACGACGTCGAACCCTCGGCCGCCCAGCGCGGCGTCGACCGCGGCGTCGTCGGCGACGTCCGCGACGAGCGTCTCGACGTCGTCGGGGAGCGGTCGCGTCGTCGAGCGGCCGCGGTTGAGCACCGTGACGCGGTGGCCGAGCGCCACCGCACGGGTCACGGACGCGGCGCTGATGACGCCCGAGCCGCCGATGAACAGGATGTCGAGGGGGTTGCGTGCGCGCACGGCTGTCATGGCTGCCATCGTGCCCGACGGCGGCGGGTCACGCCGTCGGGATCGTCAGCCCCGCGGGCAGGTGGGCGGGCAGGACGTCGCGCAGCGCGGCGACGCGCCGCGTGCGGGCGTCGCCGGTGAGCCGCTCGGCCGGCGCGGTGAGGGACACGGCCGCCACCGGGCGCCCCGCGCGCAGCAGCGCCACCGCGACGCACGCGATGCCGGTCTCGTTCTCCTCGGTCTCGGCCGCGACGCCGGTCCGGTGCGCCTCGGCGAGCACCTCGCGGAGCCGGGCGGTGGACGTGTCCGTCCCCGCGTACGCGGCGAGGACGGCGTCGTCGGGCGGGCCGTCGCGGAGCGGCCCGGCCGCGAGGAGCGCCCGCCCGAGCGCGGTCGTCGCGGCCGGGCGCCGGCGTCCGACCGCGGACCACACGCGCACGGCGCGCTGCGGCTCGACCTTGTCGAGGTAGACGACCTCGCGACCCGCGAGCACGCCGAGGTGGACGAGCTCGTCCACCTCGTGGCACAGCGCCTCGAGGGCGGGGCGCAGCAGGGCCGGGAGGTTCTCCTCGGCGAGGAACGTGCTCGAGAGGGCCAGCACGGCGGGCCCGAGGCGGTAGGTCCCGTCGTGGGCCTGCTCGGCGTAACCGCGGTGGCGGAGCGCGGCGAGCGTGCGGTGCAGCGTCGACTTGTTCGCCCCGACCTCGGCGGCGAGCGTCGCGAGGGAGACGCCCCGCGCCCCGGCCCTGCCGAGGGCGTCGAGCGTCAGGAGCGCCTTGTCGACGCTGCCGAGCGGGCTCGTCGCGTCCGCCGGGCCGGCTTGGGTCACCGTTCCTCCGTGGGCTAGAGTGCGTTCCGTTCTGAACAACTGGCGTTCACCATAGCGAAACGGAGCCTCGATGTCATCTCCTGACACCGTCCTCGAGACCTTGGCCGCGCACCGGCTCGTCCCCGTCGTCGTCGTCGACGGCGCCGAGCAGGGTGCCCGCCTCGCCGACGCGCTTGTCGCCGGCGGCCTCCCCGTCGCCGAGATCACGCTGCGCACCGCCGGCGGGCTCGACGCGATCCGCGCCGTCGCCGCCAACCAGCCCGACGTGATCGTGGGCGCCGGCACCGTGACCACCGCGTCGCAGGTGGACGACGTCGTCGCCGCGGGCGCGCGGTTCGTCGTCTCGCCGGGCCTGTCCGAGGCCGTCGTGCGGCGCTCGCAGGAGCACGGCATCCCCGTGCTGCCGGGCGTCGCGACGCCGACCGAGATCATGGCCGCGCTCGACCTGGGCGTCGAGGTGGTCAAGCTCTTCCCGGCCTCCGTCGTCGGCGGGCCGGCCGCCATCAAGGCGTTCGCCGCGCCGTTCCCGCAGCTGCGGTTCGTGCCGACCGGCGGCGTCAACGCCGACAACCTCGGCGACTACCTCGGCCTGAAGCCGGTGCTCGCCGTCGGCGGCTCGTGGATGGTCGAGAAGTCGCTCGTCACGGCCGGCGACTGGGACGAGATCACCCGCCGCACCCGCGACGCCGTCGCCCTGACCCAGAAGGAGACCACCCGATGAGCAACCCGTCCCTCACCGTCCGCCCCGCCGCCGAGTGCCGGTACGACGTCGTCGCGCTCGGCGAGGTCATGCTCCGGCTCGACCCGGGCGACCGCCGCATCCGGACCACCCGCAGCTTCGACGTCTGGGAGGGCGGCGGCGAGTACAACGTGGCCCGCGGGCTGCGGCGCTGCTTCGGCCTGCGCGGCGCGATCGTGACGGCGCTCGCGGACAACGAGGTCGGTCGCCTCGTCGAGGACTTCATGCTCACGGGCGGCCTCGACACGTCCTGGGTGCAGTGGCGCGACTATGACGGCATCGGCCGGTCGGTGCGCAACGGCCTCAACTTCACCGAGCGCGGCTACGGCGTGCGCGGCGCGGTCGGCGTCAGCGACCGCGGCAACACCGCGATCGCGCAGATGCAGCCCGGCGACGTCG
>JAPSLD010000033.1 GCA_031181105.1 Isoptericola sp. | reverse complement strand
TCTCCGAGCTGGCCGTGCGCCACGTCGAGCTGCCCGAGCAGGTCGTCACGGTGGGCCAGGAGGTCTTCGTCAAGGTCATCGACATCGACCTCGAGCGTCGCCGCATCTCGCTGTCGCTCAAGCAGGCGAACGAGGGCTTCGACCCCGAGTCGGAGGACTTCGACCCCGCGCTGTACGGCATGGCGGCCGAGTACGACGAGAACGGGGAGTACAAGTACCCCGAGGGCTTCGACCCCGAGACGAACGAGTGGCTCGAGGGCTTCGAGACGCAGCGCGAGGCCTGGGAGGCCGAGTACGCCAAGGCGCACTCCCGCTGGGAGTCGCACCGCGATCAGGTGCGCGCCGCCCTGGCGGCGGACGCCGACGCGGCGGCGGGCGACGTCGTCCCGTCGTCCTCCGGCGGCGGCTCGTCCTACTCGTCGGCCCCGGCGCAGCCGCAGGAGGCCGCCGGCACGCTGGCGTCCGACGAGGCGCTCGCCGCGCTCCGCGAGAAGCTCACCGGCAACTGAGCCGACCGTCGCCGGCCCGCGAGGGCCGGCGGCGCCCGGAGGCCCGTCACCCCGCGAGGGGTGGCGGGCCTCCGTCGTGCGCCGGGGTGCGGCTACCTCGTCGGGTCCCGCGCGACGTCCGCGAACTGGGTCCGGTAGAGCTCGGCGTACAGGCCGCCCGCGGCCAGGAGCTCCCCGTGGGTCCCGTGCTCGACCACGCGCCCGTCGGCCAGCACCACGATGGCGTCCGCGCCGCGCACGGTCGACAGCCGGTGCGCGATGACGAGCGAGGTGCGCCCCGAGAGCGCCTCGTCGAGCGCGGCCTGCACGGCCGCCTCGGACTCCGAGTCGAGGTGCGCGGTCGCCTCGTCGAGCACGACGACGTCCGGCGCCTTGAGGAGCAGCCGCGCGATCGCGAGACGCTGGCGCTCGCCCCCGGACAGGCGGTACCCGCGGTCGCCGACGACCGTCTCGAGACCCTCCGGCATCCGCCGGACGAGGTCCCAGATCCGCGCCTGGCGCAGCGCGCGCTCGAGGTCGGCGTCCGTGGCGTCGGGGCGCGCGAACCGGAGGTTCTCCGCGACGGTGTCGTGGAAGAGGTGGGCCTCCTGGGAGACGACGCCCACGGTGGCGCGCAGCGACGCGAAGGTGACGTCCCGCAGGTCGGTGCCGGCGATCCGCACCGTCCCCGACGTCGGGTCGTACATGCGCGAGACGAGCTGGGAGATCGTCGTCTTGCCCGCCCCGGACGGGCCGACGAGCGCGACCATCGCACCCGCGGGCACCGTGAACGACACGTCGTGCAGCGTGTCCGACGTCGGGTCCTTGCGGACCGCGGCGACGGACTCGAGCGAGGCGAGCGAGACCTCCTCGGCGCGGGGGTAGCGGAAGGACACGTGGTCGAGCTCGACGCTCGCACCCCGTCCGGCGACCGCGGCGCGCAGGTCCACGGCGTCGGGCCGTTCCGCGACGGTCGGCTCGAGGTCGAGCACCTCCAGCACGCGCTCGAAGCTCACGAGCGCGGTCATGACGTCGACCTGCACGTTCGACATCGCGGTGAGCGGGCCGTAGAGGCGGCTGAGGTAGGCCGTGAGGGCCACGACGACGCCCACGGTGAGCTGCCCCGCGACGGCCTGCAGGCCGCCGAGCCCGTAGACGATCGCGATCGCCACCGACGCGAGCGTGGTGAGCCCCACGCGGAACCAGGTGCTGTACAGGGCGCGGCGGACGCCGACGTCGCGCAGGAGGCCCACGTGGGCGGCGTACCGCGCCGACTCGCGCGCCGGGTCGCCGTAGATCTTCGCCAGGTGGGCGCCGGCCACGTTGAACCGCTCGTTCATGAGCTGTCCCGCGTCGGCGTTGAGCTCGTACGAGCGGCGTGCCAGGTCGGCGAGCCGCCGTCCGAACCACCGCGCCGGAAGGACGAACGCGGGCACGAGCACGAGCGCCACGAGCGTGAGCCGCCACGACATCGCCAGCATCGCCGCGAGGGTGAACACGATCGTCAGCCCGTTCGACACGACGGTCTGCAGCGTCGAGGTGAAGGCCTGCTGCGCGCCCAGCACGTCGCCGTTGAGCCGTTGCACGAGCGCGCCCGTGCGCGTCCGCGCGAAGAACGCCAGCGGCATGCGCTGCACGTGGTCGAACACCGCGGTGCGCAGGTCCTGGATGAGGCCCTCGCCGACCGACGCGGACACCCACCGCTCGACGACGGACAGGGCGGCCACGAGCAGCGCGAGGCCGGCTGCGGCGCCCGCGAGCGTCACCACGAGCGCGCGGTCGCCCTCGGCGATCCCGTCGTCGATGAGGTGCCGGAACAGCAGGGGCGTCGCGGCGCCGGCCGCCGCGTCGACCACGAGCAGTCCCAGGAACCCGACGAGCCTGCGCCGGTAGGGGCGGGCGAACGCCAGGATGCGCCGGAGGGTGGCGCGCGGGAGCCGGTGGTGCGTCACGGAGGCGTCCTGGAGGTAGGAGCGCATCGACCCGCCGCCCGTGCCCGGGCGCCCGCCCCCGCCCGTGCGCGCGACCTCGGGCGGGTGACCGGGCATGCTCATGCCGGGAAGCCTACGCCGCGGCCCCGCGTCGCCCCGGCGCCGTGGGGCGGCGTCAGGCAGGATGGACACCATGTTCCGCATCGGGCTCACGGGCGGCATCGCCGCGGGGAAGTCGGTCGTCGCGCGTCGCCTCGGCGAGCTCGGCGCCGTCGTCATCGACCACGACCAGCTCGCGCGAGAGGCCGTCGCGCCGGGCTCCGTCGGGCTCGAGGAGGTGGTCGAGGCCTTCGGTGACGGCGTGCTCACGCCGGACGGCTCGCTCGACCGCCCCGCGCTCGGTCGGGTCGTCTTCGCCGACGACGTCGCGCGCGCACGGCTCGAGGGCATCGTCCACCCGGAGGTGCGGCGGCTGTCGGCCGAGCGGGAGGCGGCCGCCGGCGCGGCCGACCCGCGCGCCGTCGTGGTGCACGACATCCCGCTGCTCGTCGAGACGGGCCAGGCGGAACGGTTCCACCTGGTCGTCGTGGTGCACGCCCCTGCGGAGCAGCGCGTGCGACGGCTCGTCGACGGACGCGGCCTGCCCGAGCCCGACGCCCGGGCCCGGGTCGCGGCGCAGGCGTCGGACGAGGAGCGGCTCGCCGCGGCCGACCTCACCCTCGACGGGACCGGCACCGAGGACGCGCTGCGCGCGCAGGTCGACGAGCTGTGGACCCGGGTGCGGCGGGAGGTCGCCGAGGAGCTCGCCGCGGAGGAGGCCGAGCGCGCGTGAGGGTCCTGGTCACAGGCTTCGAGCCGTTCGGGGGCGACGACGTCAACGAGTCGTGGGAGGCGGTGCGCGAGCTCGCCGCACGCTGGCACGGGCCGCACGAGCTCGTCCCCGCGCGGCTGCCGGTCACTTTCGCGGGCGCGCGCGACGCGCTCGGCTCGGCGCTCGAGGAGCACGCGCCGGACGTCGTGGTCTGCACCGGCCTGGCCGCCGGCACCGACGCGGTCCGGCTGGAGCGGGTCGCGCTCAACGTGGCGGACGCCCGGATCCCCGACAACGCCGGCGAGCAGCCGGTCGACGCGCCCGTCGTCCCGGGCGGGCCCGTCGCCTACCTGAGCACCCTGCCGCTCAAGGCGACGCTCGCCGCCCTGCGCGCCGCCGACGTCCCGGCGGTCGTGAGCAACACCGCGGGCACGTACGTGTGCAACGCCACCTTCTACGCGCTCGCGCACCGGCTCGCGGGGCGCGACGGCGTGCGCGCGGGGTTCGTCCACGTGCCGCGCGCCGACGTCGTGCCCGTGGAGCAGGCGGCGCGCGCGCTCGCGCTCGTCGTCGGCACCGCGGTGGAGCACGCGGCAGGCAGGCTCGCCGAGCCGGCCCTCGCGGCCGGCGCCGAGCACTAGCGCCTCGGCGTGGCGCACGTTACGGCACGGTGTCGGGGGCTCGGCCTACCGTAGAGCCATGCGACCCGTGACCGACCTGCAGCGTGCGGTGGCCCCCTTCGAGGTGGTCTCCGAGTTCGTGCCGTCCGGCGACCAGCCCGGCGCGATCGCCCAGCTGGCCGAGCGCATCCGCGCGGGGGAGAAGGACGTCGTGCTGCTCGGCGCCACGGGTACCGGCAAGAGCGCCACCACGGCCTGGCTCATCGAGCAGCTGCAGCGGCCCACGCTGGTCATGGCCCCGAACAAGACGCTCGCCGCGCAGCTCGCGACCGAGTTCCGCGAGCTGCTGCCCAACAACGCGGTCGAGTACTTCGTGTCGTACTACGACTACTACCAGCCCGAGGCGTACATCGCGCAGTCGGACACCTACATCGAGAAGGACTCCTCGATCAACGAGGAGGTCGAGCGGCTGCGGCACTCGGCCACGTCGTCGCTGCTCACCCGCCGCGACACCGTCGTGGTCGCGTCCGTGTCGTGCATCTACGGCCTCGGCACGCCGCAGGAGTACGTGGACCGCATGGTCCGGCTCGACGTCGGTGACGTCGTCGACCGGGACGACATGCTGCGGCGGTTCGTGCAGATGCAGTACACGCGCAACGACATGGCGTTCACGCGCGGCACCTTCCGCGTGCGGGGCGACACGGTCGAGATCATCCCGGTGTACGAGGAGCTCGCCGTCCGCATCGAGATGTTCGGCGACGAGATCGAGGCGATCCAGACGCTCCACCCCCTCACGGGCGAGGTGATCCGCGAGGAGCAGAGCGTGTACCTGTTCCCCGCCACCCACTACGTGGCGGGTCCGGAGCGCATGGAGCGGGCCATCGCGAGCATCGAGGCCGAGCTCGAGGAGCGGCTCGCCGACCTCGAGCGCCAGAACAAGCTGCTCGAGGCCCAGCGCCTGCGCATGCGCACCAGCTACGACATCGAGATGATGCGCTCGATCGGCACGTGCAACGGCATCGAGAACTACTCGCGCCACATCGACGGGCGCGAGGCCGGGTCGCCGCCGAACACGCTGCTCGACTACTTCCCCGAGGACTTCCTGCTCGTGATCGACGAGTCCCACGTCACCGTGCCGCAGATCGGTGCGATGTTCGAGGGGGACATGTCGCGCAAGCGCTCGCTCGTCGAGCACGGCTTCCGCCTGCCGAGCGCGATGGACAACCGGCCCCTGCGCTGGGAGGAGTTCGTCGAGCGGATCGGGCAGACGGTCTACCTGTCCGCGACGCCGGGCGACTACGAGCTGTCGATGTCCGACGGCGTGGTCGAGCAGATCATCCGCCCGACGGGTCTGGTGGACCCCGAGGTGGTCGTCAAGCCGACGACCGGCCAGATCGACGACCTGCTGCACGAGATCCGCGAGCGCGTCGACCGCGACGAGCGCGTGCTGGTCACGACGCTGACGAAGAAGATGGCCGAGGACCTCACGGACTACTTCCTCGAGAAGGACGTGCGGGTGCGCTACCTGCACTCCGAGGTCGACACGCTGCGGCGCGTCGAGCTGCTCCGCGAGCTCCGGCTCGGGGAGTACGACGTGCTCGTGGGCATCAACCTGCTCCGCGAGGGCCTCGACCTGCCCGAGGTGTCGCTCGTGGCGATCCTCGACGCGGACAAGGAGGGATTCCTCCGCTCGGAGCGCTCGCTCATCCAGACGATCGGCCGCGCGGCCCGCAACGTCACGGGCCAGGTCCACATGTACGCGGACAAGGTCACGCCGGCCATGCGGTTCGCCATCGACGAGACCAACCGCCGCCGGGCCAAGCAGGTCGCGTACAACACCGAGCGCGGGATCGACCCGCAGCCGCTGCGCAAGAAGATCGCCGACGTCACGGACATGCTCGCGCGCGAGGACATCGACACCGCGGAGCTGCTCGCGGGCGGGTATCGCAAGACGGCCGCGAGCGGCAAGGGCAGGGCGCCGGTGCCGGGCGGGCCCAAGGAGGGCGCGACGACGGGCAACCGCCTCGCGGGCGTCGCCGCCGGGGAGCTGGCCGAGCTCATCCAGGAGCTCAGCGACCAGATGCACGCGGCGGCCGCCGAGCTCCAGTTCGAGGTCGCCGCGCGGCTGCGCGACGAGATCTCGGGCCTGAAGAAGGAGCTGCGGCAGATGCAGTCGGCCACCGCCTGAGACGTGCCGTATGCTTGCACGTCGTTGGAGGGGAGTACTCCGCAAGCGGTGGGATCGTCAGCACGACCGGCGTCGACGCTGGTTCGGTCCCACCCGCCCAGGCCGGTAGGCGCGGGCGGAGAAGACCTCCGGTGCTCAGTCCTACGTACCGGAGGGGGAACCCGTGGACGTACCCGTGTGGGTATGGATCGTCACCGTCGCCGTCATCCTGGTGATGCTCGCCGTCGACTACGTCGGCCACGTGCGCACGCCGCACGCTCCGTCGCTGCGCGAGTCGGCCTGGTGGTCGCTCGCGTACGTCGGCGTGGCCGTGCTGTTCGGCTTCGTCGTGCTCCTCGTGTGGGGCGGCAGGTACGGGGGTGAGTACTTCGCGGGCTACATCACCGAGAAGTCGCTCAGCGTCGACAACCTGTTCGTGTTCGTCCTGATCATGACGAGCTTCCGCGTGCCCCGGGAGTACCAGCAGCGCGTGCTGCTCATCGGCATCACGATCGCGCTGGTGCTGCGCACGGTCTTCATCGTCGCCGGCGTCGCGCTCATCGAGAACTTCAGCTGGGTCTTCTACGTCTTCGGGGCGTTCCTGGTCTGGACGGCGATCGCGCAGGCGCGTGCGGGCACGGAGCACGACGAGGAGTACACAGAGAACGCGTTCCTGCGGCTCACGCGCCGCCTGCTGCCGACCACCGACTCGTACGTCCAGGACCGCATGACGGTCAAGGTCGACGGGCGGCGGTACATCACGCCGATGCTCATCGTGATGGTCGCGATCGGGAGCGCGGACCTGCTGTTCGCCGTCGACTCCATCCCGGCGATCTTCGGGCTGACGCAAGAGGCGTACCTGGTGTTCACCGCGAACGCCTTCTCGCTGCTGGGCCTGCGCCAGCTGTACTTCCTCGTCGACGGCCTGCTCGACCGGCTCGTCTACCTCAACTACGGGCTCGCCGCGATCCTCGGGTTCATCGGCGTCAAGCTCGTCATCCACGCGCTGCACACCAACGAGCTCGCGTTCATCAACGGGGGCCGGCACGTCGAGGTGATCCCCGAGATCCCGACGTCGCTGTCGCTCGGGTTCATCGTCGTGGTCCTCGCGATCACCACGGTGGCGTCGCTGCTCAGCGGTCGCCGCGCCAAGGTCGGCCAGGACGTGGGCGACGCGAGGTGATCCACGAGCTGCCGCTGTGGTTCGAGGCGTCGGCGCTGACCGCCATCCTCGTCCTGCTCCTGGCCGACCTGGCGATCGTCGCGCGACGGCCGCACGTCCCGAGCATGCGCGAGAGCGCGATCTGGGTCTCGTTCTACGTGGGTCTCGCGGTGGTCTTCGGGCTCGTGGTGGCCGCCGTGGGCGGGGGAGCGCCGGCGGGCGAGTTCTACGCCGGGTGGCTGACCGAGTACTCGCTGAGCATCGACAACCTCTTCGTGTTCGTCATCATCATGTCGCGCTTCGCGGTGCCCCGGGAGCAGCAGCAGAAGGTGCTGATGGTGGGCATCATCGTCGCGCTGGTCCTGCGTGCCGGGTTCATCCTCGCCGGCGCGGCGATCATCGAGCAGTTCGTGTGGGTCTTCTACCTGTTCGGCGCCTTCCTCGTCTACACGGCGGTCAAGCTCGTCGCCGGCGGGGACGAGGACGAGGAGTACCAGGAGAACGTCGCGATCCGGCTGCTGCGGCGCCTGGTGCCCGTCTCCGAGCAGTACGACGGCGCGCGCGTGCGCACCGTCGTCGACGGCCGCCGCCTGTTCACGCCGATGCTCGTCGTGTTCGTGGCGATCGGGACCACGGACCTGCTCTTCGCGCTCGACTCCATCCCGGCGATCTTCGGGCTCACCAAGGACCCGTTCATCGTGTTCACCACGAACGTGTTCGCGCTCATGGGCCTGCGCCAGCTCTACTTCCTGCTGGGCGGCCTGCTGGAACGCCTGGTCTACCTGCCTCTCGCGCTCGCGGTGGTCCTCGGCTTCATCGGCGTCAAGCTGATCTTCGAGGCCATGCACGAGAACACGCTGCCGTTCGTCAACGGCGGCGAGCACATCGGGTGGGCGCCCGAGATCCCGATCTGGCTGTCGCTCACGGTGATCATCGGCTCGCTCGCGATCGCGACGGTCGCGAGCCTGCTCACGACGGCCCGCACGGCGGCGCTCGCCGCGCGCGAGCTCGAGCGCGAGCTCGCGCGCGACGCGGCCGGGACGCTCGAGGCCGAGGCGCTCGAGCCCGGGGCGCAGGCCCGCGAGGCCTGAGCCGGTCTCAGGCGGCGAACCCGCCGATCACCGGCACCCACTCGCGCGCGGAGCGCTCCACGACCAGGCCCGCGCGCCGGAACGGGTCGGCGTCGAGCGTCGCGAGCGCGCCCGCGACGTCGTCGGCGTCGATCACGAGCAGCGCGCCCGCCGGCGCGTCGTGCGTGCCCGGCAGCGGCCCCGATACCCGCAGCACGCCGCGGGCGTTGAGCCCGCCCAGGAACGCCCGGTGCTCGGGCCTGAGCTCGTCGAGGCGGGCGGAGTCGGAGCTGTAGACGTAGGTGACGGCGAAGGTGGCCATGGCAGGCATCCAAGCACGTCCGCCGGTCGCGCCGCCGCGGCGTCCTAGTACGCTCCCGGCCATGACGGAGCCGACGATCCTCGCCACCTCGGGCGGCTGGGTGCCCGGCCGCCGGACCCGTCTCGGGCTCGGGCCCCTCGTCCGGCACGCCGCGGACCTCGCCGGCGCCGACCGGACGCCGCGCGTGCTGCACGTCGGCACCGCGAGCGGGGACCAGCGGTGGTGGGAGGGCGAGCTCGACGAGGCCGCCCGCGCCGCCGGGATGCGGATGTCCCACCTGCGGCTGTTCACCATGCCGAACGTCGACGACGTCGCGGGGTTCGTGCGCGAGCAGGACGTCGTGTGGGTCGGCGGCGGCTCGGTGGTGAACCTGCTCGCCGTCTGGCGGGCGCACGGGCTCGACACCGTCCTGCACGGCGCGTGGGAGGCGGGCGTCGTCCTGGGCGGCATCAGCGCAGGGTCGCTGTGCTGGCACGCCGGGGGCCCCACGGACTCGTTCGGCCCGGAGCTCGCCGTCGTGACGGACGGCCTCGGGTTCGTGCCGTACGGCAACGGCGTCCACCACGACACCGAGGCGGAGCGGCGGCCGGTGCTGCACCGGGCCGTCGCCGCCGGGACCCTGCCCACGTCGTACGCGACCGACGACGGCGTCGGGCTCGTCTACCGGGGGACCGGCGACGGCGTCGTCCTTGCCGACGTCGTGAGCGAGCGGCCGGGGGCGGGCGCCTACGCCGTGACGCGCGACGTCGTCGACGGGGTGCCGGTCACGCGCGAGGAGCGCCTCGTCCCGACGCTGCTGCCCGGCGCCGGACGCGACGTGTGACGTGTAGAACACGTGTGCGACTGTCGGTGGGTCACCGGTAGGATGCTGCGGTGAGCAATCGCCTCGTCGTCTCCGGTGCCCGTGAGCACAACCTGCGCAACGTGGACCTCGACATGCCACGCGACGCGCTCATCGTGTTCACCGGGCTCTCCGGCTCCGGCAAGTCGTCGCTGGCGTTCGACACGATCTTCGCCGAGGGCCAGCGCCGCTACGTGGAGTCGCTGTCCGCCTACGCCCGCCAGTTCCTCGGCCAGATGGACAAGCCCGACGTCGACTTCATCGAGGGCCTGTCGCCCGCGGTGTCGATCGACCAGAAGTCGACCAACCGCAACCCGCGGTCGACCGTCGGCACCATCACCGAGGTCTACGACTACCTGCGCCTGCTGTTCGCGCGCGCCGGCACGCAGCACTGCCCGGTGTGCGGCGAGCCCGTGCAGTCGCAGACGCCGCAGCAGATCGTCGACAAGCTCCTGGAGCTGCCCGAGGGCACGCGCTACCAGGTGCTCGCGCCCGTCGTGCGCGGCCGCAAGGGCGAGTACGCCGACCTCTTCGGCGAGCTGCAGTCCCAGGGCTTCGCCCGCGCGCGCGTCGACGGCGAGGTCGTGCAGCTCACCGACCCGCCCACGCTCGAGAAGAAGCTCAAGCACGACATCGAGGTCGTCGTCGACCGCCTGGTCGCTCGCGACGGCGTCAAGCGCCGCCTCACGGACTCGGTGGAGACCGCGCTGCGGCTCGCGGGCGGCCTGGTCATGGTCGAGCTGGTCGACGCGCCGTCCGACCCGGGCGCCGACGGCCACGACCGCATCCGCAAGTTCTCCGAGAAGCGCGCGTGCCCGAACGACCACCCGCTGACGCTCGACGAGATCGAGCCGCGCACGTTCTCGTTCAACGCCCCGTACGGCGCCTGCCCGGAGTGCACGGGGATCGGCTTCCGGCTCGAGGTCGACCCGGACCTCGTCGTCCCGGACGAGGAGAAGTCGCTCGCCGACGGCGCGATCGCCCCGTGGGCGCAGACGTCCTCGGAGTACTTCACGCGCGTCCTGGCGGCGCTCGCGGAGGAGATGAGCTTCTCCATGGACGTGCCGTGGCGCGCGCTGCCCAAGCGCGCCAAGGACGCGATCCTGCACGGCCGCAACCACGAGGTGCACGTGCGGTACCGCAACCGCTGGGGCCGCGAGCGGCAGTACTCCACCGGCTTCGAGGGTGCGATCACGTTCATCGAGCGCCGGCACCGCGAGACGGAGTCGGACTGGTCGAAGGACCGGTACGAGGCCTTCATGCGCGAGGTCCCGTGCCCGGTGTGCCAGGGTGCGCGGCTCAAGCCCGAGGTGCTCGCGGTCAAGGTCGGCGGCAAGTCGATCTGGGACGTGTGCCGCATGCCGATCGACGGCGCGAAGCGGTTCCTGGACGGGCTGCGCCTGGGCGAGCGCGAGCACGCGATCGCCGCCGAGGTGCTCAAGGAGGTGCACGCGCGGCTCGGCTTCCTTCTCGACGTCGGGCTGCACTACCTGTCGCTCGAGCGCCCGGCCGCGACCCTCTCGGGCGGCGAGGCGCAGCGCATCCGCCTCGCGACCCAGATCGGCTCCGGGCTCGTGGGCGTGCTGTACGTGCTCGACGAGCCGAGCATCGGCCTGCACCAGCGCGACAACCGGCGGCTCATCGACACCCTCACGCGCCTGCGCGACCTGGGGAACACGCTGATCGTCGTCGAGCACGACGAGGACACCATCCGTGCCGCGGACTGGATCGTCGACGTCGGCCCGGGCGCCGGCGAGCACGGCGGCCAGGTCGTGCACTCGGGCGAGTACGCGGGTCTCCTGGAGTCCGAGCGGTCGTTGACCGGCGCCTACCTCTCGGGCCGGCGCAGCATCCCGCTGCCGGCCGCCCGGCGCCCCGTCGACCCCGAGCGTCAGGTCACCGTCGTGGGCGCCCGCGAGAACAACCTGCGCGGCATCGACGTCTCGTTCCCCCTCGGCGTCCTGACGGCGGTGACCGGCGTGTCCGGCTCGGGCAAGTCGACCCTCGTCAACTCGATCCTGTACACCACGCTGGCCAACCAGCTCAACGGTGCGCGGCAGGTCGCCGGGCGCCACACGCGGGTGACGGGCACGGAGCACCTCGACAAGGTCGTCCACGTCGACCAGGGGCCGATCGGCCGCACCCCGCGGTCCAACCCGGCCACGTACACGGGCGTGTGGGACCGGATCCGCAAGATCTTCGCGGAGACCCAGGAGGCCAAGGTCCGCGGGTACGGGCCGGGCCGGTTCTCGTTCAACGTCAAGGGCGGGCGCTGCGAGGCGTGCGCGGGCGACGGCACGCTCAAGATCGAGATGAACTTCCTGCCCGACGTCTACGTCCCGTGCGAGGTGTGCCACGGCGCGCGCTACAACCGCGAGACGCTCGAGGTGCACTTCAAGGGCAAGACGGTCGCCGACGTGCTCGACATGCCGATCGAGGAGGCCGCCGAGTTCTTCAAGGCGTTCCCCGCGATCTCGCGCTACCTCACCACGCTGGTCGAGGTCGGCCTCGGCTACGTGCGGCTCGGGCAGCCGGCCCCGACGCTCTCGGGCGGCGAGGCGCAGCGCGTCAAGCTCGCCAGCGAGCTGCAGCGCCGCTCGACCGGCCGCACGATCTACGTGCTGGACGAGCCGACGACGGGCCTGCACTTCGAGGACATCCGCAAGCTCCTCGGCGTCCTGCAGTCGCTCGTCGACAAGGGCAACACCGTCCTGGTCATCGAGCACAACCTCGACGTGATCAAGAGCGCGGACTGGGTCGTCGACATGGGCCCCGAGGGCGGCTCTGGGGGCGGCACGGTCGTGGCGCAGGGCACGCCCGAGGAGGTCGCGAAGGTGGAGGACAGCCACACGGGCCGGTTCCTCGCCGAGATCCTCAACGAGCCGGCCGGCAGGCGCTCGGCGGCCTGACGCCCTAGTTTGGGCCCATGGGAGCCCACCACGCCTACGCCGTGACCGTCACCTGGCCCGTCCGGCAGCCCGGGGGAGAGCCGGACGCACCCGTCGGCACGACGTCGTACACCGCGTACCCGCGCGACCACGAGGTGCACGTCACGGGCAAGCCCGCCCTGGCGGCGAGCGCCGACCCGGCCTACCGCGGCGACCCGTCGCGGTACAACCCCGAGGAGCTCTTCGTCGCGAGCCTCGCCCAGTGTCACATGCTGTGGTTCCTGCACCTGGCGGCGGAGCAGGGCGTCGTCGTGCGGGAGTACACGGACCACGCGACGGGCACGATGCGGGTCGAGGCGCGCGGGGAGGGCCGCTTCACGGACGTCACGCTGCACCCGCGCGTCGTCGCCGACGCCGGCCCCCGGACGGACGACGAGTCGCTCGCCGCGCTGCACCACCGGGCGCACGCCATGTGCTTCATCTCGCGCTCGGTGAACTTCCCCGTGCTGGTCGAGCCCGCCCCCGTCCGCGCGACGGAGGTGTCCGCGCCCTGACCTAGGCTGGCCGCATGGCCGACCCAGCGACCTACCGACCGAAGCCGGGGGAGATCCCCACCTCGCCGGGCGTCTACCGGTTCCGTGACGCCCACGGGCGCGTCGTCTACGTCGGCAAGGCCAAGAACCTGCGCGCGCGGCTGTCGAGCTACTTCCAGGACGTCGCCAACCTGCACCACCGGACGCAGACGATGGTCACGACGGCCGCGTCCGTCGAGTGGACCGTGGTCGGCACCGAGGTCGAGGCGCTCGCGCTCGAGTACTCCTGGATCAAGGAGTTCGACCCGCGGTTCAACGTCAAGTACCGCGACGACAAGTCGTACCCCTACCTGGCCGTGACCATGGGCGAGGAGATCCCGCGGGCGCAGGTCATGCGGGGCGCCAAGCGGCCCGGCACCCGCTACTTCGGCCCGTACGGGCACGCCTGGGCCATCCGGGAGACGCTCGACCTGCTGCTGCGGGTCTTCCCGGTCCGCACCTGCTCGGCCGGCGTCTACAAGCGCGCCCACCAGACCGGGCGCCCGTGCCTGCTCGGCTACATCGACAAGTGCTCCGCCCCGTGCGTGGGCCGCGTCAGCCCGGACGAGCACCGCCGGCTCGCCGAGGACTTCTGCGCGTTCATGGCGGGGGACACGGCGCGCTTCGAGCGGCGCCTCGAGCAGAAGATGCGCGAGGCGGCCGCGGCGATGGAGTACGAGGCCGCCGCGCGGCTGCGCGACGACCTGCAGGCCCTGCGGCGCGCCACCGAGAAGAACGCCGTGGTGCTGGGCGACGGCACCGACGCCGACGTGTTCGCCCTGGTCGGTGACGAGCTCGAGGCGGCGGTGCAGGTCTTCCACGTGCGCGGCGGGCGCATCCGCGGCCAGCGCGGGTGGATCGTCGAGAAGGTCGAGGACGTGACCGACGCCGAGCTCGTCGAGCACCTGCTCCAGCAGGTCTACGGGTCGGCGGAGGACGCCCTGCGCGGCGGCACGGACGCGCAGGACCGCGCGGCCGCACGCGACGCCGTCCCGCGCGAGGTGCTCGTGCCCGTCCTGCCGCCGGACGTCGACCAGGTCACCGCCTGGCTCACGGGCCTGCGGGGGGCGCGCGTCGAGGTCCGCGTCCCGCAGCGCGGCGACAAGCGCGAGCTGGCGGAGACGGTCCGCAAGAACGCCGAGCACGCGCTGGCGCTGCACCGCACGCGGCGGGCCGGCGACCTGACCACCCGCAGCCAGGCGCTCCAGGAGATCCAGGAGGCGCTCGGCCTCGACCAGGCGCCGCTGCGGATCGAGTGCTACGACGTCTCGCACACCCAGGGGACGTTCCAGTCGGCGTCGATGGTCGTCTTCGAGGACGGCCTGCCCCGCAAGAGCGAGTACCGCAGCTTCTCGGTCCGCGGGCCCGAGGGCGAGGGCGCCCGCGACGACACCGAGGCGATGCACGAGGTCATCACCCGCCGGTTCCGCCGGTACCTGCAGGAGCGAGCGCGCCTCGGCGAGGTCGAGGTCGACACGACGGGCGAGGCGCCGGTGTCGGGCGAGGTCGACGCCGACGTCCCCGCGGAGAAGGGCCAGCGCTTCGCGTACCCGCCGAACCTGGTCGTCGTCGACGGCGGCCCGCCCCAGGTGGCCGCCGCGGCCCGCGCGCTCGAGGACCTCGGCGTCACCGACGTCGCGCTCTGCGGGCTCGCCAAGCGCCTGGAAGAGGTCTGGCTGCCGGGCGAGGACTACCCGGTGATCCTGCAGCGCGCCTCCGAGGGGCTGTACCTGCTCCAGCGCGTGCGCGACGAGGCCCACCGGTTCGCGATCGCCCAGCACCGTCGCCGCCGCAGCAAGGGCATGACGGCGTCGGTGCTCGACGACGTTCCGGGCCTGGGCCCGGCGCGCAAGAAGGCGCTGCTGACCCACTTCGGCTCGCTCAAGCGCCTCCGCGCGGCGAGCGTGGAGGAGATCGCGACGGTGCGCGGGATGGGGGAGCGCACGGCGGCCGCCGTGGTGGCCGCGCTCGGGGCGTCGGCGCAGGCGGGAGCCGCCCCGGCCGCGCCCGACGCCGACCGGGCTGGCATGCTGGGCGCATGAGCGAGCCCTCGCCGACCACCGTCCCCGCGGGCATCCCGGCCATCGAGGCCGCCACGCCGGCCCCCGAGCGGCGCGAGCCCGAGGTCCTCATCATCACCGGCATGTCCGGCGCGGGCCGCTCCCGCGCCGCCGCCGTCCTCGAGGACCTCGACTGGTTCGTCGTCGACAACCTGCCGCCCATGATGCTGGTCCCGCTGGTGGACCTCATGACGCGCTCCGGCTCGTCCGTCGAGCGCATCGCGGCGGTCGTCGACGTGCGCGGCCGCGAGTACTTCTCCGAGCTGGCCCAGGTGCTGCGCCACCTGGGGGAGAACGGCGTCCTGCACCGGATCCTGTTCCTCGACGCGTCCGACGAGGTCCTCGTGCGCCGGTTCGAGCAGGTGCGCCGGCCGCACCCGCTGCAGGGCGACGGGCGCATCCTGGACGGCATCGAGGCCGAGCGCCGGATCCTCGCGTCGATCTCCGAGCGGGCCGACGTCGTCATCGACACCTCGGACCTGTCCGTGCACGACCTCGCGCGCGAGGTCCGCGCGGCGGTCGCCGACGGCGCGCCCGAGTCGCTGCGGGTCAACGTCGTCTCGTTCGGCTTCAAGTACGGCCTGCCGCTCGACGCCGACCACGTGGTGGACGTGCGGTTCCTCGCGAACCCGTACTGGATCAGCGAGCTGCGCCACCTCACCGGCCGGGACGAGCCGGTGCGCGACTACGTGCTCAGCCGGCCCGGTGCGACCGAGTTCGTCGAGCGGTACGTGGCCGCCCTGGAGCCGGTGCTCGCCGGCTACCTGCACGAGGAGAAGCGCTACGTGACCGTCGCCGTGGGCTGCACGGGCGGCAAGCACCGCTCGGTCGCGATCGCCGAGCAGATCGCCGCGCGCCTGCGCGGGCTCGGCCACCGGGTCACCGTCACCGCCCGCGACCTGGGGAAGGAGTGAGCGACCTGAGCACCGGTCCTGCCCTGCGCGGCCCCGCCGGCGTCGGCGGGGCGCGCGGCCCGGCCGTCGTCGCGCTCGGCGGCGGGCACGGGCTGTCGGCGAGCCTGCAGGCGCTGCGGCACGTGTCCGACCGGCTCACCGCGGTCGTCACGGTCGCCGACGACGGCGGGTCGTCGGGGCGGCTGCGCGGCGAGCTCGGCGTCCTGCCGCCCGGTGACCTGCGCATGGCGCTCGCGGCGCTGTGCGACGACTCCGAGTGGGGCAGGACGTGGAGCGACCTGCTGCAGCACCGCTTCGCGTCCGAGGGCGACCTCGACAACCACGCGATGGGCAACCTGCTCATCGTCGCGCTGTGGGACATGCTCGGCGACACCGTCACGGGGCTCGACTGGGTGGGGCGGCTCCTCGGTGCGCGCGGGCGGGTCGTGCCGATGGCGGCGGTGCCGCTCGTCGTCGAGGCCGACGTCCGCCGCGAGGGTGCGGCGGGACCCGTCCTGGAGACCGTCGTCGGGCAGAGCCGCGTCGCGGTCACCGACGGTCGCATCGACCAGCTGCGGCTCGTGCCCGCCGACCCGCCGGCCTGCCCGGAGGCCGTCGCCGCGGTCCACGAGGCGGACTGGGTCGTGCTGGGTCCGGGGTCCTGGTACTCCTCGGTGCTCGTGCACCTGCTCGTGCCCCGGCTCGCCGAGGCGCTCCACGCGACGCCCGCACGTCGGTGCGTGACCCTCAACCTCAGCGCCGAGCGCGGGGAGACCCAGGGCCTGACGGCGACGGACCACCTCGAGGCGCTGCACAAGCACGCCCCCGAGCTCCGGGTCGACGCCGTGCTCGCCGACCCCTCGGCGGTCGAGGACGTCGGGGAGCTCTCGGACGCCGCGGCCGCGATGGGAGCACGGCTCGTGATGCGCCAGGTGCGGCGTGGCGACGGCACCCCGCGGCACGACTCGCTGCGCCTCGCGGCGGCCTTCCGCGACGTGTTCGAGGGCGTCTACGGCGACGTCTGACCGCGAGGTTCGACGGCGGCCGGCGGTGGCCGCACGGCCGCGGGCGGTGCTTGCCGCGTGTGGCAGCATGACGCCATGGCGCTCACGGCAGAGGTGAAGGACGAACTCGCGCGGCTCAAGGTCACCAAGACCTCGTGCCGCAAGGCCGAGGTCTCCGCGACGCTCCGCTTCTCGGGCGGCCTGCACATCATCTCCGGACGCGTCGTGATCGAGGCCGAGCTCGACACGGAGTCCGTCGCCACCCGGCTCCGCCAGGCCGTCGCGGACCTGTACGGGCACGGGAGCGAGCTGATCGTGGTCGCCGCGGGCGGGCTGCGCAAGCACAACCGGTACGTCGTGCGCGTCGTGCGCGACGGCGAGTCGCTCGCCCGGCAGACCGGCCTGCTGGACGGCCGGGGGCGGCCCGTGCGGGGGCTCGCGCCCGAGGTGGTCTCGGCCGGGACGGTCGAGGCCGAGGCGGTGTGGCGCGGAGCGTTCCTCGCCCACGGCTCGCTCACCGAGCCCGGCCGCTCCATGGCCCTCGAGGTCACCTGCCCCGGGCCGGAGGCGGCGCTCGCGCTCGTGGGTGCCGCCCGCCGCCTCGGCGTGCAGGCCAAGTCGCGCGAGGTGCGCGGCATCGACCGGGTGGTCCTGCGCGACGGCGACGCGATCAGCGAGATGCTGCGCCGCATGGGCGCGAGCGCGACGCTCCAGGTGTGGGAGGAGCGGCGCGCGCGGCGCGAGGTCCGCGGGACCGCGAACCGCCTCGCGAACTTCGACGACGCGAACCTGCGCCGCTCGGCCCGCGCGGCCGTCGCGGCGGGCGCCCGCGTCCAGCGCGCGTTCGAGATCCTCGGCGACGAGGTGCCGGCGCACCTGCGCCAGGCGGGCGAGCTGCGGCTCGCGCACAAGCAGGCGTCCCTCGAGGAGCTCGGCCAGCTCGCGGACCCGCCGCTGTCGAAGGACGCGGTCGCCGGCCGGATCCGGCGCCTGCTCTCGACGGCGGACAAGCGCGCGATGGAGCTCGGCGTCCCCGACACCGAGGCCGGCCTGAGCCCCGACCTGCTCGACCTGTAGACCTGAGGTCTGACCGGGTGTCTCGCCCTGCGACGCGGTGCGGCGACCCCTCAGCGATGGGTATAGGCTCGACGCGTCAGGTGACGACGACGTGACCCCGAGTTTGCCCGGAGGCGTGACGTCGCGGGCGGCCGGGAGTCGCGTCGGAGATCATCAGCGCGCCGTGGGCGCGCGGAATTCGGCATCAACCGTGTGCGTCGGGTTCGGATCCGACGCGCCCTGAGGAGGGCAATCGTGACCATCCGCGTCGGCATCAACGGCTTCGGTCGTATCGGACGGAACTTCTACCGGGCTCTCGTGGAGTCGGGTGCGGACGTCGAGGTCGTCGGCGTCAACGACCTCACCGACAACAAGACGCTCGCGCACCTGCTGAAGTACG
>JAPSLD010000032.1 GCA_031181105.1 Isoptericola sp. | reverse complement strand
GTCGCCGAGGCCGACGACGGCCACGCCGCCCTGGCACTAGCCCGCAGGCACCGGCTCGACGTCGCCCTGGTCGACATCCGCATGCCGCGGATGGACGGCCTGGAGCTGCTCCGCCACCTGCGCCGCGAGCAGCCCACGGTGCCGGTCGCGATGCTCACCACGTTCGCCGACGACGAGTACGTCGCCGAGGCCGTGGAGCTCGGCGCCCTGGGGTTCCTGCTCAAGTCGGACGGCCCCCGGGACCTGATCGCCGCCGTCAAGGCGATCGCCGCGGGCGGGGCCGCCTTCTCGCCCCGGGTGGCCCGCTGGCTGGTGCGGTCGGAGGCCACCGCGCGCATCCGGCGCACCCGGAGCGCTCACGACGCCGTCCGGGCGCTGAGCGCACGCCAGCGCGAGCTGCTCGGCGTGCTGGCCACGGGGGCCTCCAACGCCGAGATCGCGCACCGGATGCACCTGACGGACGGCACCGTCAAGCAGTACCTGCGCGAGGTGTTCGACCGGCTCGGCGTCAGCAACCGTGTCCAGGCGGCGATCATCGCCCACGAGGCAGGACTGGCCGACGCCGCGGACGGCTCACCCCTCCCATGACGAGTCGCGCACACGTGCCCGGTCCGCGGTCGCGCCTCCCGGAGCCGCCCGGCCGCTCACCCGACGTGGAGGACGACTTCCACGGGCCGGCGCTGCGCCGGGACCTCTGGGTCGACCACTACCTGCCGCACTGGACCACGCCGGACCGCTCGCGGGCCAGGTACGAGCACGGCCCGGCGGGGCTCCGGCTGCGCATCGACGAGGACCAGCCCGACTGGCGTCAGGAGGACGCGCCGCTCCGGGTGTCGAACCTGCAGACCGGCACGTTCTCCGGCGAGCAGGGGTCGAGCCGGGGGACGCACCGGCACCGCCCCGACGGGCTCACCGTCCGCACACCGACGCCGACCCGCCTGCTGTGGGCCCCGTCGGCCGGACGGGTCGACGTGACGGTCAGCGCGAGCCGGGACGACGGGTGCATGCTCGCCGCGTGGCTCGTGGGGACCGAGCACCTCTCGCCGGAGCACGCCGGCGAGGTCTGCGTCTTCGAGATCGACGCAGCGGGCGTCGGTGCGGACCGCACCGTCGCCCGCTGCGGGGTCAAGGCGCACGCGGACCCGTCGCTGAGCACGGACATGGCCGAGGTCCTGCTGCCTCTCGACGCCTCCCGGCCGCACACCTGGACGGTCGTCTGGGGGGAAGGCGAGACGGTCATCGGCTGCGAGGGCCGCGTCGTGCGGCGACTATCGCAGGCGCCCGGCTACCCGCTCTTCCTCATGCTCGACCTGTTCGAGACCGTGCCGCGCGGCGGCCCGTACCCGAAGACGGCGCAGCTGCACCGGGTGCGGGGGTGGAGCGCCTGACGCCTCGCCGTCACCTGGTGCGCAGCACCTCGGCGACGAACCGCGCGGACCGCTCGCGCAGCCCCGCGACGCGCCGCTCGACGATCCGATCGCGCACGCCCTCGGCGTCGGACCCCGCCTCGGCGCGGGTGGGCGCACGCCGCACGTTGACCGAGCACAGGAAGTCCGTGCAGATCAGCGTGCCGATCGTGTTGCCCGCCCGGCCGGACGCGCCGGCGCGCCGCGCGACGTAGAGGGAGACGTCGTCGGTCACCACGACGTCCTCGCACCAGGCGCACAGGCCCTTGCGGCGCGGGCGCCCGGCCTTGGCGTCGGCGGCACGCAGCAGGATGCCGACGGGCTCGCCGTCGAGCTCGAGGACGACGTACGCGGCGAGCGGCGCCCTCCGGTCGCGCCACCCGAGGTAGTCGAGCCGGTCCCACCGGACGTCGGTGAGGTCGGGGAGCGTCGCCTGGGCCGCCTCGCGACGGGTGGCGTTGACGAAGGACGCGCGGATCTGCTGCTCGGTCAGGGGGTTCACGGGGAGCCTCTCGGGGTGGTGCGTTCGGTGGGCACGGCGACGCCCGCGCCCGGCTCCCGACGTCGTCGTCAGCAGCGCGGCGCGCGGGGGCGCGGGGTGCCCGAGCAGGCCGAGGCGGCCACCTCGCATCCCGCGGTGACGCCGTGCATCCGCTCGCTCCTCGTGGGTCCTTCAGGGCTTGGTGCCGACTCGCCGTCGCGGTCGGCCGTCCGATGCTAGGGCAGCGAGCGCTCGAGGGCACCGGCTTTTCCGGGAGCCCCCGGCGGGCTGCGCACCCGGCTGCTCACCACGGGTCGGTAGCGCCGTCCCGCATCCTCGACCGGTGACGCCGCACGGCGGACCGGTTGGCGCAGCGCACCGAGCAGTACCGCTGCCGTCCGTTGCGGGTGACGTCGACGACCACGGCCGGGCAGCGCTCGCCCGGCGACCGGTCGGCGGCGCACCGGCTGAGGCGGTGCATCCCCCGGGTCGTGAGGTGGAGCGCCGTGCCCACGCTGATGACCGCGGCGAGCACGTCGGGCAGGAGCTGACCGTCGTCGCGATAGTGCAGGTGCCAGCCCTCGCCGTCGTGGTCGACGAGCCGGGGGTAGGCCGCGACGGCCGCCATCTGCTCGTTGAGGAGCAGCGCCCGGCGCCGTGGCTCGTCGGCGTCGACCACGGCCAGCCACGCGTCGACGACCCGGCGGGTGCGGGCGTGGTCGTCCGGCGCCTCCGGGAAGGTCATCGTCATGCCCAGGTCGCGCGTGCGGGCCACGATCCCGGCCCTGCTGGTCGGCCAGTCGTTGGCCAGGGACGCCGCGAGCAGGACGGCGTACTCACCGTAAGGGTTGAGATGCACAAGGCCATTACAGCACCGTGGTCCCATGAACGGAACCGCACCTGCGAGCAGCCGGCCGCACCCAGCACGCTCGACGCCGCCGCACGAGCACGGCTGGCTCGTCGAGTCGCGCCACCCGACGACGCAGGGCCAGGTGGTCTACGTGCGCTGCGCCGCGTGCCGCGCGCTCCGGGTCGACCTCCAGGAGCATCTGCACGTCCCGCCGTACGGGGTCACCAGGGTCGTGGGGGTGTGTGACGCGTAGCGGGCCGTCAGGTCAGTGCACGGGACGGACGCGGCGTGCGAGCCCCGGGTAGTCGATGACGAGGCCGTCGGCATCGACGGTCAGGGTCGCGTCGAAGTCGCGGCTCCGGCTCGCGTAGGAGACCTGCCGCGACGAGGACCCGTCGACGGCCGACGCGTACACCTGCTCGCTGCGGACCACCCGCAACGACGGCACGTCGACCCAGGCCATGACCAGCGGCGTGGGCGGCACCTCGTCGGCGAGCAGCCGCAGACGCCGGATCGGCATCGTGTTCGTGACGGGGCACAGACCCAGGTCGCAGTCGACCGCACCCTCGACGCCCGCCGGATCCGCGAGCCCGGGCGCCGGCAGGGCGACATCGCCGCCGGAGTCGTGCTGCGACTCCCACGTGCCGTCGACGTGGCGGGTGAGCACCAGTGAGCGCCACCAGCCGATCCCGCGGACCGTCACGTCGATCGACCGCGTCACCCAGCCGGGACCGACGTCGAGGCTCCACGTGGTGGCGAACGACCGCGTGTGCGTGCTCCCGAAGGCACGCATGGAGTCCTCGGCGAGCTCGACGCTCGCCCGGTCCAGCCGCTCGGAATCGTCCACGCCGGTCCAGGTCAGGATCGTCGCCATCGCGTCACCTCCGTCCTCACGCCTGCCCGAGCCCTTCCTCGCGTGCCCGGACGATCGCCGCAGACCGGTCTCGCACGGCGAGCTTGGTCAGGACGTTGGCGACGTGGTTGCGCACGGTCTTGGGGCTCAGCAGCAGCCGCCGGGAGATCGCCGTGTTGTCGAGCCCCGCGGCGATGAGGTCGAGCACCTCGCGCTCGCGGTCGGTGAGCTGCGGGAACGGCACGCGGGCGGCGGCCTTGCCGCCCACCACGTACGCCATGGCACGCTCCGCCACGGTCGGCGACAGGATCATCGCGCCGTCGGCCACCGCGAGCACCGCACGCTCTACCTCGGCCGGGCTCGCCGACTTCACGAGGTACCCGCGGGCGCCCGCTCGGACGGCGGACACCACGGCGTCGTCCGTCTCGTGCATCGTCACGACCAGGACCCGCACCTCCGGGCGTTCCCGGACCAGCTCGCGGGTGACGTCGACGCCGGAGCCGTCGCCGAGGTCCATGTCCATGAGGACGACGTCGGCACCCGTGCCCGGCGGCTCCCGCAGCCCGAGCAGGTCCCGGGCCTGGGCGGCGGACGCGGCCTGGCCGACGACCTCGATGCCGTCGAGCGAGCCCAGGAGCGCGACCATCCCGAGCCGGAAGACCGGGTGGTCGTCGACCACGACGACGCGCACGACGCTCATGCCGACGTCCCGGGGGCGACGGCCGGGGCGACCGTGCCGGTCCGGCCGGGTGCGAGCGGCAGCTCCGCCCGCACGCGCGTCCCCGGCCGCGCCGCGCCCGGCGTGACCGGCGCGACGGTCAGCCGGCCGCCGAGCTCCTCGGCGCGCTCACGCATGGAGCGCGAGCCGACGCCGGCACGCGCGCCGGCGTCGACGCCCCGGCCGTCGTCCTCGCACGTCACGACGAGGGTGTCCGCGTGCAGCTCGACGGCGAGCCGGCACTCGCCCGCGCCGGAGTGGCGCGCGGCGTTGATCACCGACTCGCTCGCGATCGCGTACGCCGCCGCGGCCACCCGGGTGTCGAGCCCGCCGCACGGGTCGCAGCGCACGTCGACGACGAACCCCGCGACCGCCTGGCGCCCCGCGAGCTCGCCGAGGGCCGCCTCGAGGCCGAGGTCGTCGAGCGACGGCGGCAGCAGGCTGCGCGACAGCATCCGGACGTCCTCCGCGCGCTGCCGCACCTCGTCGCCGAGCGCGTCGAGCACCTGCGCCGCCGTGGTGGGGTCGCTCTCGAGGACGTTGCGCGCTCCCTGGAGGCCGAGCCGCAGGCCGCTGAGCCACGGACCGATGCCGTCGTGGAGCTCGCGGCGGATCACGCGCCGCTCCGCGAGCCGGGCGCGGGTGGTGGCGTCACGCGCCTCCTCCAGCTCGCTCGCCGCCTGGGCGAGCGCGAGCCCGGCGCCGAGCACGGGCAGGATCTGCTCGAGCGCGTCCCGGGTGCGCTGGTCGAGCCGCTCCCCCGCGCGCGGGGTCGCGTGCACCCGCCCGAGGACACGGTCCCCGTGCCGGACGTCGCGCACCGTGACACCTGCGGTCCCGGCGGCCCCGTCGGACGGCCGACCGTCGGCGGCGAGCGGCCACTCGATCGCGACGGACTCGAGCCGCAGCGCCTCGCGCACGCCGGCGCCGAGGGCCGCGACGAGCTCGTCGGCCCCCGCCGCGGAGGCGAGGTGCCGCCCGACGCTCAGGGCGGCGCGCCCAGGGTCGCCGCCGTCGCCGTAGACGAGGTCGTGGACGCGCCGGCGCAGCCACGCGTGCAGCGGCTGGACCGCGAGCGCGACACCGACCGCGGCCGCCACCTGGACGGCCGCGCCGTCGACGACGGTGGCCGCGACGACCACGACGACGCCGTAGACGAGCGCCAGCCCGAACGCCAGCATCGCCGCGACCGTCGCGCGCGAGAGCACGAGGTCGACCCCCCACAGCCGGTTGCGCAGGATGCACACGAGGATGGCCGCCGGGAACAGCGCCTGGCACGCGAGGTGGGTCAGCGGCAGCGCGAGCGCGACCTCCGGGGAGGCCCAGGTCGTCAGCAGCGGGACGAACGACAGCGCCATCAGCGCCGTGCCGAGGGCGAGCAGCCCGAGCCCGCGCCGGTCCGCGACCGGGCCGCGCCGCCATCGCCACGCCGTCGCCCCGGCGGTGACGAGGCCCATGGCGACCACACCCGCGATCGCCGTCCGGGGGTCTACCGGGTCGACGAGGAGGAACCCGGCGATCGCCAGCCCGCCGCCGGCGGCGCCGGCCCAGGCACCGGGCCCGGGGCGGCCGGACCGGACGAACCACGGCACGAGCACGAACAGCCCGACCGTGCCGGGCACCCAGGCCCAGCCGTACGTCGCCGTGAGCCCGTCGAACGCCGGCAGGCCGGGGTGCGTCGAGGCGTAGCTGCGCCACGCCCCGCCGAGCGCCGCGACACCGCCGCCCACGGCCGCGAGCGCCGTCAGCCATCCCACGACGTGCGGCCGCCGCGCGAGCACCACGCCGGCGACGGAGCCGTACACGAGCGCCACGGTCGCGTCGACGACCACGAACAGGAGGTCGCCGAAGAGCACCGTGACGCCCGAGGCGAGCTGCAGCACGATCGCGGACATGCCGAGCAGCCACGCGAGGACACCGACCGTCCACGCGGTGCGGGGCATCCCGGCGCGGCCGGGCCCAGGCTCGGCCACGGCCCTACGGTAGGGCCGCGGCCGAGCCTCGGGCCACATCATCGACAGAACCTCACCCGCGGTCAGCGCCGGTCGCCGAGGGCGAAGCCCAGCGCCGTGACCAGCACCCACACCGGGGCGACGAACCCGGCGAGGTACTGGAACGGCGAGACGCCGGCGAGCAGCGCGATGCCGCCGAGCGCCAGTCCGACGACTCCGATCCACCGCGGCGCGGCACCGTGCCGCAGGGCGGCCAGACCGACCGACACGCCGGCCAGACCGGCCCCGACCCAGAGCCACGGGATGGTGGCGACCCAGTCGCCGTAGAAGGCGCCCGACTCGGCGACCATCATGCTCGGGTCCTGCACGGCGAACATGAACTGCGTGTCCAGGCCGGAGCCCAGCAGGCCCGCGACCGACGTGAGCACCAGGCCCCACCCGGCCACGGTCGGCAGGAGCGACCCAGCCGGCGCCTGCCCGTCGAGCCGGCGCTTGAGGCCCGCCGCGAAGACCAGCAGGAGCAGCGCGCACACGATGGTGGTGGTGTGGAAGAGGAGCAGCGTGCCGCCGCGCGTGCCCAGGTCCGCGACCATCGCGTCGGCGTCGCCCGCCACCGCCTCCCAGTTCGAGCTGAGGGCCATCGACGCCTGGATCGAGGTGACGCCGAGGACGCCGGCCGCCACGCCGGTCCAGGCCCAGGCACGGGCGGCGCCGGGGCGTACCCCCTGCCCGGACGACGCGATCGGTGACGGTGCGGTGAGCGAGGTGTTCTCCATGGAACGGGTCCTTCCTGTCCGGCCGCGGTCGGTGCCGCGGCGCGTGCGTTGACAGGAGGACGGTCCGCCGGGGCGCGTCCCGGGCACCAGGGACGGGCGTCCCGGGTCACCGGGCTGTGTCAGCGGTCGACCACGAGGACCACGTTGCCGTCGAGGTCGCGGGTGGTGAAGAAGAGACAGACGGCGGGGTCGCCGTCGACCGCGCTCACCTCGGCGCCGCGGGCGATCAGCTCCTCGCGCGTCGCGGCGAGGTCGTCGACGTCGAGGCTGAACGGTGCCCACGGCAGCCCGGGCTCCGCGGCGATGCCGCTGCGGGGCCCCATGAGGGTCAGCGTGCCCTGGGCGGTGGACAGCTGGGCCGCGTGGGGCGAGACGTCCTGCACGGTCAGGCCGAACGACCGCGCGTACCAGTCGGCCGCCGCGGCCGGGTCGCTGACCGGGACGAACGCCGTGCCGATGCGGGTGCCCGTGCGGGTCGCGGTGCTGGTGCCGCTGGCGATGCCGGTGTCGATGCCGGTGTCGATGCCGGTGTCGATGCCGGTGTCGTCGCTCATGGGCGCGAACCTAGCGGCGAGCACCGACACGTGCTGGCGCCCGCCACGAACCCGACTCAGGCCTCGACCGCCCGCGCGGTCGCGACGACGAGCGCCCGTTGCCGCGCGTAGTGGTCCTCCAGGTGGGTGCGCAGGTCGGCGAGCCAGGCGGGGCCTTCCGCGACGTCGAGGACGTCGGGCGCGGCGGTGAGCTGTCGTGCGGCGAGCGCGGCGCCGTGCACCCGCAGCGAGCGCCGGTCGACGTCGGTGCCGGTGCTCCTCCGGTACCCGTCGAGGAAGGCGACCAGGAGGTGGGGCCGCGCGGGTGCGGCCGGGTCGGTCCCGACCAGGTCGCGCACCGCCGACGCGACGTCCGCCGCGGCCGGCGCCGCCGCCGCCTCGTCGAGGTCGAAGCAGGTGATGCGGTCACCGTCCCAGCGCAGGTTGTCGAGCTCGAGGTCGCCGTGCCCGACGACGCGCGGCCCGGGTGGGAGCTCGGCGACCGCCGCGCTCAGCGTGCGCGCGGCCGAAGCGAGCTCGGGATCGTGGGCCCGCACGTGGCGGGCGAACGCCTCCCCGGGCTCCGCGACCGGGTCACCAGGTCCGGGGTCGCCGCCGTGGCGGTGCAGCTCGCCGAGCGCCGCGCCCCACGTCCGGGCCGCGTCGGCGTCGAGGTCGTCGACCTCCCGCTCGACACCCGGGGCCTGCCGCACCGCGTACGCGACCACGTCGCCGACGCCGGTCCGTACCCGTTCGACGACCTCCCCGGACGTGGATCGCTCGAGCCGTGCGACCGACGCGCCGCCGTCGTGCAGGCGCGCGTGGACCTCCGCTCCGGTCAGGAGGCGTGCTGCCACCGGGAGGTGAGCGGGGACGAACCGCAGGTAGCGTGCGCCCTCCCCGGTGCCGCCGTCGGGCACCACGAAGACGTGCGACGCCGAGGACCGCCACCAGCGCGCGGCGCCGGGCGGTACGGCCCAGCGTTCGGCGACGGCGTCGGCGGCGGCCGAGCACCAGTCGGCGGTGACGGTGGCGCGCAGCGCCTGGATCGCGCTGAGGGGAAGCATGCCCGCATGCTGGTGGACGGGTGCCCGTCACCACCAGGTGATTCGCCCGGGCCGGCACCCGAGCGGCCGAAGGGCTCAGGGAAGGTGCGACTCGAGCAGGTCGGCCGCGGCGCGCGTGCCGCCGAGCGAGCGCAGCTCCGCCCCCAGGCGTGCGGCCGTCGCCCGATAGCTCGGCTCGGTGTCGATCGCGCGGTAGGCGGCGGCGATCGCGGCCGCGTGCGGGGTGCCCGTCCTCAGGTTGATCCCGGCGCCGTGCCACCCGATGCGTGCGGCGACCTCGGGCTTGTCCAGGTCGCCCCCGGCGACGATCAGCGGGATGTCGTGACGCAGCGCCTGCAGCACCCCGCCGTACCCGCCGTTCGTGATCATCACCGAGGTGCGCGGCAGCAGCTCGGCGTAGGGCACCATCGGCGCGACGCGCGCGTTCGCGGGCAGCGGCCCCGGCAGCGGGTCGGTGCGGTGCCCGAGCCCGACGACGACGAGCACGTCCGCCTCCGCGAGCGCCTCGAGCGCCGGGAGGATGAGGTCGCGCGGGTCGACGTTCGCCGTCCCCTGCGTCACGTGCACGACCGGCACGGACCCGCGCACGACGTCGTCCCACCAGTCCGGCAGGACGGCCGCCGGGGCGGGAGCGCCGTCGTCGGTCAGGTCGCCGACGAAGCGGACGTGGCCCGGCAGGTCGGCACGCGGGTAGTCGAGCCCGGGCGAGCCCGCCGCGACGACGAGCTGCGGCGAGTACCACATGGTCGCGAACGTCTCGTGGTCCCGGCGCAGGCCCGCCCGGCGGCGGGTGCGCTGGTACCGGCGCGTCAGCACGGCCGTTCCCGCGCCCGAGGCGGCGCCCAGCGCCGCGTCCCGCAGCCGGCCGAGCGGCCCGCGGCCGGGCGTCAGTCCCAGGCCCGTCGGCGGGATGCCCTCGCCGGGGAGCCAGACGGCGATCGGGGAGACGCTGGCCCAGCGGGAGCCGAGGTGCTCGGCCGCGAACCGGGTGCCGAGAGCCATCGGGTCGCCGGCGAGGAGGTCCCAGGGCTCGTCGTCGTACGCCGCGAGCAGGTCGGCGCACTGCGCCGGCGCGGTGCCGACGAAGAGGTCCTCCAGGTTGACGAGGACCTGCCGGAAGCCCTTCTTGCCCCGCATCCGGGGGAACGTGGCCGCGAGGTCGCGCTCGTCGAGGTCGGGCGCGACCTGCCAGGGGATCCCCCGCGCTCCGACCTGCTCGAACATGTCCACGTACGACCGGCCGGTGTAGACGCGGACGTCGTGGCCGCGGCGGACGAGCTCGGCCGCGACCGCGCGCACCGGACGGGCGTGCCCGGCGAACGGCATCGCCGTCATCAGGATCGAGGCCACCCGTCGAGTATCCGCCGACGGGCTGCAAGCCGCCTCGGCCTGACGCACGGTGGGAGGGACAGGAAGGGAGGCGACGCATGCCGAAGACCACGAAGAGCGGCGACGCGCGCGAGGGAGAGCTGCCCTCGACGCTGCAGCGGTCCGACGAGAAGGCCCAGCGCACGTTCGCGAAGGCGCACGACTCCGCCATGGACGAGCACGGCGACGAGGAACGCGCCCATCGCGTGGCGTACGCGGCCCTGAAGCACACGCACGAGAAGGTCGGCGACCACTGGGAGCCGAAGGACGAGCCAGGCCCCTCGGACGAGCAGGCGGAGGGCGGCGTCGGGACGGACCGGGAGACGGCGGGCGGCGTCGACGCGAACGCCTCGAAGGAGCACCTCTACGAGATCGCGCAGGAGCTCGACGTCTCCGGGCGCTCGACGATGTCCAAGGACGAGCTCGTCGACGCGATCCAGAAGGCGAACGACCGCGAGGACCGCAAGGCCCGGAAGGGACGTGGGTGACGGGCGCCGAGCACGACGGCCCGCCCGGGTCCCCGCGGGGACCCGGGCGGCTCCTGCGGCGTCAGCGCGCGCTGGCCACCGGGTCGGCGGCGGCGACCGTCCCCGACCCGGGGGCGGCGGCGCCCGCCTCACCGTCGCCGTCGCCGTCGCCGTCCACCTCGGCGAGGGCGTGGGTCCGGTCGTCGCGCATGATCACGGCTGCGAGCACGGTGACCACCGTGACGACGACCGCCATGATCAGGTAGGTGTTGCCGAAGCCGATCGCGTCGTAGGCGAAGCCGAACACCGCCGAGAACAGCACGATGCCGACCTGCTTGGCCATGTTGAAGCCGATCATGTAGGCCGTCGCGGAGATCCGGACGTCGAACATCCGCGTGATGTACTTCATGACCGAGATGAGCATGAAGGGCATCTCGACGGCGGCGAGCAGGCGCCACAGGATCAGCATGCTGGTGTCCGTGAACAGGGCCGACCCCAGGACGCGCACGACGAGGATCGCCCCGAAGATCATCAGGCCGTTCTTGGCACCGATCTTGTTGATGATGAACGGCGTGACGATCATGAGCAGCGCCTCGGCGAGGATCTGGACGAACACCACGCGCGAGAACAGCACCTGCGGGTCGATCCCGCCGGTCACGAACCGGGCGAAGTAGTTCGGGAACTGCTGGTCGAACACGTCGTAGAGCGCGGCCGTGCCGAACATCAGCACCATGAACCCGATGAAGGACCGGTTCGCCAGGAGCTGCCGCACGGTCTGCATGCTGACGCCCGTCCGCGGCGCTGCGGAGGCGCCCTCGTCGGACGACGCCGCGGAAGCGGTGCTCGGGTCCGCCGCGTCCCGCGGCGTCCGGGCGACGAGGAGCAGGACACCCAGCACCACGGCCGAGAACGTGCCGGCCCACCAGATGTTGTCCGGGTCGGACGCCCACAGGAAGCCGCCGACCAGGGACGCCGTCGCGCCCGCGACGGAGCCGAACAGGCGCACGTGGCCGTACTCGAAGCCGTGCCCGCGCGAGCTGCGCTCGTTGAAGGCCTCGACGATGCCGACGCCCGCGTTGAGCGACAGCGACAGGAACACACCGCCGACGACGGCGCCGACGTACTCGTTCGCCTGCGCGACCGGCACGAACACGAAGGCGAAGAACGGCCCTGTGAGCGCTCCCATGAGCACCACGAAGGCGAAGAGGTGCTTGCGCAGGCCCAGCCGGTCCTGGATGTAGCCGTAGAACGGCTGCAGGCAGAAGGCGGTGAGCGCCATGACCGAGCTGACGAGGCCGCGCGCGCCCGAGCCCATGCCGGCCTCGGTCTCGAGCCAGCGGGGCAGGAACGTGAACGCGAGCTGCCAGATCGCGAAGTAGAAGAAGAACAGTCCGCCGAAGTTCCAGAAGGCGGGCTTCCTCAGCGATGCGCGGGCGCCAGGCTGTGCGACGGCGGACGCGGTGCTCATCAGAACTCTCCGGAGGGGTCGAGGACCTCGGTCGAGGTGGGGGTGGGTCGGGTCGTCGGGCGAGGCGTGCCCCACACGGGGTTGCCGTCGGCGTCGAAGGGCAGGACCTGGGCGCACGCGTGCCGGTTCGGGTCGCGCAGCGGGTCGCCGGTGATCTCGGTGTACGTGCGCGAGTGGTAGACGAGCACGACGTCCCCGTCCGGCGTGACGGTGAAGGAGTTGTGGCCGGGCCCGTACTGGCCGGCCGCCGGGTCGCTCACGAACACCGGGTCGGGGCTCTTGGTCCACGACGCCGGGTCCAGCAGGTCCGCGTCGGCGTCGGCGGTGAGCAGACCCATGGCGTACTCGATGCCGGTGGCCGAGCCGGAGTACGTGAGGTACAGCCGGCCGTCGCGCTCGAGCACCGACGGGCCCTCGTTGACCCAGAAGCCCTGGACCTCCCAGTCGTACTCCGGCCGGCTGAGCATGACGGCGGGCCCGTCGAGCGTCCACGGGTCGCGCATGCGGGCGATGTAGAGGTTGGAGTGCCCCTTGACCGCGACGTCCTGCTGCGCCCACACCAGGTACTGGACGCCGTCGCGCACGAAGCTCGTCGCGTCGAGGGCGAACGACTCCCAGCCGGTGTCCACCTGGCCCCGCTCGGTCCACGTGCCCGTGAGCGGGTCCGCGTCGGCGCACTCGAGGACGAAGATGCGGTGGTTGAACGTGTCGTCGGCGTCCGGGGCGTCCGACGTCACGGCCTCGTCGGGCGCGGCCGCGTAGTACACGTACCAGCGGCCGTCGACGCGGTGGATCTCGGGGGCCCAGACCAGGTGGGACTGCGGGCCTTCCTCGTGCCGCTCCCAGATCGTCACCTCGGGTGCGGCCTGGAGGTCCTCCAACCGCTCCGCGCGGCGCAGCACGATGCGGTCGTACAGCGGGTGCGAGCCGGTGAAGTAGTACTGCCCCTCGTGCCGCAGGACGCACGGGTCGGCGCGCTGGAGCACGATCGGGTTGACGCCGATCTGGTCCGTCATCGGTCTGGTTCCCCTCGTCTGGCCGCGGTGCGTGAGGCTCCGCGGCGGTACACGACCGGACAACGGTAATCGATGTAAACGGCGCTCCGGGCGCATCGGCGGCGTATGTGGGAGCGCTCACACCACGACGGCGGCGGCGAGCTCCGGGCGCGCCGGGCGGGCGACGGGCAGACCCGTCACCGCGTCGGCGTCAGACGCGGCCCTTCAGCAGCGCCCGGTAGTAGACGACGGGCTCGAGGTAGCGGTCGAACGCCCACAGCGAGCGACGCGGGACGGTGAGGTCGACGCGGCGGACCGTCGGACGCGGCGTGCCGGTGCGGTCGAACTCGGCGAGCAGCAGGCGGCGCCGGTCGACCGCGATCGGGATGATCGTGTACCCGTCGTATGTCTTCAGCGACTCTCCGGTGCGGCTGCGGCGGATGTTGTCGGCCAGCACGTCCACCTGGCGGCGCAGCGCTCCCCCGGACGGTCGGGTCTGCAGCGCGGCGACGTCGCCCAGGCTCCACACGCCTGGTGCGCTGCGGTGCGCCAACGTGGCCGGGTCCACGTCGATCAGACCGCCGGTGCCGTCGCCGGCGAGCGGCGCGACCCAGCCGGGTGCGCGCCAGTGCGGCACGACGAAGGCCCGCTCGACGTCCTCGAGGACGTGCTGCCCGTCCTCCGTCCTGAGGGTGACGGAGCGGGCGTGCGGGTCGAGCGCCTCGACGGTCGCGCGGTGGTGCACCGTGACGTCGAACCGCTCCAGGTGCGGCTCGAGGCGTCGGTCGACGAAGGGCAGGTCGAGCACCGATGCGAACGGGGTGACGAGGTGGACGTCGATGTCGCCCAGGACACCGTGGGCCCGCCAGTGGTCGCAGGCGAGGAACAGCGGCTTGAGCGCGGTGCCCCCGGCCGGTGCGGGCTCGGGCGGGATGGTGAAGACCACGCGGCCGTGACGGGTCTCGCGGATCGCGTCCCACGCGGCCTCCGCGGAGCTCGTCAGGTACGAGGTGGTCGACCAGCCGAGCGCCATCGCCTCGGCCAGGCCGGGCGTGGCCTCGAGATCGGGTTCCAGACCGGGAGCCAGGACGAGGTCGACGTACCCGACGCGCTCCCCCGTCTCGAGCTCGACCTCGCGGGTGTCCGTGTCCACGGCCACCGCCCGCTGCGGGATCCAGGTGCAGCCGTCAGGGATGACGGCTCGCATGGGTCTGGAGAGCGTGGCGAGCGACGCCTGCCCGCCCGCGACGAAGTTGAGCAGCGGACGGTAGCGGTGGTCCTCGTCCGGCGCGATGACGACCACGTCCCGGCACCCGATGCGGCGCAGCCGGCCCGCCAGGGAGATCCCGGCGTTTCCCCCGCCCACGATGACGACGTCGTGCGGTGCTGGCATGGTTGCCTCCCGGTCTGGGCCGACGCTTCGCTCCATCAACGCCCCGTCCGGTCCCGGCCGCAACAGGTGGCCGGGCACGACCGTCGTGCCGTCGCGCCCGCGCGGACGTAACGTCGGTCGGGTGGGCGACGGCGATCCTCGTCAGGCCACCCGCTCGGAGAGGCTGCGGCTCGCGATCGAGCGGGACGGTGCGCGGTGCGTGTGGTGCGGACGCCCGTTCGCCCGGCTGGTGCAGCCGACGCGCGACCACCTCGTGCCGCGCGCCAAGGGCGGTCCGTCGTGGCTGGAGAACGAGGTGCCGGCGTGCCGCAGGTGCAACGCCGAGCGTGGGCACCGCGGCGTCGTCGAGTGGCTCGAGGAGTGCGTACGCCGAGGGTGGGAACCGGACGAGGACGCCGTCTCGCGGTCGCTCGACGCCCTCGACGCCGCGATCGCGGGGCGTGGCGGGCAACGGCGCGCGCGCACGTACGTCGCGGCGCAGCGCCGGCGTTTGCAGCGCCGGCGCGCGGACGGCCAGGCACCGGCCGGGTGAGCGGGGCCGGCGTCAGGCCTGCATGTCGACGAAGCGGGAGTAGTGCCCCTGGAACGCGACGGTGATCGTGTCGGTCGGGCCGTTACGGTGCTTGGCGACGATGAGGTCGGCCTCGCCGGCGCGCGGCGACTCCTTCTCGTAGGCGTCCTCGCGGTGCAGCAGGATCACCATGTCCGCGTCCTGCTCGATCGACCCGGACTCGCGCAGGTCAGACATCTGCGGCTTCTTGTCGCCACGCTGCTCAGGGCCACGGTTGAGCTGCGACAGCGCGATCACGGGCACCTCGAGCTCCTTGGCGAGGAGCTTGAGCGCGCGCGAGAACTCGGAAACCTCCTGCTGGCGCGACTCGACGCGCTTGCCGGACGACATGAGCTGCAGGTAGTCGATGACCACGAGCTTGAGGTCGTGCCGCTGCTTGAGCCGGCGGCACTTCGCCCGGATCTCCATGAGCGACATGTTCGGCGAGTCGTCGATGAACAGCGGCGCCTCGGAGATCTTGCCCATGACCTTGGCGAGCTTCTGCCAGTCGTCCTCGCTCATGGAGCCGTTGCGCATCTTCTGCAGGTGCACGCGAGCCTCGGCGGCGAGGAGTCGCATCGTGATCTCGTTGCGGCTCATCTCGAGCGAGAACACGACCGACGTCAGGCCGTTCTTGATCGACGCCGACCGCGCCATGTCGATCGCCAGGGTCGACTTGCCGATGGCCGGTCGGGCGGCGATGACGATCATCTGACCGCCGTGCAGGCCGTTGGTGAGCCGGTCGAGGTCCGCGAAGCCGGTCGGCACGCCGACCATGCCCTCGCCGCGGTGGCCGGCCGCCTCGATCTCGTCCATCGCGCCGCCGATGATGTCGGCGAGCGGCATGTAGTCCTCGGTGGTGCGGCGCTCCGTGACGGCGTAGATCTCCGCCTGCGCGTTGTTGACGACGGTGTCGACGTCACCGCCGTCGGTCGCGTACCCGAGCTGCACGATCTTGGTGCCGGCCTCGACGAGCCGTCGCAGCACGGCGCGCTCGCGCACGATGCGGGCGTAGTAGCCGGCGTTGGCGGCGGTGGGCACGCCCGCCATGAGGTCGTGGATGTACGACGCGCCGCCGACCCGCCCGAGCTCCCCGCGCTTGGTGAGCTCCGCGACGACGGTGATGGCGTCCGCGGGCTCCCCGCGTCCGTAGAGGTCGATGATCGCGTCGTAGACCGCCTCGTGCGCGGGGCGGTAGAAGTCGTTGCCGCGGATCTGCTCGACGACGTCGGCGATCGCGTCCTTCGACAGGAGCATGCCGCCCAGCACGCTCATCTCCGCCGCGATGTCCTGAGGAGGGGTGCGGTCGAAGCCGGCTCTCGACGACCCGGCGTAGTCCGCCTCCAGCTCCTCGATCGACATGCCTGCCTCACTCCCCCGGCGCTGCCGGCCATGGTCCCCTTGCGGGGAATTCCCCTGGCGTCCGGACCTCGTTCTACCGTGGACCACCGACACCGCCGCCGACGCTAGGCGCGCCCGCGCAGGACTGCAATCCACCCTGTGGACGGCCGTGTGGACCAGGCTGTGGAAGGGTGAGCCGGGGCTGTGCACAGCCGGTGGACGACCATGTGCACAACTGGGGACATCTCCTGTGTACAAGTTTTCACGAGGCCGCTGACCTGGGGATATGCGCTCCCCAACCTGTGGAGGAGAAATCAGTTGGGTGATGTTGGTCGCGGGCGCCGGGGCATCGACCGGGAGATCTTGGCGCTCGCCTGGCCCGCGCTGGGGGCGCTCGTCGCGGAACCGCTGTTCGTCCTCGTCGACAGTGCCGTCGTCGGGCACCTCGGCACCGCCCAGCTCGCCGGTCTCTCGCTCGCCTCGACCCTGCTGGTCACGCTCGTCGGTCTGTGCATCTTCCTCGCCTACGCGACGACCGCAGCGGTGGCACGCCGGTCCGGCGCCGGCCGCACTCGCGAGGCTCTGCAGTCCGGCATCGACGGGATGTGGCTCGCGCTGGGGCTCGGCACGGTCCTGGCCGCCGTGCTGCTGGCCACCGCGCCCCACGCCGTGGCGGCGATGGGCGGAGCCTCCGACGTCGCGACGCACGCCACCACGTACCTGCGGTGGTCGGCGTTCGGCCTGCCCGGGATGCTCCTCGTCCTCGCCGCCACCGGGGTCCTGCGGGGCCTGCAGGACACCCGTACTCCCCTGTGGGTGGCGTCGATCGGTGCCGTGGTGAACGGCGTGCTCGACGTCGCGCTGGTCTACGGCGCCGGGATGGGCATCGCCGGGTCCGGCCTCGCGACGGCGATCGCCCAGCTCGGGATGGCCGTCACCCTGGCGGTGGTCGTGGTCCGGGGCGCGCGGGCACACGGGGCGTCGCTGCGGCCGCACCGGGCGGGCATCTGGGCCAACGCCGTGGCGGGCGCACCGCTGTTCGTGCGGACCGCCTCCCTGCGGCTCGCGATCCTGCTGACCGTCGCCGTCGCCACCTCGCTCGGCGCGACGGCGCTCGCCGCGCACCAGGTCGTCAACAGCCTGTGGGGGCTGGCGGCGTTCGCCCTCGACGCGCTCGCGATCGCCGCGCAGGCGCTCGTGGGCCACGGCCTCGGGGCCGGTGACACCGAGCGGGTGCGCGCGGTGCTGCGCCGGTGCCTGCAGTGGGGTGTCGGCGCGGGTGCGCTGATCGGGGTCGTGCTGGCGGCCGCCGGCTGGTGGATCGCACCGCTGTTCTCCCCCGACCCGGGCGTGCGCGTGGCGATCACGGCCGGGCTCGTCGTGTGCGGGGTCCTCATGCCCATGGCCGGCTGGGTGTTCGTGCTCGACGGCGTGCTCATCGGTGCCGGCGACGGCCGCTACCTCGCGTGGGCGGGGATGCTGACCCTCGCGGTGTACGCACCGTTCGCCGTCGGGGTGCGCCTCTGGGCACCCGACGGCGCCGTCGGGCTCGCCTGGCTGTGGGCGGCGTTCGCGGGCGTGTTCATGCTGGCGCGCGCGCTCACGACGGGCCTTCGGGCACGCGGCGACCGGTGGATGGTCACGGGCACCTGACCAGGGGCACCTGGATCGGCAGTTCGAGACTCGTTCGGTCCCTCGAGGTGCCGAGCGAGTGTGAGGGTGCCGACCGAGTGCGCCGCACACGTCGCCGCAAGGTGCCGACCGAGCGCGCCGCCCGTGCCACCGACGCAGAACGCCCCGGCCCTCCATCGAGGAGGACCGGGGCGTTCAGGTGATCGGCGTCGCGTCAGGCGGCGACGACCTTGACGTTCAGCTTCGCCGACACCTCAGGGTGCAGGCGGACCGACACGGTGTACTCACCGGTGGCCTTGATCGGCTGACCGATCTCGATCTTGCGCTTGTCGACCTTCGAGCCCGCCTCGGCGACCGCGGCGGCGATGTCGCCGGTGGTCACCGCGCCGAACAGACGACCGGACTCGCCGGCCTTGGCCGAGAGGACGACCGTCTTGTTCTGGAGCGACTCGGCGGCGGCCTTGGCCTCGTCGAGCGTGGCGATCTCGCGGGCCTTGCGGGCCTTGCGGATCTGCGAGACCTGGGACTCCGCACCCTTGGTCCAGGGCGTGGCCAGGCGGCGCGGGATGAGGA
>JAPSLD010000031.1:706-18612 GCA_031181105.1 Isoptericola sp. | reverse complement strand
CGACGAGCACCATCGTCACGGCGAACAGCGTCATGAGCCACTTCACCGGCCCGTGGTGCGCGATGTAGCGCACGCCGCGCGCGAGGTCGGTGAAGTAGCCGGGCCGCTCCCCGTCGTCGCTGCGGACGAGCCGCGGCACCGTCACGAACAGCAGCATCCCGACGCCGACCAGCGCCGTGACGACGTCGACGAAGAAGACCGCCACGATCTCGAAGTTCGCGTAGATCGCCGCGGCGACCGCGGGCGCGAGCAGCATCATGCCCGACTGGATCGACTGGTTGATGCCGTTGATCCGCAGGAGCTGGGACGTGGGCACGATCTGCGGCACCATGGCGCTGACGGCCGGGGTCTGGATGCCGGCGAACGTCGAGCGCACGGCGAGCGCGGCGTAGATGACCCACAGGTCGTCGACGCCCGCCAGCATGAGCAGCGCCAGGCCGAGGGTGGCGACGGCGATCGTGGTGTCCGCGACGATGATGAGCAGCTTGCGTGGGTAGCGGTCCGCCCACACGCCGCCGAAGATCGACACGAACGCCTGCGGCAGCATGCCGAAGACGATGCTCATCATGAGCACGGCGCCGGACCTCGTGAGGATCGTCAGGTGCCACATGACGGCGTACTGCACGAGCATCGAGCCGAGCAGCGAGACCGTCTGCCCGGTCAGGAAGATCGCGACGTTCCGCTTCCAGCCCGGCATGTCGTCCGTGTGGTCGTCCATGGCATCTCAGACTGCGGCGGTCGGACGGACTCATCGGCGGGTGCCGCTCCGGCGTCGACGGCCTGACGTCAGCCGTTCTGGCAGAGTGGGAGCCGTGCCCGACGCCTCGCTCCCCGGCCAGCCCGACACCCGCCTGCACCGGCACGCCGGCGACGCGTGGGTCGCGTGCGGCGACCACCGCCACTGGGGGCTGCTCGGTGCGGCGGGGCTGCTGCTCGCCCGGCGCGACGGCACGGGCGCGGTGACGCACGTGGTCCTCCAGCACCGCGCGCTCTGGTCGGACCAGGGCGGGACGTGGGGCGTGCCCGGAGGCGCGCTCGCACCCGACGAGTCCCCCGTCGACGGCGCGCTGCGCGAGTCGGCGGAGGAGGCGTCCGTCCCGCCGGCCGCGGTGCGCGTCGTCGGCACCCACGTCCTCGACCACGGGCCGTGGTCCTACACGACCGTGGTCGGCGAGGTGGCCGACGGCGCCCGGGTCGAGCCGGCGCCCTCGGACCCGGAGAGCCTCGAGGTGCGCTGGGTCGCGCTGGGCGAGCTCGACGACCTGCCCCTCATGCCGGCGTTCGCCGAGGCGTTGCCGACCCTGCTGGGGATGCTCGAGCGCTGAGTCAGCGCCCCGTGAGCTGACCGTGCAGCACGCGCGCGGCCTCGGCGATCGAGCCCGTGAGCGACGGGTAGACCGTGAACGCGTTCGCGACGTCGTCGACGGTGAGGCGGTGCGAGACGGCGAGCGTGATCGGGAAGACGAGCTCGCTCGCGCGCGGGGCGACGACGACGCCTCCGAGCACCACGCCCGCCTCGGGGTGGGCGAAGAGCTTGACGAACCCGTCCCGCATGCCGTGCATCTTCGCGCGCGGGTTGCGCGCGAGCGGCAGCGTCGTCGTGACGTACCGCGAGCCCTGGGAGCGCAGCCGCTCCTCGCTGTACCCGACGGTGGCGATCTCCGGCGCGGTGAAGATGTTCGCCGCGACCGTGCCGAGCTGCAGCGGGGCGACGGCGTCGCCGAGCGCGTGCGACATCGCGATGCGTCCCTGCATGGCGGCGACCGACGCGAGCGGGAGCACGCCCGTGCAGTCGCCGGCGGCGTAGATGCCGCGCACGGACGTGCGCGAGACCTTGTCGACCTCGACGTGCCCGGAGCCGGTGAGCCGGACGCCGGCCTCCTCGAGCCCGATGCCCCGCGTCGACGGGACGGCCCCGACCGCGATGAGCACGTGCGAGCCCTCGACGACGCGCCCGTCGGCGAGGGTGACGGCCACGCCGTCGGCGGTCCGCTCGGCCGACGCGGCGCGCGAGCGGGACAGCACGGTCATGCCGCGGGAGCGGAAGACGCCCTCCAGCAGCTCGGCCGCGTCCGTGTCCTCGCCGGGCAGGACCCGGTCGCGCGACGAGACCAGCACGACCTCGGAGCCGAGCGTCTGGTAGGCGCCCGCGAACTCGGCGCCCGTGACGCCCGAGCCGACGACGACGAGCCGCTCGGGCAGCTCGGGGAGGTCGTAGAGCTGGGTCCACGTCAGGATCCGCTCGCCGTCCGGCACGGCCGTGGGCAGCGTGCGCGGCGTCGCGCCGAGCGCGAGCAGGATGGTGTCGGCGTCGAGCGACGTCGTCGTGCCGTCCGCATGGTCGACCACGACCTTCGCCGGGCCGTCCAGGCGCCCGGTGCCGGCCAGGACCGTCACACCCTCGCGCTCGAGCCGGGCGCGGATGTCGGCGGACTGCGCGGACGCCAGCGCCAGGAGCCGCGTGTTGACCGCCTGGAGGTCGACGAGGTGGCGCCGGGCCCGGGACGCCGTGGGCGCCTCGGCGTCGCCGAGCGCTCCCGAGCGGATGCCGAGCTCGGTCGAGCTCTCGGCGATCGTGAGCCACTCGGCCGTGGCGATGAGCGTCTTGGAGGGCACGACGTCCGTCAGCACGGCCGCGCCGCCGAGACCCTGCCGCTCGACGACGGTCACGCGGGCACCGAGGCGCCGGGCGACGAGCGCCGCCTCGTAGCCGCCCGGGCCGCCGCCCACCACGACGACGTGGTGGCCGGGCTCGGCCACCACCTCGGAGGGCTCGGTCGCCAGGGTCGCCGCGGTCGTGTCCAGGGGTGGGGTGTTCGAGGTCGGCACGAGCGCCATTCTGTCAGGCCCCGCACGTCAGGCACGGCGTCCGGCGCGGGGCGGGACTACCCTCAGGACCATGAGCACGACGCCCGCACGCTCCGCCCCGGACCTCGACGACCCGGCCACCGACCCGTTCGACGTGGCGCACGCCGCCGCCGAGCACATCGCCGAGGCGACCGGGGTCCCCGGCCACGACGTCGCGCTCGTGCTCGGGTCGGGCTGGGGCGGGGCCGCCGAGCTCGTCGGCGAGGTGGTCGCGGAGATCCCCACGCACGAGATCCCCGGCTTCGCCAGGCCGTCCGTCCAGGGGCACGTGGCCACGACGCGCTCGGTCCGCGTCGAGCGGGCGGACGGGTCGGTCCGCCACGCGCTCGTCCTCGGCGGACGCACCCACCTCTACGAGGGCAAGGGCGTGCGGCGCGTCGTGCACGGCGTGCGCACCGCCGCCGCCGCCGGCTGCACCGCCGTCGTGCTGACGAACGGCTGCGGCGGGCTGCACGTCTCGTGGCGCCCGGGCCAGCCCGTGCTCATCAAGGACCACCTCAACCTCACGGCGGTCTCGCCGCTCGAGGGCGCCACGTTCGTCGACCTGACCGACCTGTACACCCCCCGCCTGCGCGAGGTGGCCAGGCAGGCCGACCCCGACCTGCCCGAGGGCGTGTACGCGCAGTTCCGGGGCCCGCACTACGAGTCGCCCGCCGAGGTGCGCATGGCCGGGGTGATGGGTGCCGACCTCGTGGGCATGTCCACCACGCTCGAGGCGATCGCCGCCCGGCACTGCGGCATGGAGGTGCTGGGCATCTCCCTGGTGACGAACCTGGCGGCCGGCATCAGCCCGGAGCCGCTGTCGCACGAGGAGGTCCTCGAGGCCGGCCAGAAGGCGGGGCCGCGCATCAGCGACCTGCTGGCCCGCATCGTGAAGTCGCTCTGAGACCCGAGGAGGGGTCCACCCATGACGAGCCTCGACATCGACGACCCGGCCTGGGAGCCGACGTCGGGCGGCCCGCAGCTGTCCTTCCTGCTCGAGCGGGCCGAGGCCTGGATCCGCGACGACGTCGACGACGACGACAAGGCGGAGCTCCGGGCCCTGGCCGACCGCGCGGCCGAGGACGACGGTGCCCGGTACCCCGGGGCGGTGCTCGAGCTGCGCGACCGGTTCTCCGGGACGCTGCAGTTCGGCACCGCGGGCCTGCGCGGCGCGATGGCGGCCGGCCCGAACCGCATGAACCGTGCCGTCGTCGTGGCCGCGGCCGCTGGCCTGGGCGCGTACCTCGCGGACGCGGTGGGCGTCGGCGCGACGCCGACGGTCGTCGTCGGGCACGACGCGCGGTACCGGTCCGCGGACTTCGCCCGTGACACCGCCGCCGTGCTGACCGCGGCGGGCGCCGAGGTCATGCTGCTGCCGGCCGCCCTGCCGACGCCCGTGCTCGCGTTCGCGGTGCGCCACCTGGGCGCGGACGCCGGCGTCATGGTCACCGCGAGCCACAACCCGGCGCGCGACAACGGGTACAAGGTCTACCTCGGCGGGCGCGTCGTGACCGACGCGGGCCAGGGCGCGCAGATCGTGCCGCCCTACGACGCCCTCATCGCCGAGCGCATCGCGGCCGTCGGCCCGGCCGCGGCCGTGCCGCGCGCGGAGACCGGCTGGAGGGTGCTGGGGCGCGACGTCGTCGACGCCTACCTCGCGTCCGTGCGCACGCTGGCCGACGACGGGCCGCGGAACCTGCGCATCGTCACGACGTCGCTGCACGGCGTCGGGGGCCGGGTCCTGGCCCGCGCGCTGGCGGACGCCGGGTTCACCGACGTCCTGCCCGTCGAGGAGCAGCTCGACCCCGACCCGCGCTTCCCGACGGTCGCGTTCCCCAACCCGGAGGAGCGCGGCGCGATCGACATGGCGATCGCGCTGGCCTCCGAGGCGCACGCGGACCTCGTCATCGCCAACGACCCCGACGCCGACCGGTGCGCGGTCGCCGTCTACGACCCGACGGTGGGGACGTACCAGGGCGCGGAGACCGCCCGCTCGCACGGGTGGCGCATGCTGCACGGCGACGAGGTCGGCGCGCTGCTGGGCGTCGAGGCCGCGCGGCGCTACCGCCGGGAGACCGACGGGGAGCGCCACGGGTCCCGGGGCGGTGACGCGCGGCGCCCGACGCTCGCGAGCTCGGTCGTGTCCTCCCGCGTGCTGGCGAAGATCGCCTCGGCGCACGGCTTCGCGCACGCGACGACGCTCACCGGCTTCAAGTGGATCTCGCGCACCCCGGAGCTCGTCTTCGGGTACGAGGAGGCGCTCGGGTACTGCGTCGACCCGGCCCACGTGCGTGACAAGGACGGCATCAGCGCCGCCGTCGCGGTCGCGCAGCTCGCCGCCCGGACCAAGGCGGAGGGCCGGACGCTCGTCGACGCGCTCGACGACGTCGCGCGCGCGCACGGGCTGCACGTCACCGACCAGCTCTCGGCCCGGTTCGACGACCTCGACCGCATCGGCGAGACGATGGCACGGTTGCGCGCCCACCCCCCGCGGACCGTCGCCGGCGCCGGGGTCGCGCGCTTCCAGGACCTCTCGGCGGGCGTCGACGGCCTCCCGCCCACGGACGGCGTGCTGATCGTCGGCGGCGACGGCACCCGCGTGATCGTGCGACCGAGCGGCACCGAGCCCAAGGTCAAGTGCTACCTCGAGGTGATCGTGCCGGTGGCGCGCGACGCGTCGTCCTACCAGGTCGGCAAGGCGCGCGTCGCGGCGCGCGCGAAGCTCGACCGGGTCAAGGCGGACATGCGGCGGGCGCTGGGCCTCTAGCGCACGCCGTCCGGCCGGCGGTCAGACGGCGGCGAGCGCCGCGTCGTCCTGCTCGACCGCCGCGACCCACTCGCGCTTCTCGGCGCGCCACGTCTCGTCGCTGCGCCCGCGGCGCCAGTAGCCCGACGCGGACAGCCGCTCGCGCGGCACGCCCAGCTCGGCGCGCGCCCAGCGGCGCAGGACGCGCACGCACCCCGCCTCCCCGTGCAGGAACGCCTGCGGGACGCCGCCGGGCAGCGCACCCGCGGCGTGCGCCTCCATGACCGCGTCCTCGAGGGTGCGGCTGCCCGGGTGCACCCAGGTGACCCGCACGTCGGCGGCTGTGCGGACCGGCTGCTCGTCCGCGGCGCCGGGCACCTCGACGAACGCCCGCGCGACCGCGCCGGGCGGCAGCGTCTCGAGCGTGGCGGCGATCGCCGGCAGGGCCGAGTCGTCGCCCGCCAGGAGGTGCCACGGCGCCTCGGGGTCGGGCGCGTAGCCGCCGCCCGGGCCGAGGAACGTCACCTGCTCCCCGGGGCGGACGCGCGTGGCCCACGGGCCGCCGAGGCCCTCGTCGCCGTGCACCACGAGATCGACGTCCCACTCGCCGTCGCGCACCGCACGGACGGTGTACGTGCGCACCGGCGGCCGCGCGCCCGGCTCCGCCGGCTCGCCGAGGACGAGCTTGACGTACCGGTCGGTGTAGGGCGTGGGGTCGAGGGAGGCGACCTCCTCGCCGCCGAGGGTGACGCGCACCGTGTGCGGCGTCAGGCGACGCACGGCCGTGACGGTCGCGGCGTGCGGCACGCCCTTGCGCGGCGGTGGGCCGCCCGGTCGGTCGGTCGTCGTGTCAGCCATGGTGAGGCAAGCCTAACCTGCTCGACCGTACGTGGGGGTGCCGGCCCCGCGGCCGTCACGGCGCGACGCGTCCTCAGACCCGCTCGACGCGCCGGACCGCGGCCCGCACCAGCATCGCCGCCAGCAGGAGCAGCGGGAGCGCGGCGACGGAGCCGGCCCGCAGCAGCACCCACGCGGCCCCCACGACGACCAGCCAGCCGCGGACGTACCACGCGGCCACGACCAGCACGGACAGGTCCCCCGTCGGCCCGGCGACCGGGGTGAACAGCTCCACCGGCGCCGTCGTCACGCCGGCGACCCAGGCGCGCGCCCCGAGCGCGACCGTCACGAGGGTCCCCACCACCACCGCGGCCTGCCCGGCGGCGGGCACGGTCACGAGGCCCGTCCCCAGGCCGAGCGCCACCGCCGCGGCGGCCACCACGGCGCCGACCGCGGCCGGCACCACGGCGTGGCCCGCGACGAGGCGGGCGGGCGACCCGGGCAGCAGCCCGCCGGGCACCGGCTGGACGGCGAGGTCGCGCAGGCCACCGGCCCACACGGCGCTCGCGGCGTACAGCAGGGCCGCACCCGTGACGCCCGCGAGACCCGCGACGTCGGAGCCGGAGGACTGGAGCGCCACGAGGAGCCCGCCGAGGACGCCGCCCGCCAGCGACGCCAGCAGCGGCCCGGGGCGCCGGCTGAGGCCGAGCAGGTCGCGCGCGGCGAGGGGCCGGCGGCGCAGCACCGCGCCGGCGAAGGTGGCGCGGCGGCGGGCGAGCCGCCCGGGGCCGAGCACGCCGCGCATCCCGGACGCGTCCCCCGCCCCGAGCGCCTGCGCGGTGACGGTCGTGCGCCGCTGGGCCGCGGCCGCCGCGTCCAGGTCCACCCGGCCCGGCAGGACGTGCAGGACCAGCGCGACGCACGCCGCGGCGACCGCCAGCAGCGCCACCGGCACGGCGGTGCCCGGGCCGGCGCCGACCGGGCACGCGGCGACGCCGTGCTCTCCCCCGACGCACACGAGGCCGGTCGTCGGACCGGCTCGTCCGGCCGTGAGCCACCCCGCGACCACCAGCGCGCCGGCCGTGAGCAGCGCACCGGCGGCAACGCCCGCGGCGACGCGCGTGCGCGGGCTCTGCGCCGCCACGCCGACGGCGAGGGGCACCTGGGCGCCGAGCGCGGCGCACGCTCCCCAGGCCGCCACGTCGGCCGCGGAGAGGGTCGCCTGGCCGGCGCCGAGCGCACCGGCCGCGAGCGCCGAGCCGGCGAACGCACCGATCGCCGCCGCGCCCGTCACGAGGAGAACGCCGCGGCGACGGAGCACCGCCCGGGCCGGGAACTGGCCGCTCAGCGCGAACGCCACCTCGTGCGGGCTCGTCCACAGCGGTCCGCCCGCACGGGCGGCGAGCACCCCGAGCACGCTCGCGGCGCCCAGTGCCAGCAGTCCCACGACGAGGAGCCCGTCGCGCGCGGCCGCCACGACGTCGTCGCCCGCGACGACCACGGCGCCGGTGCCCAGCGGCGCACCCGCCCGCGAGAGCGCGACCCAGAGCATCGGCCCGTACATGAGCGCGAGCAGCACGACGCCGTAGGCGAGGTAGACCCGCTCCCCCCGGTCCCTGCCCTCCTCCGCGGCGCGCACGAGCGCCGCCCGCCTCCGCAGCGCGCCGACCCACCGCCGCCACCGGGCGTACGGCATCACGAGCGTGGAGCGGTCGGCCGCAGCGCCCGCCCGGCTCACCGCTCCCCCGGCGCGGCGAGCTCGACGACCCGCCCGCGGGCCGCGAGGTCGGCCCGCAGCCCGGCGTCGTGGGTGGCGACGACGAGCGCCCGACCCTGGTCGATGGCCCGCCCGACGAGGCGGCGGGCGACGGCCCGCCAGCGGGCGTCGAGCCGCTGCTCGGGCTCGTCGAGGACGACCAGCCGCGCCGGCCGGTAGAGCGTCGCCGCGAGGGCGAACATCTGGCTCTCGCCCGACGACAGCTCCCCGGGGAACTGGTCGCGGACCCGGACGAGCTCGGCCTCCTCGAGCGCGTCGTCGACCGACGGACCCGGGTGCCGGCCGGCCCACGCGACGGACACCAGCCGCAGGTGCTCGGCGACGGTGAGGTCGTGGTACGTCGGCAGGCCCCCGAGCAGCAGCGCGACGTGCTCGCGACGCCGCAGCCGTGCCTCGTGCGCGGGCAGCCCCAGGGTGCGTACCGACCCCGAGGTCGGTTCGTCGGCGCCCGCGACGAGCCGCAGCAGGGTCGACTTGCCGCTGCCGTTGGGCCCGACGACGGCGGCCGCCTCGCCGGCGCGCACGCGCAGCGACGTCGGGGCGAGGACCTGGACGCTGCCGTGCGTGCGCGTGGCGGCCTCGACGTCGACGAGGACCTCCCCGGGCGTGCCGGACGTGTCGGCGCTGGTCACGCCACCGACCTTAGCGCGCCGGCGTCAGTACGAGCCCTGCCCCTGCGCCCCGCCGGTGTCGGCGCCGCCGTCGAACCCTGCGAGCACGGCCGCGGTGCCCGACAGGCCGAGGCGCGTGGCGCCGGCCTCGATCATCGCCAGGGCGTCGTGCAGCGTGCGGATCCCGCCCGAGGCCTTGATCCCGAGCCGCCCGCCCACGGTGCGCGCCATGAGCCGGACCGCATGGACCGACGCGCCGCCCGCGGCGTGGAACCCGGTGGACGTCTTGACGAAGTCGGCGCCCGCGGACTCCGCGGCCCGGCACACCGCCACGATCTCCTCGTCGGTCAGCGCCGCCGACTCGATGATCACCTTGAGGACGGTGCCCGAGGGCACGGCCGCACGCACGGCGGCGACGTCGGCCTCGACGCTCGCGGCCTGACCGGCCCTGACGGCGCCCACGTCGACCACCATGTCGACCTCGTCGGCGCCGTCGGCGACCGAACGCGCCGCCTCGGCCGCCTTGATCTCGCTCACGTGCTTGCCGGACGGGAAGCCGCACACCGTGGCGACGGCGAGCCGGCCGCGGGCCTCGGCCACGGCGTGCGCGACGAACGTGGGCGAGACGCACACGGAGAACACGCCGAGCGCGGCGCCCTCGGCCACGAGGGCCGAGACGTCCGTGGCCGTCGCCTCGGGCTTGAGCAGGGTGTGGTCGACGTAGCGCGCGAGCGCGGCCGCGTCCGTGGGCGGGCCGCCGGTCACAGCTGGGCCCCCTCGATCTTCTGGTAGGCGGGCAGGATGACGTCGTCGACGAGCGCGCGGCGCTCGTCGTGGTGGATGAAGGCGCTCCACGCGGCCGTGAGCGTCACGTCGGCCAGGTCGTCGAGCGTCCAGCCGGCCTCCGTCACGAGCAGCCGCATCTCGTGCGACATCGACGTGCGCGACATGAGCCGGTTGTCCGTGTTGAGCGTGACGGCGAAGTCGAGCTCCTTGAGGCGCGTGACGGGGTGCTCGGCGATCGACGTCCCGGCCGCGGCGGTCTGCAGGTTCGACACCGGGCAGACCTCCAGGGGGATCTGGTGGTCGCGCACCCAGTGCGCGAGCGGGCCCAGCTCGGCGCGCCGCTCCCCGCCGGCCTCGGAGAACGTGATGTCCTCGACGATGCGCACCCCGTGCCCGAGCCGGTCGGCCCTGCCCAGGTGGACCGCCTGCGAGATCGAGTCGAGCCCGGCGGCCTCGCCCGCGTGGATGGTCACGGGCAGGTTGTTCTCGGCCAGGAACTGCCACACGGCGGCGTGGCGGGACGGCGGGAACCCGTCCTCCGGGCCGGCGATGTCGAAGCCGACGACACCGGCGTCGCGGTAGGCGACCGCCAGCTCGGCGACCTCCTGCCAGCGGTCGGTGTGCCGCATCGCGGTCACGAGCTGGCCCACGCGGATGATCTGGCCGTGGGCGGCGGCCTCCCGCACGCCCTCGTCGATGCCCGCCTGGACCGCCTCGACCGTGTCGGCCAGCGTCAGGCCGCGCCGCAGGTGCTGCTCGGGCGCCCAGCGCTGCTCCGCGTAGACGACCCCGTCGGCCGCGAGGTCGAGCACGGCCTCACGGGCGACCCGCGCGAGCGCCTCGGGCGTCTGCATGACGGCGATCGTGTGGTCGAACGTCTCGAGGTAGCGCACGAGCGAGCCGGAGTCCGCCGCCTCGCGGAACCACGTCCCGAGGGCCTCGGCGTCGTGCGCCGGCAGGACGTGGCCCACCTCGTCGGCCAGCTCGAGCACGGTCTGCGGGCGCAGCCCGCCGTCGAGGTGGTCGTGCAGCACGACCTTGGGCAGGGACGGGACGAGGTCCACGAGGGCTTGGGTCATGGGCCACAACCTACCGGCGCCGGGGCGGCCCCGCCGGGCCGCGCGGCGACCGCGGCGCCGCCCCGGGCGTGCTCACGCGTAGTCGAGGTCCTCCGGGTCCTCCCCCAGCTCGGGCACCACCTGGGACTGCTCCACGACGTCGGCCTCGTTCGCCTCGCCGTCCAGGTCCGGGCGCGACGTCCGGGGACGGTACTCCTCGGTCTCCTCCGGCGCGTCCTCCGGCGAGGCGACCTCCTCGACCAGGCTCGTCGTGTCCTCCACGCCCTCCAGACCTGCGTCACGCCAGGCGTCGTCCGGGACGGTGCTCATCGCGGGCTCCCTTCGTTCGTCCGAGGTCGGGGCGTACCCATCGTGGCCCGCCGCGGCCCGTCACGCCAGATGGCGCCGCCGGCCGTTCGCGTCGCGCGGAAGCAGCGCCCACACGACGTGCGGCCAGCCGCCGAGCGCGTCCACGAGCGCCGCGCGGTGCGCGGCCGTCGCCTCCCCCGGGTCGAGCAGCACCCGCTCGGGCACCGCGTGCAGCCTGCCCGACGACGGCTCGTACAGCCGGGCGGTCCCGTCGCCGACCGCCGTGAGCAGCACCACGTGCCGCGGCACCGCGGCCGCCGCGCCGCCGTCGAGGTCCCCGCCGCTGAACAGCGGGACCGGCACGCCCGCGCGGGCCGCGGCGAGCGCCGCACCGACCACGGCGGGCGCGCGCCGACCGCCCACCACCCGGTGCGCGTACCGCACGGGCCCGTAGCGGGCGACGCGGGCGGCGCCCCAGGGCGGCGTCCCGAGCGCGTCCGGCCAGACGGGCAGGCCGAGGAGCCCGCGGTTCGTGCGCGCCCGGACGGAGCGCTGGAGCGCGGCGAAGCCGGCCGCGGCACCCCCGGACCACCGGGCCAGCGCGAGCGCCCGGCGCGGGTCGCCCGCGAGCAGCAGCAGGGCGATCACGGCCGAGCCGCACGTGGTCTCGTCGACCTGCCGCGCCGCCGGCGCCGCCGCCCCGGCGGCCGGGAGCCGCAAGGCACGGGGCCGCCCGACGGCGGGCGCCGGCTCGTCGCGGGCGAGCGGGTCCAGCACCCGGCCGCGCAGCGACCTCGGGAGACCCGCGAGCGCCGTCGCGACGTCGCCGGGCACCGGCGGGCGCGCGAACCGGCCGGCCGGCGGCGGGGGCGGCACGCGACCCGCGAAGGCACCGACGGAGCCGAGCAGGTCGGTCAGGCGCAGCGCCACCTCAGCGGACCCGGTCGAGCACGAGCGGGCGCACGGGCACCTCGGTGCCGGCGGGCGCCACCCGCCAGCCGCCGTCGAGCGCCTCGCGCGCCCGCGGGAACCGCTCGGGGGTGTCCGTGTGCAGGGTCAGCAGCGGCTGACCGGCCACGACCTGGTCGCCGGGCTTGGCGTGGATCTCGACGCCCGCGCCGGCCTGGACCGGGTCCTGGCGCCGGGTGCGCCCCGCACCCAGGCGCCAGGCCGCCACGCCGACCGCGTACGCGTCGAGCTCGGCCAGCACGCCGGTGCGGTCGGCGACGACCTGCTCGGTCTCGCGCGCGACGGGCAGCGGCGCGTCGGGGTCGCCGCCCTGCGCGGCGATCATGCGCCGCCACGTGTCCATGGCGCGGCCGTCCGCGAGGGCGTGGCGGACCTCCTCCTCCGCGACCGGGCGGTCGGCGGCGGCCAGCATCTCGACGGCGAGCGCCACCGTGAGGTCGACGACGTCGCGGGGCCCGCCGCCGGCGAGCACCTCGACCGACTCGCGGACCTCGAGCGCGTTGCCCGCCGTGCGTCCCAGCGGGACCTGCATGTCCGTGAGCAGCGCGACGGTCCGCACGCCCGCGTCGGTGCCCAGGTCGACCATGGTCCGGGCGAGCTCGCGCGCCTGGTCGAGCTCCTTCATGAACGCCCCGGAGCCGACCTTGACGTCGAGCACGAGGGCGCCGGTCCCCTCGGCGATCTTCTTGCTCATGATCGAGCTCGCGATGAGCGGGATCGCCTCGACGGTGCCCGTCACGTCGCGCAGCGCGTAGAGCTTCTTGTCCGCGGGCGCGAGTCCGGCGCCCGCGGCGCAGACGACCGCACCGACGTCGTCGAGCTGTGCCATGAGCTCGGCGTTGCTCAGCGCGGCCCGCCACCCGGGGATCGACTCGAGCTTGTCCAGCGTGCCGCCGGTGTGCCCGAGCCCGCGCCCGGACAGCTGCGGGACGGCCACGCCGAACGTGGCGACGAGCGGGGCGAGCGGGAGCGTGATCTTGTCGCCCACGCCGCCCGTCGAGTGCTTGTCGGCCGTCGGCCGCGACAACCCCGAGAAGTCCATGCGCTCGCCGGAGGCGATCATGGCCGCCGTCCAGCGCGAGATCTCGGCCCGGCTCATCCCGTTGAGCAGGATCGCCATGGCGAGCGCCGACATCTGCTCCTCCGCGACGACGCCGCGCGTGTAGGCGTCGACGACCCAGTCGACCTGGGCGTCCGAGAGCGGGTGCCGGTCGCGCTTGGCGCGGATGACGTCGACGGCGTCGAACGGCTCGGCGACGGGCGTGGCGGGCTCGGGGGGCGGTGCTGGCGTGGCGGTCATCGGCTCTCCAGGTCGTGGACGTCGAACGCGTCGGGCAGCACGGCCGTCATCGGCACGACGCCGCGCACCGTCTCGACCAGCAGCTCCGGCCCGCCGTGCTCCCACAGGAGCTGCCGGCACCGTCCGCACGGCATGAGGACCTCACCGTGGCGGTCCACGCACGTGAAGGCCACGAGCCGCCCGCCGCCGCCCACGACGAGCGCGGACACGAGCGAGCACTCGGCGCACAGCGTCACGCCGTAGGCCGCGTTCTCGACGTTGCAGCCGACGACGACGCGGCCGTCGTCGACCAGGGCGGCGGCGCCGACCGGGAACTTCGAGTACGGCACGTAGGCACGCGTCACGACGTCGCGCGCGGCGGCGCGCAGCGCGTCCCAGTCGACCTCGCCGCCGGGCTGCGTCCCGGGGTCCGGCACGGTCACGGTCACTCCTTGGTGTAGGGCACGCCGTCGGCGGCGGGCGCGCGCGAGCGGCCCACCAGCCCGGCCACCGCGAGCAGCGTGACCACGTACGGCAGCATGAGCATGAACTGGCTCGGCACGGGCGAGCCGACGACGGACAGCACGTTCTGCAGGTTCGTCGCGAACCCGAACAGCAGGCCGGCGAGCGCCGCGCGCACCGGGTCCCACTTGCCGAAGATGACGGCGGCGAGGGCGATGAACCCCGCACCCGCGGTCATCTCGCGGTTGAACTGGTTGATCGACACCACGGTGTAGAAGGCGCCGCCGAGCCCGGCCACCGCGCCGGCGGTCAGGACGGCCCGGTAGCGGGTGCGGACCACGTCGATGCCGACCGTGTCCGCGGCCTTGGGGTGCTCCCCCACGGCGCGGACCCGCAGTCCCCAGCGCGTGCGGTACAGGGCGAACCACACGACGGCCACCATGACGAACATGAGGTAGACGACGATCGTCTGGTTGAACAGCACGGGCCCGACGAGCGGGATGCGCTCGAGGAACGGGACCGGGATCCGGGCGAACCGCGTCGTGGAGTTGAGCGTCTCGGCGCCGGGCACCAGCACCTGCGAGTACAGGAAGCTGGTCAGGCCGATGACGAGCACGTTGAGCACGACGCCCACGATGACCTGGTTGACCTTGTACGTGATGGCGAACATGCCGAGCACGAGCGCGACCAGCGTGCTGGCGAGCACGGCGGCGAGCAGGCCGGCCCACGGGCTGTCCGTGAGGGACCCGACGACGGCCGCGGTGAAGGCCCCCGCGAGCAGCTGGCCCTCGATCGCGATGTTCACGACGCCCGCGCGCTCGCCGATGACGCCGCCGAGCGCCCCGTAGACGATCGGGACGCACAGCACGACGGCGCCGCTGAGCAGGCCGACGACCGACAGGTCGCGCGGGCTGCCGGCGGCGGCCCACGCGAGGAACCCGACGAGCAGCGCGGCGGCGTACAGCGCGGTGGCCCACACCGGGACCCGCCGCCCGCCGCGCGTGCGCGCCACGGCGAGCCCGACCACGGCGAGCGCGACCGCCGCGCAGACCCAGGCCGTCGTGAGGGCGGGCAGCTCGAGCGTCGGCAGGACGAACAGGTCTCGGTCCGTCGAGAGCCGGAACCGGGCGGCGCCCTCGTGCGGCGCGAGCAGCAGCAGGAGCGCGTACAGGGCCAGGACGACGGCCAGGACCGTCACGGTCTTCCAGGTGACGGTACGGACCGCGCGCGGCCCCGCCGCCGCCGAGACCGGGGCGCCGTCGACGGTCGTGGCGGTCATGCCTGTCCCTCCGTGGTCGTGGCGGTCGAGCGGACCGGCGGTGTGCGCCGCCTGCGGGTCGCGGGCTGGGGCAGCCGGAAGATCGCGCGCACCAGGGGCGGGGCGGCGATGAACAGCACGATGAGCGACTGGACCACCAGGACGATCTCGATCGGGATCCCCTCGGCGGCCTGCATCGCCGAGCCGCCGGCCTTGAAGCCGCCGAACAGGGTGCCCGCGGCGAGCACGCCCCAGGGGTTCGACCCGCCCAGGAGGGCCACGGTGATGGCGTCGAACCCGATCCCGGCGTCGATGTCCGAGCTGAACCCGGTCGTCACCGTGCCGAGGACCTGCTGCACGCCCGCGAGCCCGACGAGCGCGCCCGCGACGAGCATGACCGACACGGTCGTGCGGGGCACGTCGATGCCGGCGACGCGCGCCGCCTTGGGGTTCTCCCCCACGGCGCGGAACGCGAAGCCGAGGCTCGAGCGGTTGAGCAGCCACCACACGAGCGCCACGGCGAGCAGCGAGAGGACGAAGCCCCAGTGCAGGGGGAACTGGCCGCCGAGCAGCGGCGGCAGGATCGCCGACTCGCGCATGGGCGGCGTCTTGGGGTTCGCCGAGCCGGGCGCCTGGAGCAGGCCGGGCGTCGCGAGGAGGTAGGACACCAGGTAGAACGCGACGTAGTTCAGCATGATCGTCACGATGACCTCGTGCGCCCCGGTCCGGGCCTTGAGGAAGCCCGCGATCCCCGCCCACAGGCCGCCGGCGAGGACGCCGGCGACGAGGGCGAGCAGCAGGTGCAGCGGGAACGGGAGGCCGGTCACGCCGAAGCCGATCCACCCGGCGGCCGTCGCCGCCATGAGCATCTGCCCCTGGCCGCCGATGTTGAACAGCCCCGCGCGGAACGCGAGCGCGACGCCGAGGCCGGCGGCGACGAGCGGCGCGGCGTTGGTCAGCGTCTGCGTCAGCGGGCGGATCGCCGCCGCGAAGGTGTCGGCCTGGTAGTTGTAGACCGCGCCCCGGAACAGCGCCGAGTAGGCGCCGCCGACGGCGTCGCCCGCGGCGGCGAGCATGTCGGTCGGCCGGGCGAAGAAGTACCCGGCGGTCTCCTGCACCCGCTCGTCGGTGAGCACGATCATCACCGAGCCGGCGAGCACGGCCAGGACGATCGCCCCGACCGAGACGACCCAGCCGCCGGAGACCACGTGGCGCATCGCGTCGCGCCACCGGTCCCCCGTGTCCTCGGCGAGGTCCGCGCGCTCCCGGGCCCGCTCCTGCTCGAGCTCCTCGACCAGCCCCGGCTCGGCCGCGGGGTCGGCCGTCTCGAGCGCCTCGTCGAGCGGGTTCTCCGGCCCCCGCGGGCCGGGCGTCTGCGCGCTCACGCGGCGTCTCCTTCGCTCTCGGGCGCGATCCCCGCCATCATCAGGCCCAGGGTGTCGCGCGGGGTGGTCGACGGCACGATGCCCACGACCCTGCCGCGGTACATGACCATGATCCGGTCGGCGAGCGCCACGGCCTCGTCGAGCTCGGTCGAGACGACGACGACCGGGACGCCCGCGTCGCGCGTCTCGACGATCCGCTTGTGGATGAACTCGATCGAGCCGACGTCGACGCCGCGCGTCGGCTGCGCCGCCACGAGCAGGCGCAGCTCGCGCGAGAGCTCGCGCGCCAGGACGACCTTCTGCTGGTTGCCGCCCGACAGCCGGCCCACCGGCACGTCGATGCCCTGGGTGCGCACGTCGAACTCCGCGACCTTCTCGCGGGCGAACTCGTCGCGGGCGGCGAGCTGCAGCGACCCGGCCCGGACGAACGGCGGGCCGGCGGTCCGGTCGAGGATGAGGTTCTCGGCGATGGTGAACTCGCGGACCAGGCCGTGCTCGGTCCGGTCCTCGGGCACGAAGCCGACGCCCGCGTCGAGGATCTGGCGCACCGAGCGCCCGACGAGCTCGGCGCCGTCGAGCCGCACGCTGCCGCGCACCGACTCCTGCAGGCCCAGGAGCGCCTCGGTGAGCTCGGTCTGGCCGTTGCCCTGCACGCCCGCCACCGCGAGCACCTCGCCGCCGCGCACCGTGAAGCTCACGCCGTCGACGAGCGCCTGACCCTCGGACGACCGCACCACGAGGTCGCGCACCTCGAGCGCGTTGTCCCCCAGCGCGGGCGCGTCCTTGCGCACGGTGAGCTCGACGGCGCGGCCCACCATGAGCGAGGCGAGCTCGGCGTCCGTCGCCGTCGCGCTGGCCTCGCCGACGACCTTGCCGTGGCGGATCACGGTGATGCGGTCGGCCACGGCGCGGACCTCGCGCAGCTTGTGGGTGATGAACACGATGGCCGCGCCGTCGTCGCGCAGCTGGCGCATGATGCCCATGAGCTCGTCGGTCTCCTGGGGCGTCAGCACCGCCGTCGGCTCGTCGAGCACCAGGACGTCGGCGTCGCGGCTCAGCGCCTTGATGATCTCGACGCGCTGCTGGACGCCCACGGGAAGGTCCTCGACGACGGCGTCGGGGTCCACGTGGAAGCCGAACCGTGCGGAGATCTCGCGCACCTTCTCGCGCGCCGACTCGATGTCGAGGACGCCGCCCGCCCGGGTCGACTCGTGGCCCAGCATGACGTTCTCGGCGACCGTGAAGACGGGCACGAGCATGAAGTGCTGGTGCACCATCCCGATCCCGGCGGCCATCGCGTCGCCCGGGCCGTCGAAGCGCCGGGCCTCGCCGTCGAGCAGGATCTCGCCCTCGTCGGCCGTGTACAGGCCGTACAGGACGTTCATCAGCGTGGACTTGCCGGCACCGTTCTCGCCGAGCAGGCAGTGGACCTCACCCGGCTCGACCACGAGGTCGATGTGGTCGTTGGCGACGAGCGCCCCGAAGCGCTTGGTGATGCCTCGCAGCTCGAGCCTCATGGCGTGGTCCGCCTTCCTCGCGACGCGCACCGTCGCGGTCAGCCTAGGACGTAGGTCGCGGC
>JAPSLD010000031.1:0-696 GCA_031181105.1 Isoptericola sp. | reverse complement strand
GGGGGGCCCCGCGCCCCCCCCCCCCCCCCCCCGCCGACGTCGTTCACCCTCGGGTCGTGGACCCGATCACTCGGCGAGGTACGAGGTGACCTCGATCTCGCCCGAGACGATCTGCTGCTTGAGGGCCTCGACCTCCTCGACCAGCGCGGGGTCGACCTTGTCCTCGAAGTCGTGCAGCGGGGCGAGGTCCACGCCGCCGTTCTCGAGCGTGCCCACGTAGGGCTCGGCGTCGAACTCGCCGTTGCCCGAGGAGAGCACGGCCTCGTACGTCGAGACGTCCATCTTCTTGAGGATGGAGGTCAGCACGTAGGGCTGCGTCGACGGGTCGGTCTCGTAGAAGTCCGCGTCGACCCCGACGAGCGCGATGTCGCGGCCCGAGTCCTGGATCGCGGCGATCGCCGACTGGTAGATCGGCCCCCCGACCGGCAGGATCACGTCCACGCCCTGGTCGATGATGTTCTGCGCGGTCGTCTTGGCCGTCTCGTTGGCCTCGAAGCCGCCCGTGAACGAGCCGTCCTCGCCACCGGTGTAGCCGACGACCTCGACGTTCGCGCCGTTGACCTCGTTGTAGTGCTCGACGCCCTGCTTGAAGCCGTCCATGAAGATCGTGACGGTCGGGAAGGGCTGGCCGCCGAAGGTGCCGACCTTGCCGGCCTCCGAGTAGCCGGCGGCGAGGTAGCCGGCGAGGAACGCCGC
>JAPSLD010000030.1 GCA_031181105.1 Isoptericola sp. | reverse complement strand
GCACCGCTCGAGGCGACCTGCGCCGCGGCCTCCTCCATCTCGTCCCACGTCGTGGGGACCGCGACGCCGGCCTCGGCGAGGATGTCCTCGTTCACGTACACGGCGTAGTCGTCGGCGAGGTGGGGGATGCCGTAGGTGGCGCCGTCGACCTGGCCCGTCTCCCAGCCGGTGGGGTAGTAGGCGTCCTGCTCGCCCCACTCGTCGACGTACGAGCTGATGTCCTCGATGATGCCGGCGTCGGCCATCTGCCCGGTGTCGAACGCGTTGATGAGCGCGACGTCGGGCAGCTCGCCCGCGGCGGCCGACTGCTGCAGCGTGCGGTTGAAGTCGTCGAACGGGATGAACCGCGGCTCGACCTCGACGCCCGTCTCCTCGCTGTACCTCGCGAGGGTCTCCTCCAAAGGGATGCCGTGGGGTTCTCCGTAGTAGTGCCAGAAGGTGATGACCCCGTCGCCCTCGGCGCCGCTTCCGCCGTCGGCCCCGGCGTCGCCGCCGCCGTCCCCGGGACTTCCGCCGAGGGCGCCGCAACCGGCGAGTGCCGTGGTGGCGACGAGTGCCGTTCCCAGCGCGAGCGTGCGTCGCGCGGCGCGGTGGATGATCCGCATGATCCGTCCTCCAGACGTTTGCGCCGTTGCAATGCTGTGGACAGTAGTCAGATATCTGATAACTGGCAAGACCCGTGGCTCCGCGGGCGCTGCCGATGCCCTCTACGACTCTCCGGGGGAGTCGTCGACCCACTCGAGCACGTCGCCGGGCTGGCACTCCAGGACCCGGCAGATGGCGTCGAGCGTGCTGAACCGCACGGCCTTGGCGCGGCCGTTCTTGAGCACGGCCACGTTCGCCGGGGTGAGGCCGACCCGCTCGGCGAACTCCCCGACGCTCATCTTCCGCTTGGCCAGCTCGACGTCGAGCCGCACGACGATCGCCACTCAGATCACCCCCTCGAGGTCGGTCCGCAGCGTCGTCGCGCGACGCAGCAGGGCGCGCATCACGACGAGGAGAAGCCCGAACACCGCCCCCACCATGAGGACGGTGCCGAGGAGCAGGATCCCCGCGGGGTCGGCCGCGTTCAGGCCGACGACGACGAAGAGGCCGAGGACCAGCAGCCAGGCGACCCCGACGGCCCACATGATCGCGTCGACCCAGACCTGGGACCGTTCGCTGAAGATCCGGTCCTCCTTCACGAGGGTGAGGAGGTTCCAGGTGGACACGATCACGACCTGGACGCACAGGAGGACCAGCACACCGAGGGCCGTGAGCGGCCACCGGAGGTGCGCGCGGTCGGGCGACTCCTGCGCCATCTGGGCGAGCTCGCCGGGCACGGACACGACCTGCCCGACGACGAGCGCGCCGAACAGCAGGACAAGCAGGACCCGGAGCGGCCCGACGACGCGGTGAGTCTTCGTCATGGGCGGAGCCTATCGAATGTCAATCGGTCGCCCCGTAGGGCGCACCGTACGGAGCGGTGACGGCAATACCTAGCGCTGCTAGGGTCGCTGCGTGGAGGGGGGCAGTGTCGATCTATTGACAAACGATAGATCCGCAGCGATAGTCGATCGGTCAGCAGCGCGGGGTCGAGTACCGCGCACCAGCACAGGACCGGAGGTGGACCGTCATGTCACACACGGGCCGCCGGCGGTGCCTCACAGACATGGCGATCATCGAGCCGGACGTGCGCTCGGACGTGCCGGCGGTCCCCGCCTCACGGGACACCGGCTCGCCGGACGCGGTCCGTGCTGACCTCGAGGAGATCTTCCGGGCCACCTACCCGCGGGTCGTGGCGGTCGCGGCGCGCGTCCTGGGTTCGTCGTACGAGGCCGAGGACGTCGCCCAGGAGGTCTTCCTCGACCTCGCGCGGACGTCGGTCCCGGCGCAGCGCGCGCCGGCCTGGCTCGCCGCCGCCGCGGCGCACACCGCCCTGAACAGGCTGCGCTCGGGCCGTCGCCGGTCCGCCCGGGAGCTGCGGTCCGACGACGGCCGGGCGACGTCGCCAGACGTCGCCGAGACGGTCGTCGCCCGGGACGCGGCCCGCCAGGTGCGGGCCGCGCTCTCGCGGCTCCCGCGCCGCCAGGCCGTCGCTCTCGTCCTGCGCCACAGCGGCCTGACCTACGCCGAGGTGGCGAACGTCCTCGGCATCTCTCCCACCAGCGTCGGCACGACCCTGCGCCGCGCCGAGTCCGCCCTACGCAAGGAGCTGGATCGACATGCCCCACCTGACTGACGGCACCCTGCGCCGTCTCGCCGACGAGCCCGACGGCGTCTCCCGCGGCAGCCGCGAGCACCTCGCCGCCTGCCCCGCATGCCGTTCCCGTGCGGCGGCCGCCCGCGACGACGCCAGGTTCGCCGAGACGGTCCTGGCCGCGACGCCGCCGACCCCGGACACCGACGTGTCGTGGCGCCGTCTGTCCCACGCCCTCGGCTCGGCTCCGGCGTCGGCCGCACGGCCGTCCGCCACGCCGCGCCGGGCCGCGGTGAACCGCCGACCGCTGGTCGCCGCCGCCGTGGTGGGCGCGGTGCTGGTCGGCGGGAGCGTCGCCGCCGCCACCAGCTGGTTCGAGATCTTCCGCACCGAGGAGGTCGCTCCGGTCGAGGTCACCCGCGCGGACCTGGCCGGCCTGGCCGAGATGCCCGACCTCGAGAGCTACGGCGACGTCGACGTCGTCGACCCGCCGGAGCTGCTCGAACCGGAGGACGCCACGTCCGCCGAGCGCGCGACCGGCCTGGAGCTGCCGCGCGTCGACGCGCTGCCGCGCGGCGTCGAGGGCGAGCCGACCTTCCGGGCGGTCGACGAGGCGGGCCTGGTGTTCACGTTCCGCGAGGCGGACGCGCGCCGGGCCGCCGCCGACGCGGGCGGCGTCGCGCCGCCGGCGCCCGACGGGCTCGAGGGCTCGCAGTTCCGCGTCGCGGGCGGGCCGGCCGTCGCCGCCGTCTGGGAGAGCAGCAGCGGGCTGCCCGGGCTCGTCGTCGCACGCGCGGTGGCGCCGACGGTCGACTCGACGGGCGTGCCCTTCGCGACCGCACGCGACTACATCCTCGCGCTGCCGGGGGTGCCGGAGGACGTCGCTGCCCAGCTGCGCACGCTCACCGGCGACGGCTCGACGCTCCCGCTGCTGGTGCCCGCCGACGAGGCGAGCACCACGTCGGCGGACGTCGGCGGCCTGCCGGCCACGGTGGTGACGTCGCGCGACCGGACCGTCTCGGGCGTCGTCTGGGTCGACGGCGGCACGATCACCGCGGTCGCCGGCTCCCTGAGCGCCGACGAGGTCCTCGCCGTCGCCCGGGGTCTGCAGTGACCCCGCCCGCCACGGAGGATGCCCTGCGGTCGGTGACGCGGCGCGTCCGCAAACCCTCGACCGTGGTCGACGCGCTCGTGGTGGGCGCCGGGCTCGCCGGCCTGCACACCGCCACGCTCCTGGCCCGGCGCGGTCACGCCGTCCTGCTCGTCGACCGGCGCTCGAGCCTGACCACCACCATCCGCACGACCGGCATCTTCGTGCGCCGCACGCTCGACGACTTCGCGCTGCCGGCCGACTGCCTGGGCCCGGCGATCCGGAGGGTCGTGCTCTACCCGCCCGACCGCCGTCGGCCCGTCGCCCTGACGAGCCCGCGCGACGAGTTCCGGGTCGCGGACATGGGCCCGCTCTACCTCGCCGCGGCGGCCCGCGCCGTCGACGCCGGGGCGCAGATCCTGCTCGGGACGCGCTACGCGGGTCCGGTCGACGGCGGCTACGTCGTCGTCGGCCCGGACGGGCCGCGGCGCGTGCGGGCGCGGTACGTCGTCGGTGCCGACGGCGCGCACTCGCGGGTGGCGTCCACGCTCGGGCTGGACCGCAACCGGCACCTGCTCGTCGGCGCGGAAGAGGTGTTCGCGGTCCCGGCCACCCACGACGAGCCGACGTTCCACTGCGTCGTCGACCCGACGCTGGCGCCCGGCTACCTGGCGTGGGTCGTCAACGACGGGCACCAGGCCCACGTCGGGGTGGCCGGGTACCAGAACCGGTTCCCCGCGGGCCTGCGTGACGCGTTGTCGCGGTTCCGTGCCGCGGCGCCCGGCCTCCCGGCGGGCCACCGCCCCGACGCGGTCGAGCGCCGCGGCGGCCCGATCCCCGTCGGTGGGATCCTGCGCCGCATCGCCTGCCCGCGCGGGCTCCTGGTCGGGGACGCGGCCGGCGCGGTCTCCCCGCTCACCGCCGGCGGGCTCGACCCGTGCCTGCGGCTGTCGGAGTACGCGGCGTCCACCCTCGACGACGCCCTGCGCGCCGGGACGTCCGAGCCGCTCCGCCGCTACGACGGCGCCGCGCTGCGGGCGCGCTTCCGCGGCCGGCTGCTGATGCGCCACGGGCTCGCGCGGCCGAGCACGCCCGAGGCGGCCGGGCGAGCGTTCGCGCTCCTGAGGACGCCGGTGGGGCAGGCCGCCGCCGGCCGCGTCCTGTTCGGCGACAGGTCCTTCCCGGCACCACGCGCCACCGAGGAGGTCCTGACGTGGGCCCGCTGAGTCTCCGCCCGAAGGCGCGACCCGCGGACCGCCCCGCCGACGTCGACCAGGAGCTCGACCTGCCGGCGTCCCCGGCGCTGTGGTGCTCCGGCCTTGCCAAGCGCTACGGGAAGCGGACCGCCGTCGACGGGGTCTCGTTCACCGTCGGTCGCGGCGAGGTGGTCGGCCTGCTCGGCCCGAACGGTGCCGGCAAGACGAGCGTCATCAAGATGCTCCTCGGCCTGGTCAGCCCCGACGCCGGCGACGTGCTGCTGCTCGGGGAGCCCGCCGACCACCCCAGGGCGCGAGCCCGCGTGGGGTACCTGCCCGAGCTGTTCCGCTACCAGCCCTGGCTCACCGCCGAGGAGGTGCTGGACCTGCACGTGCGGCTCTCCGGAGCGCACGTGCCGGCCGCCCGCCGCCGCGAGTGCCTCGCCTGGGTCGGCCTCTCCGACCGGTCCTCCGGGCGCGTCGGCAGCTTCTCCAAGGGCATGCAGCAGCGGCTCGGCCTCGCCGTCGCGCTCGTGGCCGACCCGGAGCTCGTCGTCCTCGACGAACCCACCAGCGCCCTCGACCCCGTGGGCCGCGCCGACGTCCGCGACATCCTCGTCGCGCTCAAGGAGCGCGGGGTCGCGGTGCTGCTCAACTCGCACCTGCTGGGCGAGGTCGAGCGCGTGTGCGACCGGGCCGTCATCCTCGACCGGGGCCGCGTCGCGGCCCACGGGACGCTGACCGAGCTGCTCGGTGGGCACCGGGTGCACCTGCACCTCGACGACGTCGGACCCGACGCCCTGCGGCGGCTCGCCGCCGCCGGCCGCGTCGAGCACGAGAACGGCTCCTTCACCGTCACCCTCGCCGACGAGGGAGATCTCGCGGCCGTGCCGCAGCTCGTCTCCGACCTCGTCACGCTCGGGGTCCGGGTCCACGCCGTCGAACCGCGCCGCATGAGCCTGGAGGACCGTCTGCTCGGGATCCTGCGCACCGGTCGGGAAGGGGCGCAGCGATGACGCCACGCATCGTGCTCACCGTCGCTGCACTCACGATCCGCGAGGCGTCGCGCCGGCGCGTGCTGCGCGCGCTGCTCGGCCTGACCGTCGTGCTGCTCGGGATCACGGCGTTCGGGTTCTCCCGGATCGACGCCGAGTTCTCCGGGCTGACGACCGGCGAGGCGATGCTCGCCTCGTCCGTGGTCCTCAACCTCGTGATGTTCGGCCTGAGCCTGATCGCCGCGCTCGGCACCGCCTTCCTCGCCGGACCGACCCTGGCCGGCGAGATCGAGTCGGGCATGGCCCTGTCGATCCTGGCCCGCCCGGTCCGTCGCTCGGACGTCCTGGTGGGCAAGTGGCTCGGTCTCGCCGCCTTCGGCAGCGGCTTCGTGACGCTGGCAGGCCTCGCGCACCTGCTCGTCGTGCTGGCCACCGTGGGCTACTGGCCGCCGAACGCGGCGGCCGGCCTGGCACTCCTGGCCGCCCAGACCACCGTGCTGCTGACCCTGGCCCTCCTGCTGTCCACGGTCATCTCGCCCATGGCGTCCGGCATGGTCGCCGTGGGCATCTTCGGCGCCACGTGGGTGGCCGGCGTCGTCGCGACGATCGCGGACATGCTCCAGAACGACGCGCTCGCGCGCGTCGGGACCGTCTCCCGGATCGTGCTGCCCACCGACGGGCTGTGGCGTGGTGCGATGAACGCCTTCCAGGACCCGGGCCTGCTCGGCCGGGCGGCCGACGCGATGGTCGGCCACCCCTTCCTGTCCCAGGCGCCGCTGACGCCCGCGTACCTGACCTGGGTGGTGGCCTGGATGGTGCTCATGCTCGCGCTGGCCGCGACGATCTTCCGGCGCCGCGACGTGTAGGTCCGTCGGCCCGCGTCGCCGCGCTCGAGGACGCGGAGATCGACACGAGTCCCGACCGAGCCCTGACGCCGGTGCCATAGTGAGACATGTCCTCCGCGTGGGACGACGTGGTGGCCGTCGTGGGAGCGACCGGACGTCAGGGTTCGGCGGTCGTGCGCCATCTGCTGCACGACGGCTGGCGTGTCCGCGCGCTGACGCGCCATCCCTCGCGTCCTGCTGCCCGGCGCCTGCGTGAGGCCGGTGCACAGGTGGTCCGCGTCGACACGGAGGACGTCGAGTCGCTGCGCCCGGCGTTCCGCGACGCGTACGGCGTCTTCAACGTCCAGAACCCGATGACGAGCAGCATCGACGCGGAGATCCGGCAAGGGCGCAACGTCGCCCGGGCGGCCGCGGACGCCGGCATCAGCCACGTGGTGTACGGCGCGGCAGGAGTGGGCGACGTCCGCACGGGAGTCGGCTCGTGGGACTCCAAGCTCGTCGTCGCCGCCCGCTTCCGGGAGCTCCGCGTGCCGCTGACCGTGCTGCGTCCCATGGCGTTCATGGAGCTCATGACGGACCGGGGCTACTACCCGAGCGTCGGCGTCTGGCACGTCATGCCGAGGCTCATGGGCTCGGACCGGCCCGTCGGCTGGCTCTGCGTCGACGACCTCGGGGCGATCGCCGCCCGCGTCTTCGCCGACCCGGCGCGATGGACGGGCGCCGTCCTCGGCCTCGCCTCCGACGTGCGGTCGATCGACGAGTGCCGGGCCGCCTGGGAGGACGTGACAGGGCGCCCGCCGCGGGGGATCCCCATGCCGCTCGCGCTCTTCGAGCGCTTCGCCGGGACTGACCTGACGACCATGTGGCGGTGGCTGCGCACCGCCCGGTTCGACATGTCGACGCAGACCGCCCGCGAGATACTTCCGCAGGCCAAGACCGTCCGTGCGTGGCTCGACGAGACGGTTCTCCGGCGCGGTCGCCGCTGACCCTGGCTAGGTGACGCCGCCGTCCTCGGGACACGGAGCGCCGGGTGGGTCGTTCTACCCACCCATCCGTCCGGCGAGATGGGCAGGAACCGCGATGCCCGCGCCCCGCGCCCGCTCCTACGGTCGAGTGAACCGAGGAGGTGCGACATGACCACCCAGAGCGTCGAGACCCTCGTCGTGGGCGCCGGCCAGGCCGGGCTCGCGACGGCCTACCACCTGCAGCGGCTGGGCCGCGAGTGCCTCGTCGTCGACGCCGTGGACCGCGTCGGCGACGGCTGGCGCTCTCACTACGACAGCCTGCGCCTCTACACGCCGGTCAAGATGAGCAGCTTGCCCGGGCTGCCCTTCCCTGGCGACCCCTGGTCGTTCCCGAGCAAGGACGACGTCGCCGACTACCTCGAGCGCTACGCCGTGCACCACGGCCTGCCCGTGCGCACCGGCGTCAGGGTGAGCCGCCTGACGCGGGCCTCCGCGGGGACCGGCTTCGTGGCCACCCTCGGCGCGGACACCGTCACGTGCCGGAACGTCGTCGTCGCGACCGGAACCTTCGGCCGCACGCCGCACGTGCCCGACGCCGCGGCTCACCTCGACCCCGGCATCCGGCAGCTGCACTCGAGCGAGTACCGACGACCGGCACAGCTCGCCCCGGGCGTGACGCTGGTCGTGGGAGCGGCGCACTCGGGGTGCGACATCGCCTACGAGGTCGGGGCCGAGCGTCCGACGATCCTCGCGGGCCGCGACCGCGGCCAGATCCCTGTCTCGTGGGAGTCCCGCGCGCTCCGCGTCGCGCTGCCGCTCATGATGTTCGCCTGGCGGCACGTCCTCACCCGGCGGAACCCCGCGGGGCGCCGGATGATGTCCCACGTGCGCCAGCACGGCGGCCCGATGGTGCGTGTCAAGCGCAGGCACCTCGCCGAGCGGGGCGTCGAGCGTGTGGAGGCCCGGGTGGTCGGCATCTCGGACGGCCGACCACGGCTCGACGACGGCCGCGTGCTCGACGTGGCGAACGTCGTCTGGTGCACGGGCTTCCGGCAGGCCTTCGACTGGATCGATCTGCCCGTGCTCGGTGACGACGGCTGGCCGCTCGAGTACCGAGGCGTCTGCGAGCGCGAGCCCGGCCTGTACTTCTGCGGGCTCGCGTTCCAGTACTCGATGAGCTCCACGGTGCTTCCGGGCGTCGGGCGCGACGCGGAGCACGTCGCCCGTCGCATCGCCGCGCGGGCGGGGTCGCACGAGCGGGTCCTCGTCGGCCGGTGACGCCCGCAGGGCGTCGCCCCGTCGACGGCGGACGCGCCTATCGGACGCGCCTATCGTCGGACGCGAGAGGTGATGACGATGGGCGTCGTCGAAGACCTGCGGCGTGCCCGCGAGGCGTTCGAGCGTCACGAGTGGGTCGCGGCCTACCGCGCGCTGTCCGAGATGGACGCCGGCGGCGAGGGTGCCGACCCGCTGCGGGCGGACGACTTCGTGGCGCTCGCGACGACGGCGTTCCTGCTCGGCCGGCGCAACGACTGCGTGCAGGCGCTGCAGCGGGCCTACCAGTCGGCGTCCGACGGCGGGGACGTGCTCGCGGCCGTGCGTGCGGCGGCGCTGCTCGCGCTCGTCCTGGCGCTCGGCGGCGAGCACGCGGTGGCGGGAGGCTGGGTCGGCCGCGCCGAGCGGCTGCTCGAGCAGGTCGACGGGGACGTCGTCGAGCGCGGCCACGTGCTGGTGCTGCACATGTTCCGGCTCGTCGGCCAGGGTGACCGCGCGGCGGCCCTCGACGTCGCCCGTCAGGTCGCCGAGACCGGGCGCCGCCATGGCGACGGCGACCTCGTCGCGCTCGGGCTCAACGCCGAAGGGCGCCTGCTCGCCGACCTCGGCGAGGCCGCCGATGGTGTGCGCCTCATGGACGAGGCCATGGTCGGGATCGTGGCCGGCGAGGTCTCGCCCGTGGTCGCGGGCATCGTGTACTGCTCGATGATCGAGGCCTGCACATGGATGGACGACTACGGTCGGGTGGCGCAGTGGACGCGCGCGCTCACGACGTGGTGCGCCGAGCAGCCGGGCCTGGTCGCGTTCACCGGGCAGTGCGCGGTGCACCGCGGCCAGCTCCTGCGCCTGCACGGTGCGTTCGCGAGCGCGCTCGACGAGCTCGAGCTCGCGGTCCGGCGGTACGCGGCGGAGGGCGGGAACCCGGCGGTCGCGCTCGCGCTGCAGGAGCGGGGCGACGTCCTGCGCATCCTCGGCGAGCACCGCCGCGCCAGGGAGGCGTACGACGCCGCGGCGGCCTCGAGCGACGCCGCGCCGCTCGGCCGTGCACTGCTGTGGCTGGCCGAGGGGCGGACCGCGGCCGCGGTGCTGGCCGTGCGGGGCCGGCTCGACGAGGCGCACGACCCCGTCTCGCGCGTCCGCGTGCTGCCGGTCGCCGTCGAGGTGCTCGTGGCCGCCGGAGCGCTCGACGACGCGGCGCCGCTCGCGGACGAGCTCGCGCAACTCGCCGCCCGGTTCGAGAGTCCTGCCCTGCGCGGAGCGGCCGGCTTCGGCCTCGCCGAGGTCGCGCTGGCCCGCGGCGACCCGGCGAGCGCCGCGCAGGCCGCGCGCCGCGCCGTCGCGGCCTGGACCACGCTGTCCGCGGCGTACGACGTCGCGCGGTGCCGCACGGTGCTGGGTCGCGCCCGGCGCGCCCTGGGTGACGAGGAGGGAGCGCGTGCCGAGCTGGCCTCGGCGCGCGAGACGTTCGCGCGCCTCGGGGCACGACCGGCGGAGCGCGCCTGCGCGCGGCTGCTCGGCTCGGACATCGTGCCGGGAGGGCTCAGCCGGCGAGAGGTGGAGGTGCTCCGTCTCGTCGCCGCGGGTCTGTCCAACTCCCGGGTCGCCGCCGAGCTGAACCTGTCCGAGAAGACCGTCGCGCGCCACCTGTCGAACATCTTCGTCAAGCTCGACGTCGGGTCCCGCACGGCAGCGAGCGCGTTCGCGTTCGAGCACGGCCTCCTGTGAGGACGGCTCCCGGGGTCGGACCCGTCGACCGTGACCTACGTGCGGCCTACGTGTGGCCTACGTGACCTCGGACGTCACCGTGGGCGAGCGTCACGCGCGCACCAGCCCGTCGAGGACGTCGTCGGGCAGCGGCCGGTCGGCGTAGACCAGCCGGACGGCGTCGGGGTCGGGGTTCCCGGCGTCCGGCCCGCGCCACACCATCGTGAGCCCGACCCGCTCGGCGGTCGCCTTGGAGCCGGCGTTGTGCTCGAGCAGGAAGGCCGTCACGGGCACGTCGGGCAGGAGGCGCCCGGCGGCGTCGAGCGCCCCGCGCGCCAGCTCGGTCGCGAGGCCCTGGCCCTGCTGCTCGGGCACGAGCCGGTAGTAGAGGTTGAGGACGCCCGCCGGCCGCAGCCGCACGCCCCCCGCGCCCACGAAGGTGTCGTCGTCGCGCCATCGCACCGTCCAGTAGCCGATCCCGTCGCGCTCCCAGTCGGCGATCCACTCGGCGAGGTCGCTCTCGGTGCGCGCCCGGTCCGCGTGCCGTCCCGCGGGGAAGTGGGTCCACACGCGCTCGTCCGTGTGCAGTGCGTAGAGCGCGTCGAGGTCGGCCGGGCCGACGGCGGTCAGCGCGAGCCGGTCGGTCGTCGTGCGATGGAGCGAGGTGGCGGCGTCGGGCACGGACACGCACGCTAGCGGCCCCGTCCGACACCCACCACGCGGACGGGTGCGCCGCCGTGCCGACGCCTGTCGCACCCGCAGGGCAGGATGAGCCCGTGCACCTGCTCCTGACCCGCGCGCCGGCGGGCCGCGTCCGCGTGCTCGCGGTGCCCGACGGCGGGATCCCGGCGGGTGGCACGGCCGACGACGCGCGCACGGCCTCCGACGACGAGGTGGCCGCCGTCGTGACGCGTCGCGAGGAGGAGGCCCGGGCGCGCGGCGCGGCGCCGCCGCGCTGGACCTGGGACGACACCAACCGCTGGTACCCGCAGCTGCTGCGCGCGGGCGTCCGGGTGGACCGCGCGCACGACCTGCGGCTCGCGCACCGGATCCTGCGCGGCTCCGCGCTCACGGCGCAGTCACCGCTCGCGACCGCCCCGCCGGGCCCGTGGGACGCCATGGAGCCCGCGCCCGCGGGCCAGGATCTCGCGGCCGAGCGGCGGGCGCCGCAGGCCGACGCCCTGTTCGACCTCGCGGCGCAGGGCCACGGTCGGCGGCGCCCGTCCACGCCCCCCGACGAGCCCGCGCCGGACCCGGTCGGCGAGCTCACCGCCCAGCTCGCCGCGGTCGAGGCGGCGCCAGGACCGGGCCGCCTGCGCCTGCTGCTGGCCGCCGAGTCGGCGGGCGCGCTCGTCGCCGCCGAGATGCACCACGCCGGCCTGCCGTGGCGCGCCGACGTGCACGACGCGGTCCTCACCGAGGTCCTCGGGCCGCGCCCGCCGGAGGGGAGCCGGCCGGAACGCCTGGAGGCGCTCGCGGACCGGATCCGGGCGGCCCTCGACGCGCCCCCGACGCTCAACCCCGACTCGCACCCGCACCTGCTCAAGGCGATGCAGTACGCCGGGGTGGGTGCCCGGAGCCTGCGCAAGTGGGAGCTCGAGAAGATCGACCACCCGGTCGTCGAGCCGCTCCTCGAGTACAAGAACCTGTACCGGCTCCTCACGGCCAACGGGTGGCACTGGCTCGACCAGTGGGTCCGCGACGGCCGCTTCCGCACCGAGTACGTCGTCGGCGGGGTGGTCACCGGACGCTGGGCGTCCAGCGGCGGGGGAGCGCTGCAGCTGCCCCGGACCGTCCGCCGCGCCGTCCAGGCCGACCCCGGGTGGGTGCTCGTGGTCGCCGACGCCGCGCAGCTCGAGCCGCGTGTGCTCGCCGGGATGGCCGCCGACGAGGCGATGGCCGCCGCCGGGCAGGCGGGGGACATGTACGCGGGGATCGTGGCGTCGGGAGCCGTCGAGACGCGCGAGCTGGCCAAGGTCGGCATGCTCGGCGCGATGTACGGCGGCACGACGGGGGTCAGCGCGCAGGTGCTGCCGCGGCTCGCCGCGACGTTCCCGCACGCGATCGCGCTCGTGGAGGAGGCCGCGCGCACCGGGGAGCGGGGCGGCGTCGTCACCACCCGCCTCGGCCGCTCCTCACCGCGTCCGGGCACCGCCTGGGACGAGGCGCAGGCGGGTGCGTTCGCCGACGCGGCCGGGGACGACGACGCCGCCCGCGCGCGCTCGTACACCCGGTCGTGGGGGCGGTTCACGCGCAACTTCGTGGTGCAGGGGACGGCCGCCGAGTGGGCGCTGTGCTGGCTCGCCTCGATCCGCCGGCGGCTGTGGGCACTCGGGGCGGGCGACGGCGTCGAGCCCGGCCTCGCTCCCGAGCCGTTCGCCGGCCGGCCGCACCTCGCCTTCTTCCTCCACGACGAGGTGGTGGTGCACGCCCCGGCCGCGCTGGCGGACGCCGTCGCGCACGAGGTCCGGGAGGCGGCGGCCGAGGCCGGGCGGCTCCTCTTCGGCGACTTCCCGGTCACGTTCCCCCTGACCGTCGCCGCCGTCGACAGCTACGCGGACGCCAAGTGACGGCGGCCGGGCTTCCTGTGGCGACGCCCCTGGGGCCGACTTAGCCTGCCTGGACACGGCACACCGACAGCGGGAGACGACCATGACGGCAGGTGCGGGGACCGCCGAGCGGGAGTTCCACGCGGCGAAGGTGATCCAGCTGGCGTCGGTCGCGGCGCTCGGCGGCTTCCTGTTCGGGTTCGACACCGCGGTGATCAACGGTGCCGTGACCCCGATGCGCGAGGACTTCGGCATGGGGCCGGGCCTGACCGGGTTCGTGGTGTCGTCGGCGCTGCTCGGGTGCATGGTCGGCGCGTACTTCGCGGGCCGCCTGGCCGACCGGATCGGGCGCGTGCGCGTCATGGTGATCGCGTCCGCGGCGTTCACGCTGTCCGCGATCGGGTCCACGTTCGCGGTCGGACCGGTCGACATGATCCTCTGGCGCCTGCTCGGCGGTCTGGGCGTGGGTGCCGCCTCGGTGATCGCGCCCGCCTACATCGCCGAGATCGCCCCGGCGTCGATCCGCGGGCGGCTCGGCTCGCTGCAGCAGCTCGCGATCGTCATCGGCATCTTCGTCGCGCTCCTGTCGGACTACGCGATCGCCGCCGCGGCGGGAGGCGCGGGCGAGGAGCTCTTCTTCGGCCTCGCGGCATGGCGCTGGATGTTCTTCGCCGAGGTGGTCCCCGCGGTCGCCTACGGCATCCTCGCGCTGACGATCCCCGAGTCGCCGCGGTTCCTCGTGCACAAGGGCGAGGAGAAGGAGGCGCGCCGGGTCCTGAGCATGGTGCTCGTGCGGGGCATCGAGAGGCGCATCTCGGAGATCCGCCGCACGATCCTGCGCGACCACGACACCCGCCTCGCCGACCTGCGCCGGCCCACCGGCGGCGTCCTGCCGATCGTCTACATCGGGATCGCCCTGTCGGTGTTCCAGCAGTTCGTCGGGATCAACGTCATCTTCTACTACTCGTCCACGCTGTGGCAGTCGGTCGGGTTCTCGGAGGAGGACGCGCTGCTGCAGACCGTTATCACGTCGATCACCAACATCGCGGTGACCCTCGTGGCGATCGCGCTCATCGACAAGATCGGGCGGCGGCGCCTGCTCATGATCGGCTCGGTCGGCATGTTCGCCAGCCTCGGCACGATGGCGGTCATCTTCAGCCAGGCGCGCCTCGTGCCGGGTGCCGAGGGACAGCTCGAGCCCGTGCTCGAGGGCGCCGCCGGCCCGCTCGCGCTCGTGGCCGCCAACCTGTTCGTCGTCTTCTTCGGCATGTCGTGGGGCCCGGGCGTGTGGGTCCTGCTCGGCGAGATGTTCAACAACAAGATCCGCGGCACGGCTCTCGGCATCGCCGCGGCCGCCCAGTGGCTCGCCAACTTCGCCATCTCCACCACGTTCCCGTCGATGGCCGACATCGGGCTGTGGTTCGCCTACGGGTTCTACACGATCGCCGCGCTCGCGTCGTTCTTCTTCGTGCTGCGGTTCGTGCCCGAGACGAAGGGCAAGGAGCTCGAGGACATGGAGTGACGGCACGTCGCTAGGGTTCGACGCATGAGCCCTGCACCGCCCACGCTGGCCGTCGCCGTCGCCGCCCTCGAGGACCTCTACCCGCCCGCCACGGCCGAGGGCTGGGACGCCGTGGGGCTCGTCGCGGGCGACCCGGCCGCCCCCGTGCGCAAGGTCGCGTTCGCCGTCGACCCCGTCGCCGCCGTCGTGGAGGAGGCGCTCGGCTGGGGCGCCGACCTGCTCGTCACCCACCACCCCCTGTTCCTCAAGCCGGTGCACGGCGTCGCGGCCACCACGTTCAAGGGCGCGATGGTGCACCGTCTGCTCACCGGGGGCTGCGGGCTGTACGTCGCGCACACCAACGCCGACGCGGCACCGCGCGGGGTCGCCGACGCGCTCGCCGACCTCGTCGGCATCACGGACCGCCGCCCGCTCGTCGCCCGGGACGGCGACGCGCCCGAGGACGCCGCGCGCGGCATCGGCCGCGTCGGGCGCCTCGCCCGGCCGACGTCGCTGCGCGCCTTCGCCGAGCGCGTCGCCGAGGTGCTGCCGCCCGTCGCGCAAGGGGTCCGCGTCGCGGGCGACCTCGACGCGACCGTCTCCACGGTGGCCGTGGTCGGCGGGTCGGGCGACTCGCTGTTCGACGCGGTGCGTGCCGCGGCGGCCGACGTCTACGTGACCGCCGACCTGCGCCACCATCCCGCGTCCGAGCTGCGGGAGCGGGCGGAGTTCGAGGCCGACCCCGCCCGTCGTGCGGCCGGGACCCCGTTCCTCGTGGACGTCGCTCACTTCGCGAGCGAGTGGCCGTGGCTGCTCTACGCCGCGGAGGACCTCGCGACCCGGCTCGGACCGGGTACGGTGACCACCAGGGTGAGCACCCTCGGCACCGACCCGTGGACGACACGGGTCGCCAGCCCCGGCCGCTGACCTCCGCCACCTGAAGAGCTGTACGGAAGGACCCGCCCGTGGTCACTGCACCCCCCGAGCACCAGCGCCGCCTGCTGGAGGTCCAGGCCCTCGACACGCGGGCCCAGCAGCTCGCGCACAAGCGGCGGAACCTTCCCGCGCTCGCCACGATCGCCGAGCTCGACGAGCGCCTCGCCGACCTGCACGGCTCGCTCGTGGACTCGCGCACCGCCGTCGCCGACCTCGAGCGCGAGCTCGTGAAGGCCGAGACCGACGTCGAGCAGGTGCGCGCCCGCGCGACCCGCGACCAGCAGAAGCTCGACGCCGGCGCGCTGAGCGCCAAGGACGCGCAGGCCGTGGTGAGCGAGCTCGAGTCGCTCGCCCGGCGCCAGGGCGTGCTCGAGGAGGCGCAGCTCGAGGTCATGGAGCGGCTCGAGGCCCACCAGGAGGCGCTCGCCAAGGTCGAGGCGGCGCACGCCGAGCTCGTCGCCGCCAAGGAGAAGGCGGAGTCCGAGCGGGACGCCGCGTTCGCCGAGCTCGACACCGCGGCCAGGGACCTCGCCGCCGAGCGTGCCACCACGGCCGACGGGCTCGACGCGGGCCTGCTCGCGCTCTACGACCGGCTGCGCGGACAGCTCGGCGGGCTCGGCGCGGCGCCGCTGCGCGGTGGCCGCTGCGAGGGCTGCCGCCTCGAGCTCAACCCGAGCGACCTGGCCGCGGTCAAGGCTGCCGCACCCGACCAGGTGGTGCGCTGCGAGGAGTGCGGCCGCATCCTCGTGCGCGTGCCGGACGACGCCGCCGCGGCCTGATGGCGCAGGGTCGTCGCCTGGTCGTCGAGGCCGACGGCGGGTCGCGGGGCAACCCGGGGCCGGCCGGCTGGGGCGCCCTCGTGCGCGACGCCGCGAGCGGTGCCGTGCTCGCCGAGCGGGCCGGGTACCTGGGGGAGTCCACGAACAACGTCGCCGAGTACTCCGGGCTGGTCGCCGGCCTGCGGGCCGCGCGCGAGATCGACCCCGACGCGGCGGTCGTCGCACGCCTGGACTCGCGGCTCGTCGTCGAGCAGATGGCGGGACGCTGGCAGATCAAGCACCCCGCCCTGCGCGAGCTCGCGCGCGAGGCCGCTGCCGTGCTGCCGGCGAGCCAGGTCACCTACGAGTGGGTGCCGCGCGCGCAGAACTCCGCCGCCGACCGGCTGGCGAACGAGGCCATGGACTCCGGGTCGCAGATCGCCCGCGACTTCCCCGCCGAGGACGCGACGAGCGGGCCGGCGACGGCCGCCGAGGACGACGCCCCCGGGTTCGACACGCACGTGCGGCCGTCGGGAGCCCTCGCCGGGTACGACGCCGCGTCCGCGCTGACCGTCGTCCTCGTGCGGCACGGCGAGACGCCGCTGACCGTGGCCGGGGCCTACTCGGGAGGCGGCGTGCCCGGTCCGGCCCTGACCACGCGCGGCCGCACGCAGGCCGCGCAGGCAGCCGACGCGGTGTTCCGCGTCGGGCGCGACCTGTGGCCGGACCTGCCGCGCGTCACCGGCCTGGTCGCCTCGCCCATGGTCCGCACCCAGGAGACGGCCGCGGCCGTCGGGCGGCGCGTCGGCCAGCACGTACGGACCGACCCGCGGTTCGCCGAGTGCGTGTTCGGCGAGTGGGAGGGGCTCACCGCCGCGCAGATCGAGGAGCTTTCGCCGGGCGAGCTCGCGCTGTGGCACACGACCGGGACCTACACCCCGCCGGGCGGCGAGTCCTACGCCCAGCTCGGTGCGCGCGTCCGGGCCGGGCTGCAGGACCTGGTCGACGGCGGCGCCGGGCGGGCCGTCGCGGTCGTCGGGCACGCCGCGATGATCCGCACCGCGGTCGGCCACGCGCTGGGCTCGCCGCCGTCGCACTGGTCCCGCCTGCGCATCCCGCCGTGCTCGCTGTCCGTCCTGCGGCTGTGGCCGGACGGCTCCACCGAGGTCGCGGCCGTCGGCTTCCCGACGGACGCCTGAGCCTCAGGCGTGCCTCGCGCCCTGCTTCGGGGCCTTGGGCGGCTTCGGCGGCTCGGACAGCGCGAGGTCGACGCCACGGTCGACCCACGCCCGGAGCGCGGCGTCGTCGGCGGTGCTCGCCGCGTCGACACCGACCACGCCGTGCATCGTGCGCTCACCCATGGTCAGCGGCGTGCCGCCGTCGGCCAGGGCCGCCTCGTAGCCCGCGGTGCCCACACGGACCATGAGCTCGTCGCGGATGATCCCGGCCGCCATGTGCGTGTTGACCATGAACGCGACCCCGCCGAACATCTTCCGCTCGGTGAACGCCGCGCGCCGCGAGACCGCGTCGCGCACGCGGTCGGCGAGGTCCTCGTCGTAGGCCACGCAGCCAGTGTGCCCCGGCGACGTAGCGCTCGGGTAGCGATGACGGCCCGGAGGGTACGCAGCCGCTACGTCGGCCACGTGCCGAGGCGCATCGTCACGCGATGACGAGCTCGAGCGTCCGGGGGCCGCTCCGGGTCGCCGGGTCGTGCAGCGTGGCCTCGATCATGCGGTAGCTCAGCCCGGTGCCGATCTCCGTGCCGACGACCTGCCCGTCGATCTCGCGCGCGGCGTCGAGCAGCCCCTCCGCCGACGACGGCGGGTCGCCCGCGCGGCGCAGCAGGTGGCCGGTGAGCACCCCGCGGGTGTGCTTGGCGTTGTGCGACACGACCGTCCGCCGGCCCTGGGCCTCGCGCACCACGCGCACCGTGACCCAGTCCGCGGCACCGGCGCCCGCGGTGGCCGGCTTCCACGCCGCGAGGTACGCGGCGGACCGGCAGTCGACGACGACGTCACCCGCGGCCCGCTCGTCGAGCGCCGCAGCGAGGTGCGGACGCCACGCCGTGGCCAGCCGGCCGACGCCGGGAAGGTCGACGCCCATCGACAGGCGGTAGGCGGGGATGCGGTCGCCGGGTGCGACGACGCCCCACAGCCCGGAGAAGATCCGCACGTCCCGCGCGGCCCGGCCCGCGGGGCCGTCGGCCAGGCCGGCCAGCCCCGCCGCGGCGTGAAGGACGCCGGTGTAGACGCGCGACGCCGGCGCGGCGGGCGCGTGCGTCAACCCGACGTTGCCTGCGACCTCCTCCGCGACGCCGTCGCCGACCTTGAGCACGGACGTCGCGTCCGGCCGGGCGCTGACGGCCGCGAGCGCGTCGAGCGTCGCCGTGCGCTGCGCGGTGAGCGACGGAGCGGTGAGCGCCGCCAGGTTTACGGGCGGGGCGTCGGAGGGCGCGGGCGTCTTGCCCTCGGAGGGCGGCAGGCAGATCAGCACGGCGAACACCCTAAGCGCCGGTCCGATGCCGGACCCGCGCCGGCGGGAGGTATCCTTCCGACTGCGGACGAGTCGGTCGGACGGTCGCGTCACCGGGCAACCGGTGCCGAGGAACGTCCGGGCTCCGAAGGGCGAGGTGGTGGCTAACGGCCACCCGGGGTGACCCGCG
>JAPSLD010000029.1 GCA_031181105.1 Isoptericola sp. | reverse complement strand
GACGTCGCGGGGCCGCGCATCACCGTCACGCCCGCGCAGTCCGTGGCGCTGCTGCACGTGGACGCGCCGCGGTTCGCCGGCCCCAAGTACGCGGTCAAGACCGTCATCGACTGGGTCGGCGCGGCGATCCTCACCGCCGCGCTCCTGCCCGCGCTCGCGATCGTCGGCGTCACGGTCGCGCTGACCTCGCCGGGCGGGATGTTCTACACCCAGCGTCGCGTCGGGCGCGGCGGCACCACGTTCCCCATGATCAAGTTCCGCACCATGCGGACGGGCGCCGACCGCGAGGTCGACGTGCTCGCGGCCGCCAACGACGGCAACGGCGTGCTGTTCAAGCGCCGCGACGACCCGCGCCTGACGCGGGTGGGCCGCGTGCTGCGCCGGTACTCGCTCGACGAGCTGCCGCAGCTGTTCAACGTGCTCGCCGGCCACATGTCGCTCGTCGGGCCGCGGCCGCCGCTGCCGCACGAGGTCTCCAAGTACGAGGCCCGGATGCTGCGCCGGCTCCTGGTCAAGCCCGGGATCACGGGCCTGTGGCAGGTGGGCGGGCGCTCCGACCTGTCGTGGGAGGAGAGCGTGCGGCTCGACGTCTACTACGTCGAGAACTGGACGCCGTTCGGCGACCTGCTCATCCTGGCCCGGACGGCCAAGGCCGTGCTCGGGGGGCGCGGGGCGTACTGAGGACCAGCGCGCCGCGGCCGGGGGTTCAGTCCTCGCCGCGGTACTCGCGACGGTGCCGGCGCTCCCACAGCAGCCCGGCCCCGCCGAGCAGCAGCCCGGCGACGCACGTGGCGAGCACCTCGACGCTCGTGCGCCCGACGGCGGTGAGGACCCCGAACACGACGAGCGCCACCAGCCAGGCGACCATCCCGGCGAGCAGCACCCGGCGCAGGTCCACGCGCTGCGGCGGCGGACTCGGACGGCGCAGCTCCGGGTGGACCAGGAGCTTGACGATGGACGGCACGTCGTCATGGTAAGTGCCGCCGTCGGCGAGGCCTGTGTGTTGAACCGCAGTCACGATCCGGGGCAGTGGCGTCCGGCCCTTCCCCTACGACCCGACACGGCGAGCCGTCAGTCGAGAACCAGCGCCTCGGCGTTGAAGCCCAGCTGGCCCGCCCGGCGCAACCGGGGCCGCTCCTCGAGCCAGTACTCGACCATCTCCTGCTCGTCCCTACGAGACACGTCGTCGACGATCACGGTCGCTCCGGGGGCAAGCTTGTCTCCGAGCACCGGGAGTGCGGGATAGCGCGCATGCGGTCCGGTCGCGCCCGGCGGACCGTCGACGAGAAGCAGGTCGATCTCCTCGACGTCGTCGGCAGCGATGTCGTACCACGAGAAGTCCCCACGAGGGGTGGCCGTGTCGACCAAGGGTGCATGACGGAGGTCGACGTACGCCAGGAGGCCGTGCTCGAGGAGCAGGGCCTTGGTCTTCTCCAGGTACTCCACCTCGTGCTCGAACGCGACGAGACGCCCGCCGCCACCTTCGTGCAGCGCGCGTGCGATCCAGAGGGTCGACGTCCCGCTCCCGCACTCGACCACGAGGCGGGGGCGGTGCCGAAGGACGGTGTCGACGAGCCGCACCAGGGTCGGCGGTTCCATCGCCCATCCACCGACGTCCGGGAGCGGTGCGGCCGGGGGATGCTGGGTCACGAGCTGCAGCACGGCCTGGACGTCGCCCGGGATCCTGCGGGTGTGCCGCGTGAGCGAGGCGAGGTTTCGCTGGAGCCAGCGAACCATCTCACCTTGCTGCACGAGCGCTTCATGGAGCTCGGCGAGCCCGCCCTTCAGCCCGGACTCCACGCCGGCGACCGCGGTGTCCACGTGCGCCTTTGCCTCCTCGGTCGAGCGTTCGAGAGACCGGTCGATGTGCTCGCGCAGTGAGAAGGTGTTCCGGGTGCTCGACTCGTCGACATGGTCGCGAATCGCGTCGAGACGTGCCACGTCCTCCCGTACACGTTCCAGCGACGCAGCGAGCCCGGCAGTCGCCGCCTCTACCCGTTCGACCCCTTCAGCCGCGCTCGCGACCTTCCGGCCGTGCTCGGCCTCCTGGGCGCTGCGTGCCTCGAGACGGTGAACGACGGTCATGGTGGCGAACCCGACGGCGATGATCGAGAGCACGAGCGCCGCGCCCACGACAGCGAGGTTGTCGAAGACGCCACCGACCACAGCGATGATCGCCAGCGCGCACAACGTCGTGACGTAGAGCCGCCCCAGCCCCGTTGCACTGCGCATTCCTGCGTACCCCCTCGTGGCGCGTCCGGCGACCGCACTGTATCGGTTGGCTCGCTCGTGTGCGTGAGATTGCAGTCACGATTTTCGAGAACGGTTCCCGGCGGGCTGCCCGGACCTGGCACGATTGCGCCCATGCCCAACGAGACCTCCGCGCCGCCTGAGCGCGGTCTGAGCGCGATCGACCGCTTCTTCAAGATCACCGAGCGTGGCTCGACCATCGGGACCGAGATCCGCGGTGGTCTCGTGACCTTCTTCGCGATGAGCTACATCGTCGTGCTGAACCCGCTCATCATCGGCACGGTCACCGACGGCACCGGCCAGGTGCTCGGCGGCGGCGCAGGGCCCGGCCCCAACTTCGGCATGATCGCCGCCGCGACGGCCCTCGTCGCCGGGCTCCTGACGATCGCCATGGGCGTGTTCGCCAACTTCCCCATCGCGCTCGCCGCAGGCCTGGGCCTGAACGCCGTTGTCGCCTACTCGATCGCCTCGCTCGAGGGCGTCACGTGGGCGGACGCCATGGGTCTCGTCGTCATCGAGGGCCTCATCATCCTGGTGCTGGTGCTCACCGGCTTCCGGGAGGCCGTGTTCAAGGCCGTGCCCGTCGAGCTCAAGACGGCGATCAGCGTCGGCATCGGCCTGTTCATCGCGCTCATCGGCTTCGTCAACGCCGGCTTCGTCGTGCCGGGCGCCGGCACCATCGTGTCGCTCGGCAACCTGGGCACGTGGCCCGTCCTCGTGTTCGTCGTCGGCCTCGTGCTCACGATCGTGCTGTTCGTCCGCAGGGTGCGCGGCGCGATGCTCATCGCGATCGTCACGGCCACGGCACTCGCGGTCGTCATCGAGAACACCCTGCACATCGGCACCAAGGCCGAGGGCAACGCGAACGGCTTCAACCTCAACGCCCCGGCGTTCGACGGCGTCGCGACCGTCCCCGACTTCGGCCTGCTCGGACAGTTCTCGCTGCTCGGCTCGTTCGAGAGCATCGCGACCGTCACCGTGATCCTGCTGGTGTTCTCGCTGCTGCTCGCGGACTTCTTCGACACGATGGGCACCATGGTCGCCGTCGGCGGCGAGGCCGGCCTGCTCGACGAGAAGGGCAACCCGCCCAAGACCCGCCAGATCCTCGTCGTCGACTCGCTCGCCGCCGTGGCCGGTGGTGCGGGCAGCGTCTCGTCCAACACCGCGTACGTCGAGTCGACGTCGGGCGTCGGTGAGGGCGCGCGCACCGGCCTCGCGTCGGTCGTCACGGGCGTGGCGTTCCTCCTCGCGACGTTCCTGTCGCCCATCGTCGCCCTGGTGCCCTACGAGGCGGCCGCGCCGGCCCTGGTGTTCGTGGGCTACCTGATGATGGCGCAGGTCGCCGGCATCTCCTGGAAGAACGTCGAGATCGCGATCCCCGCGTTTCTGACGATCGTCGTCATGCCGTTCACGTTCTCGATCGCCGACGGCATCGGCGCCGGCTTCATCGCGTTCGTGCTGATCAAGCTGGCGCTCGGCAAGGTGCGCCAGATCCACCCGCTGATGTGGGTGGCCTCGGCGCTGTTCGTCGTGTACTTCACGCTCGAGCCGATCCAGGCGGCGCTGGGCATCTGACGCGGGTCGATGCAGGGCCGTGCCCGCCGCCGCACGCGTGGCGACGGGCACGGCCCTCTTTTCGTCCGAACCGCCCGAAGCGGGTGAAATTCTTCGTGAGAGGCGCCCGAACCGCGGACGCGGCCCTTGAGCCGTCACACGCAGCAGCTACGATCACTCGCAAGTTGAGGCGCTCCGGGCAACTGCCTGGGTCCTCGCTGTGAGCCTCGCGGGACGGCTGCACATCCCCGAGGTCGCTCTGACCCCGACGAAAGTCCGAGACGTCATGCCAGCAGCACCCGCACGGCGGTTGCAGACCGCCCGCAAGGCTCTGTGGCACCTCCGCCACGGCGGGGTCGGGCAGCTGCGGACGTTCCTCCGCCGGCGCCGCATCTTCGGGGACCACACCGAGCTCGGGGCACGCAGCACCCGCGACGGCCTCGCCTTCGACGCCTGGAACCTCCCGCAGCGTCCGCCGGCGCGACCGGTGAGGGTCGGCGTCGTCCTCGACGACTTCTCCCGCCTCGCGTTCGGCTACGAGTGGGAGCAGGTCCTCCTGAAGCCCTCGAGCTGGCGCGACCAGCTCGACGCCGGGCTCGACCTCGTCTTCGTCGAGTCGGCGTGGAAAGGCAACGGGGGCGCGTGGCAGTACCACCTGACCGGCCCGACGGCGCCCCGCCCCGCGCTGGTCGAGATGCTGGCGGAGTGCGGCGCCCGCGGCATCCCGACGGTCTTCTGGAACAAGGAGGACCCGGCGCACTTCGAGGACTTCATCGACACCGCCGCGCTGTTCGACCGCGTCTACACCACCGACGCGACCAAGGTCGCCGACTACGTCGAGCGCCTGGGGCACGACCGGGTCGGCGTGCTCGCGTTCGGTGCGCAGCCGGCGATCCACAACCCCGTCCGAACCCACGGACGCGGCCCGCAGCGTGACGTCGCGTTCGCTGGGACCTGGTTCGCGCACAAGTACCCGGAGCGCCGCGAGCAGATGGAGCTCCTGCTCGGCGCCGCGCTGGACGTCTCGCCCCGGATGACCACCGGGCTCGAGATCTTCTCCCGGTTCCGCGGGCTGGGGGACCAGTACGAGTTCCCCGAGCCGTTCGCTTCGCGCGTCGTCGGCTCGCTCACGTACGAGCAGATGCTCACCGCGTACCGGGACTACAAGGTGTTCCTCAACGTGAACTCGGTCGTCGACTCCCCGAGCATGTGCGCGCGCCGGATCTTCGAGATCACGGCGTGCGGCACGCCGGTCGTCACGACGCCGAGCGCCGCGACGGGGGAGTTCTTCCCGCCCGACGAGGTCTTCTCCGTGAGCTCGCGCGAGGAGGCGGCGAGCACCATCCGCGCGCTCGTGCGCTCAAAGGAGCTGCGCGACCGCGCGACGCACCTCGGCCAGCGCCGAATCTGGCGCGAGCACTCGTACGGCTCGCGTGCGCAGCGGGTGCTGCACGACGTCGGCCTGGCCCCGTCCGCGGTTCTCCCGCGGCCGAGCGTCACGGCGCTGGTCTCGACGAACCGGCCGCACCGCCTCGACGACGTGTTGCGCACCGTCGGGGCGCAGGAGGACGTCGGTGTCCAGCTGGCCCTGCTGACCCACGGCTTCGAGGTGGACGAGGCAGACCTTCGCATGCGCGCCAAGGACGCCGGCGTCGACGACCTGGTGCTGCTGCACGCGCCCGCGGACCTACCGCTGGGGGCGTGCCTCAACCGCCTGGTCGGCGTCGCCGACGGCGACCTCGTCGCGAAGATGGACGACGACGACCTGTACGGCCCGCAGTACCTCTCGGACCAGCTCTACGCGATGGCGTTCAGCGGCGCCGAGGTCGTGGGCAAGCAGGCGCACTACATGTACCTCGAGTCCCGGGACGCCACGGTGCTCCGGTTCGCCGAGCGCGAGCACCGGTTCACCGACTTCGTCATGGGTCCGACGATCGTCGCCCGGCGCGACGTCGCGGCCGACCTGAGGTTCGCGGAGACGAGGACCGGTGAGGACACGGGCTTCCTGCACGCCGTGGCCCAGTCCGGGACGCGGATTTACTCCGCCGACCGCTTCAACTTCGTCCAGGTGCGGTCGGGCGACGACCGGCACACCTGGACGGTGACCGACGCCGAGCTGCTCGCGAGCGGCAAGGTCGATTTCTACGGGCGTGCCGACCGGCACGTCGTGATCTGAGCGAGGGATCCAGGAGCATGGAGATCAGCACCGTCGGTGTGATCGGGCTGGGCTACATCGGCCTGCCCACCGCAGCCATCCTGGCGTCGAAGGACGTCAAGGTGCTCGGCGTCGACATCAACCCTGACACGGTGGCGGCGGTGAACCGCGGGGACGTGCCCTTCGTCGAACCGGATCTGGCCACCTACGTCGCCGGCGCGGTCACCCACGGCACGCTGCGAGCCTCGACCAAGCCGGAGCCGGCCGACGCCTTCATCATCGCCGTCCCCACGCCCTTCAAGGGCGACTTCGAGCCCGACCTGTCGTACATCGAGGCCGCAGCGGAGGCCGTCGCGCCGCACCTGAGCGGTGGCGAGCTGTTGATCCTGGAGTCGACCTCGCCTCCGGGCGCCACCCAGAAGTTGGCGCAGTGGGTGCTCGACGCTCGCCCCGACCTGAGCCTCGACGGGACGGGCGGCCGGCCGGTGGTTCACTTCGCGCACTGCCCGGAGCGGGTCCTGCCGGGCCGCGTCATGATCGAGCTCGTCACCAACGACCGCATCGTCGGCGGACTCACGCACGAGGCCGCGGAGCGCGCTCACGACCTGTACCAGCTGTTCTGTCAGGGGGAGATCCTGCTGACCGACGCGGTCACGGCGGAGATGGCGAAGCTGGTCGAGAACTCGTTCCGCGACGTCAACATCGCCTTCGCGAACGAGCTATCTTTGATCGCCGACAAGCTCGACGTCGACGTGTGGGAGCTCATCCGCCTCGCGAACCACCATCCCCGAGTCAACATCCTCCAGCCCGGGCCGGGTGTTGGCGGCCACTGCATCGCCGTGGATCCGTGGTTCATCGTCGATGCGGATCCCGAGAACGCCCGTCTAATCCGCACCGCGCGACAGGTGAATGACTTCAAACCGATTTGGGTCACCGAACGCGTCATCGAGGCAGCCCAGGGCCTCACTACACCAAAGATTGCGGCGCTCGGCCTCGCCTTCAAGGCCGACATTGATGACCTGCGTGAGTCGCCGGCACGCCGAATAGTCGCACGAATGGCGGACGCTATACCTGTGGCAGAAATTTGCGTTGTTGAACCTCATATCGATAAGCTCCCCCCAGAACTAGCAAACCGTCGAAATGTTCGTCTCACCGATCTCGATAACGCATTGAAGGGCTCAGACGTCGTCGTCGTCCTCGTCGACCACCTTGCGTTCAGAGAGGGCGATATCCTGCCTAACGACCTCAAGGCCGAACTTATTGACACCCGAGGGATCTGGTCGTGACTCACCGCCACATCGCTGTCGCGCTCGGCATCGCATCACTGGGCGCACTCATAGCCGCAGTCATCACGGGTGCCCTGACGTTGGGCATTGCGAGTCTCTACATGCTTATCGGTGGCGCGCTAGTATACGCGGTGGGCGTCGCACGGGCCGCAACCACGACTCGCCGAGCAATCTCCGTGCAAGTGACGGAGCTCCTCAGCAGGCAGCGACGTGACACTCGGAAGATCGCCGATATTGCGGGATCAATCGGGCGGATGGCACCGCGGGTGCGCCACATCGAGCGACGGGTTGCGCCGGACAGCAGCGGCGGGAGCGCCATGGCGACGCCACCAAACATGTCGGCGCGGCCTTCCGCCGGGTCGCCTGTCTCGGCAGGAAGCGTTGCGGCAGGGTCCGATAGCGAGGAATTCTCCGAATTTGAAGCTCCCGCGCGGAAGCCGCGTCGTCCGGCCGTCCGCGCGGCAACCATCCTGGACGAATTCTCGGCACTAGCCTTCGCGCCAGAGTGGACACAGATCCCCGTGACGCCGTCGAATTGGAGGTCCGTGCTCGACCATGAAGAGGTCGACCTACTGTTTGTTGAGTCGGCGTGGAACGGCAATGAAGGGGCTTGGCTCTACCATATTGTAGGGCCGAGCGCGCCACGCCAGCCGTTGATCGATTTGGTCGCTCACTGTCAAGCGAAGGGCATTCCAACGATCTTCTGGAACAAGGAAGACCCCCCGCATTTCGAGGACTTCCTGGTTACGGCTCGCCTTTTCGACGTCGTCCTCACGACTGACGTCGAGTGCGTCCCCCGGTACGTCGAGCGACTCGGACACGACCGGGTATACGTACTGCCGTTCGCCGCTCAAGCCCGAATCCACAACCCAGCTCGCGTGGAAGGTGTTAGCCGCGACAAAGCGATCGGCTTCGGCGGGATGTACTTCCGCCACAAGTATCCGGAGCGGCGAGCTCAGTTGGACTATCTTCTCCCGGCAGCGGTTCCGTTCGGACTGGACATTTTCTCTCGGCACTCGGGCGGCGACGCGAACTATCAGTTCCCGGAGCCTTACGACAACCATGTTCGTGGAGCGCTCACTTACCGTCAGATGCTCACGGCATATCGCTCATACCGTGCGTTCATAAACGTGAACTCGGTCGTGGGCTCTCCGAGTATGTGCGCTCGCCGCATCTTCGAGATCACCGCTAGCGGTGGTGCAGTCGTCACACCGCCGTCGCCAGCCGTCGATGTGGCATTCCCCAACGGTGAGGTCCCAGTCGCGGTCGACATAAATAGCGCACAATGGACTTTCAAGGCTTTGTTGCACTCAGAGGAGTACCGTCGCCAGGTCGTACACCTAGGGCAGCGGCAGATCTGGAGGGAGCACACTTACACGCACCGCGTGGGAACGGTTCTCGAGAAGGCTGGCGTGTCAGACGGGTATGCCGCGCCGAGCGTCTCTGTGATCGTTCCGACGGTGCGTCCAGAATCGCTTGATGAGATTGTCACGAATGTTGGGCGGCAGAGTTTTCAGAACCGTGAACTTGTCATTTGTACTCACGGATTCGAGTGGAACCACTCGGACGTTAAGGCCAAGCTCATTGACGCCGGAGTTCACGACTTCGTCCTCATCAGCGGCGACCGAACTGACTCTCTCGGCAAAGTGCTGAATCGACTCGTAGGCGCGGCCTCGGGCGACGTACTCTCGAAGATGGATGACGACGACTACTACGGTGCCCACTACCTCGAAGACCTGGTAAACGCGTTGTACTTTTCTGAGGCAGAAGTCGTTGGAAAAGCCGCGGCGTACGTCTACTTTGAGTCGAAGAACGCAACGGCAATCAGTTACGAGGCGCACGAGCACCGCTACACGAACTTCGTCCGGGGTGCGACCTTGACGGCCAGTCGCGACACGTTCCTTACGATCCCTTTCGGTGACCTGCGCACGTCGGAAGATTCAGCGTTCCTCAATGACGTTCGTGCGAGGGGCGGTCGAATCTACGCAGCGGACAAGTACAACTTCGCCATTATGCGACGGTCGGCAGGGCACTCGCACACCTGGCGGGTGGAGGACGACGCCCTGTTCGCCGGGTCGAGGTTCGTCACTCGTGGATTTTCAAGCGAGATGGTGAGCGTCTGAGTGGAAACCTTCACGAGTCCTACTCTAGATCCGTTCGGGCGCGGGTATTACCTTCATCACCGCGACGCCAGTCCGAATACTGTTGAGCTCGGATGGCGATCAGCCCAGGTGGGCGAATTCGTCTTTGGACTGCATGAGCGTACAGAGTTCGTCGCGTTGGGCCCAGACGCATCAGGTAAGTGGGTCGCTTTCGTGGGGCTTCCTATTGACTTGGAAGCAGAGGAGACCGCCGCGCTGCAGATTGCGCGTAGGATCTTCAGGGCATACACGACCTCGGTTAGTGGCGAAGAAGTTGCCATACGGGACATCAGTTACCTGAGTGGCAGGTTTGTCGGATTTCTCGGCAGCGGCACGGAAGTGGTATTGGTCCCAGACTGCCACGCTACGCTCGCAGCATTTTGGACGACCGAGAACGGATTCGTCGCCTCTTCACACTCGTTCCTCACGGCGACATTGTGCGATCTCCCGCCCAACCCGGATACGCACACCATAATGTCGTCGCCTCTCTACACAGACCCTGGTGGGCGATACCATCCAGGACTACTTACTCCATTCCGCGATGTGTATCCGCTAATCGCCAACTGCATCGTGCGCTGGAATGGCAAGGACGCTCGGTATAGTCGCTTCTATCCGTTCAGCGAGTCGAAGACAACCGTATCGAGGGTCGCGGCTGAGCGGGAGTTCCGACAGTTGCTCACAACGACGTTGCGCCTGATGTCGAGTATCGCTCCATTGAATCTTTCGCTCACTGCGGGCCTTGACTCGAATACTTTGCTTCGTGTCGCTCCGTCGGACGTGCGTGCTGTGCTGACTGCCTATACCTACTTTCGATTCGAGGCTCCCACACTAGGAATGATCGAGGACCTGCTCGGGGCGAACAGTGCCGCCAGGCGTGCCCGGGTCCCTCATAGGGTTCTACGCTTGGAGTCTCACCGCGATGATGACCCGTGGATGCGCGCGTACTCGAAGACTTTCCCGCGCGGGGCGCGCTTTCCAGCCCTTGCGAAATGCTATGCGCAGAATTTCCGGTCTGATGACGTATCCGTGATTGGCACTATCGTTGAGTCAGGCACCGTGTTCTACCGTGAGCGAGATGACCCAGTAGTTAGCGCGCGGAGGCTGGCGTCGAAGTTCAGCACCTCACCGATCGGAAGAGAGGATTCCGTTGTTGCGGTGTTTGAGCAGTACATCCGCGCCACGGAATTCACGAACGACCGAATCGGCGCTTACGACTACCATGACCTGTTCTATTGGGAGCATAGGAACTCGAAGTGGGCTAGCATTTGGTACTCGGAGATTGACCTTTCGCACCGAGTGCTCCTGCCATTCAATTCGCGCGCCCTGATCGAACTCATGCTTGCGCTGCCGTTCCCGGAGCGCCGCGACAAGGTGCTCCTGAAGGCAGCAGCCGAGGGCTCGCCGCCTTGAGTATGTAGTCAACACTCGCATAGTCAGGTCGTGCGGCTGGAGCATCACGCTCGACCAGAGGGAACTCCTAATGGCTAGGGATCCGCTTCGGCACGGATGCGTGAGCCAATGCGTTCGCGTCCTCGGGAGCGGCGTCGTGCGCAGGCCGATGTACCGGCAAGGCATTGCACCGCTCTGATCACCGCGCGGGCGGCAGAGCCGTCTCAGCCGCGGCTCCGAAACAATAGATGGTCCAGTTCAACTGCGATAGAAGCGGCAACGACATCGTCTGGTGCATGTCCGTACGGGCGTTCTCGATCGCGGTACCGGATTGGCGGACCGATCCTGTCCCCAAATGGTGAGACCTCGGCGTCCCGCAGATCATCCAGCATCTGCAAATGGTTCTTATGCAGTGGATGATGCTCGTTCAGGTATACCGTTGTGCGCGGGGGGCGTGCCGGTCGAGGCGCCTTTCTCAGGTCAAGGTAGTCCGCGGTGTGATGATTCGGCGCTCCTACTCGGTCGATCAGGATTTTGCGCGCATCGTCACGATAGACCCATCCCAGGTCCGGATTGCTGAGGATCACTGCGGCCGCCTCATCGCGCAAGGCCATCTGTGCGGCGACGAACCCTGAAGGGCCGGCGCCAAGGTAAATGCGCCGGGCCGCGGGTGTCTGCGTGATGCTGGCGACCGTTTCAAGGAGGGTATCGATGCCACTCGCCATACGACTGCCGATGCCCCATCCGAGGCGCAGCGACCCGGCCGTTGTAAGTGTTGGGTCGTTGACGAAGAGGAGCTGGCACCCAAGGTGGTCGAGACCGTCACGCAACCACGGTTTATTGGCTCGGAGCTCCTCCTGCGAGAGGTTCTCGACCGCAATAACTATCGGAAGGTCCGACCGCGCGTTCCGCAACTCCCAAACGATCTCCTGATCGAGAATGCGAGTCAACCGCCGGCCGGTCGTTCTCTTCCTTTCCGATGCATTCGGCCTGGCGGCCAGAATCTTGGCGGCGAGTTCTTCGTAGACGTTCGATGCATAGTGAAACGGTGCTGGACCCCACTGGTGTGCTGCGTCGGAAAGAGGTTCCTGAACTGTAATGATCGGGAATCCTAAATCGGCGGCCGCGTTCAAGTACAGGGCCGTCAACTCGTTGGCTCGAGAAGCCGATATGCCGTAACTATCCGACGTCCGGTTACCTCGCGTGTCCCGCCTTGCCCATGGCGGTGCGACGATTTGCGTTTTCGTATGCAGTCCACGTTCCGCCAACTCTCGGACGAAGGCCCGGAGTGCGCTGCACCACAATACAACGTGTTCATCGGAGCCGAAGGGAATATGCTGGCCGCCGGCGCGCTCAATGTAGGTGGTCAGGCCGGCAGCGTCGAGCTCGACGGATCTAGTTATGTAGCTCCCATCGGGCATCTGGAATACACCCGTGCGCTCGTCAGCGAGGTCCCAGAGGACAAGGTCGATGACTGACTCGTCTAGTTGGGAGTACAAGTTTCCCTCAAGCGCGCCCTGAGTTATGCGCCGTTGAAAGCGCGACGAGAGGCGCTCAAGTGGAACGGGGTGGGTGCTGGGGGGATTAGCGGCTGTGATGAGGGATTGTCGTGCGACGTAGCGCACGAGGGAGAAATTGTGCGGGCGGAGATACTCAAACGTATCGCGTGTGACGCAGCTGCCAAAAATGAATGTGCGCGTGTCAGGCATGTCTTGTCCGCTTGTGGGTTTTGCTCCTAGTTCGGGTTAGCACCGTAGGCCACTTCAAGGAGTTCGACAACGCGACGAGCTGCACGTCCGTCGCCGTAGGGATTGGCGGCTCGGGCCATCGCCTCGTAGGCCTCAGAATCGGTAAGAAGCGTTGTCACTTCGTCGACGATCCGCTCTTCGTCGGTGCCGATAAGCTTGACGGTTCCAGAGTCTACGGCTTCGGGGCGCTCTGTGTTCTCCCGCATGACGAGAACGGGCTTGCCCAGGCTCGGAGCCTCCTCCTGGACGCCGCCAGAGTCGGTGAGCACCACGGTTGCTAGGGACAGCATGCGCGTGAACTCCCCGTAGGGCAGCGGCTCCGTCACGGTCACGTTCCCGACGCCCCGGAGCTGCGGCAGCACCGCCTCCCGGACGATCGGGTTCCGGTGGGCCGGTAGGACGATCTCCATGTCGGGGAACTGCCGTGCCAGCCGGGCGAGCGCTCGCCCGACCCCCTCCATGGCGCCCCCCCAGTTCTCGCGACGGTGCATCGTCACGAGCAGGAGGCGGCGGCCGGAGTCCGCGAGGTCCTCGAGTGCGGGGTCCGTGAAGGGGGTCTTGCGCTCGACGGTCATGAGGAGGGCGTCGATCACCGTGTTGCCCGTGACGACGACGCTCTCCGCACTGACCGACTCGGCGAGGAGATTCGCCTTGCTCGTCGCCGTCGGGGCGAGGTGCAGCGCGGCGATCTGGGACGTGAGCTTGCGGTTCGCCTCCTCGGGGAAGGGCGACATGATGTTGCCGCTGCGCAGTCCCGCCTCGAGGTGCACCACCGGAATCTGCCGGTGGAACGCGGCGAGCGCCGCCGCCGCCGACGTCGACGTGTCGCCCTGGACGATGACCGCCGCCGGCCGCTCCGCCTCGAGCACGGGATCGAGCCGCTCCAGCACCCGGGCGACGATCTGGGACAGCGAGGCACCGTGCTCAAAGATGTCGAGGTCGTGGTCCGGCGCGATGTCGAACATTTCGTTCACCTGGTCGAGCATCTCGCGGTGCTGACCCGTCACCACGGTCACCGAGTCGAGGACGTCGCTCTCCTCGAGCGCCTTGATGACGGGAGCGACCTTGATGGCCTCCGGGCGGGTCCCGTACACGGTCATGATGCGCGGCCGCATCGGTCACCTGCTCTCTCTCGTTGCGCGGCGCGGTGTGGCCCGCGGGCGGACGTGTCGGGGGGTGTAGAGGCGGCCGGGCGGGGGCTCTTCGACCTTCACGAAGGTCTGCTCCCGCTCGGCGAAGGCCTCCTCGATGATCGACCTGGCCTCCTCCGGGCGGTCCTTGGCGATCGCCCAGGCCCACTTGCGGTACCGGAGTGCCACGTCCTCGGCGGGACCGTCGAGGACGAGCCGGCCGTAGTTCAGCCAGATGGCTCGTGTGCAGGTCTCCTCGATCGTCTGCGCCGCGTGGCTCACCAGGAAGACGGTGCCGGCGTTGTCCCGGAGCTTCTGCATGCGTGCATCGCTGCGCTCCTTGAAGGCCGCGTCACCGGTCGCCAGCGCCTCGTCGATCAGCATGATGTGCGGGTTGGCCGCGGTCGCGATGGCGAAGCGCAGACGGGCGCCCATGCCGGAGGAGTACGTCTTCATCGGCAGGTAGATCGACTTGCCGAGCCCGGCCAGCTCGGTCACCTCGGGCACGGCTGCCTCGGCCTGCTCGGGCGTCATGCCCATGGCGAGACATCCGAGGCGGATGTTCTGCTCCCCGGACAGGTCCGGGACCAGGGCGGCGTTCACGCCGATCAGGACCGGCGTGCTCTCCGCCAGGACCCGCCCTCGGGCGGGGTTCTCGAGGCCCGCGATGATGCGCAACAGCGTGCTCTTGCCCGAGCCGTTCTGCCCTACCAGGCCGATCTGCTCGCCGGACCGTGCCACGAACGAGATGCCCGAGAGCGCCCGGACGAGCACCATGGGCTGGCGGCCGAGGACCGTCCGGGACGCTCGGGTCAGCGGGCCGGCCTTGCGTCGCCGCTCCGCCGCGTCCGTGGACGGCACCCGGTACCGGACGTGCACGTCCTGGACCGCCACCGTGGCGTGCGCGAAGGGGTCGACCTGGTCAAGCTCGGCCATAGGTCTCCTCCCCCTTCCAGAAGAAGACGAAGCCGACGGCCAGGGTTCCGAGGGCCCAGGCGCTGAGCCCAACCCAGGTCGACACCGCCGGGACCGTGCCGTACAGCAGGCAGTCGCGGGCAGCGTCGAGCACCATGTACATCGGGTTGGCCTCCATGAGCCCGACGATCCACGGGTACTTCTCGAACCGCTCGATCGAGAAGAACACCGCCGAGCCGTAGAGCCAGAACCGCATCGCGACGCCGATGAGCTGGTTGAGGTCGGGCACCATCGACGTGAGGCGGGCAAGGAGCAGCGCCAGACCGGTGACGAAGAGGGTCTGGAGGGCGAGGACGACGGGGAACAGCAGTGCGGCTCCGGTCCACCTCTCCTGCTCGGGGAGAGTCAGGAGGATCAGGAACATCGCGGCGAGCGTCGGCACCAGGTTGAGCACCCCGCGCAGCACCACCGAGATCGGCAGCGACGCCCGCGGGAACGTGAACGCCCTGATGAGGTTGCGACCGCTCTGGATCGACCTCGCCCCGCCGGTGACGCACTGGGTGGCGAACTGGAACAGGAAGACGCCGATGACGAGGTAGCCGAGGAAGTTCTCGATGCCCGCGCTACCACTGAGCAGCATGCCGAAGATCAGGTAGTAGGCGACGCCCTCCATGATCGGCTTGACGACGAGCCAGGCCTGGCCGAGCAGCGTCTCGCGTGTGCCGCTGGTGACCTTCGCCCGCGCCTCGGCCCACAGGAAGTGCCGACGGTTCCAGAGCTGGGCGAGGTAGGCCCTGATCGGCGGCCGCGCGCCGACGGGCGTGAGGCGGCCCGCCGAGACCACCTCGAGGACGGCCGGCTCCTTCTCGAAGAGCTCGGCGTACAGGCCTCCGTAGGCGGCGGGCCTGTGCGCCGGCGTGCTCCCGGACGCCGTCGTCTGCGCGTTCATCGGCACGATCCTAGGGAACCCCAGCAGCTTCCCAGCAATCCGTCCCGCCGACCTGCGGCGTCGCGCACGTCAGGGCGCATAGTCCGTCCCGTGCTCCTCGACGTACGCGTCGACCGTGTCGGTGCGCACCGCGTCGCCGAGCGCGGCCGTCGCCGCCTCGTCGACGAGGTTGACCGACGCCCCGCCGCGCGTGCCGAACCCGGTGATCGGCACCATCAGCCCCACGACGTCGTCGCGCTCGAGCTGCTCGGCCAGCGGGACGAGGGTGAGGACGTCGTCGACGTCGAGGTCGCCGGTGATCTTCACGTTGCCCAGCATGAGCGGCACGAGCTCGGCGAGGAACGCCGGGTCGTCCGCCCGTTCCGCGAGCCTGTCCATCATCCCGACGACGGCGGCCCGCTGGCGCTCGGCCCTGTCGAGGTCGCCGAGCGGCAGCCGCTTGCGCTCCCGCACGTAGATGAGGCCGTCGGTGTTCTCCAGGGTGATCCGCCCTTCGGGGAACTCCACGACGCGCCCGGTGCTCTGCACCGTGACCGTGCTGGCGTGCTTGTTGTCGACCTCGAAGCCGTCGAGCGCCCGGGTCAGCGCGATGAACCCGGCGAAGTTCGTCTGCATCGCGTAGTCGATCTCGACGCCGCCGAGCACGCCCGACACCGTCTCCATGAGCGTCTGCGTGCCCCCGCGGGAGAACGCCGAGTTGATCTTGCCCTCGCCGAGCCCGGGGATCGGCACCCACATGTCGCGCGTGAACGAGATGAGGTACAGGTTCTCGCGGTCGGCCGGCACGTGCGCCAGCATGATCGTGTCGGCGTTGCCCGTGAGGCTCTGCGGGTCGCGGGAGTCGGTGCCGATCAGCAGCACGTTGACCGGTCCCTCCGGCAGCGGGTCCTCCGCGCCGGTGGAGGAGGGCGACGGTGAGGGCGCCGGCCGCTTCTCGGCGGGGGACGGCGCCGCGCTGACCGTGTCGGCCGGCACGGGCGCCGGCTCCGTCGTCGTGCACGCGGACAGCACGGGCACCACCAGCCCGAGAGCAGCGGCGCAGGCCGCGAGCCGTGGGAGCAACCGTCGGGTGATCACGCCACCCTCCTTCTCGTCGTGCGGGCGTACACGTCGGTGTACCGGGTGACGAGCCGCGACCACGTCCGCTCGGCGGCGACCGCCCGGCCGGCCGCGACGAGGGCGGCGCGCGTCGCGTCCTCGGCGAGCAGGCCGCCGACGGCGCTCGCCCACGCCTCGACGTCGTCGGGGTCGACGAGGACACCGGCCGGGGCTCCGCCGTCGAGCGGGGAGAGCACCTCGGCGAGTGCCGGCAGGTCGCTCGCCACCACGGGGCGGCCGGCGGCCATCGCCTCGACCGGCTTGAGCGGCGTGACGAGCCGCGTGACGCGGTCGGGCCGGCGGGGGACCAGGACGACGTCCAGCGCCGCGAGGTACGTGCGGGCGAGGTCGCGCGGGACCCGGCCGGGCAGGTGCGCGTGCTCGGCGATGCCGAGCTCGTCAGCCAGCCGGAGCAGCCCCGGCCGCGCGACCCCGTCGCCCACCACGAGCGCGGCGACGTCGTGCCCCTGCGAGCGCAGCCGCGCGACGGTGCGCAGCACCGTGTCGAGGCCCTCGTACCCGACGACCGAGCTCACGGTGCCGACCAGTGCCCGGCCCGGGCGCAGGCCGAGCCGGGCGCGAGCCTCGGCCGGCGACGGCGCGGCGGTGTCGAGCAGCTCGTCGGGGACCGCGTTGGGCACCACGGTGATCCGCTCGCGCGGGACGCCCCGGCCCGCGAGCTCGTCGCGCATGGTGCCGCTGAGCGTGACGACGTGGTCGGCGCTCAGCGCCAGCTCGGTCTCCGTGGCCCGGACGAGCGCGAACCGCTCGGAGGCGGCGGCGCGGTCACGGGCCTCGGGCGTCGGGTGCGACGCGGCCCACGTCTCCTCCGGCAGCCCCCGCACCTCGTAGACCCACGGCAGGCCGAGGCGGCGAGCGGCGGCGCGAGCGGTGTCGCCCGTGGTCCACGGGGTCGTGGCGTGCACGACGTCCGGTCGCGCGTCCTCGAGTGCGCGCACGAGCAGCTCGACGCCGTCGTCGAACCTCCGGCGGTGGTCCGCGGGCAGGGACCGCGGCACCAGGCGGCGGTAGGCGACGCCGTCGACGACGTCGGTGCCGTGGGCCGTGACCGCGCCGACGGTCAGCGGGTACCCCGGCCGGGTGGTCGCCGTGAGGCGCGTCCCGGCCGCCCGCTGGGCCAGCAGGATCGCGTGGGTGCGCAGCGTGTACCCGCTCTGGGTGTGGGGGAGCGAGTTGGTCAGGTGGTGGTGGACCGCGATCCCGGCCGCGGCCCGGTCAGCGGCCCCTCCCGGCGCGTCGGCCGCCGGTACGCCCGCGGGCCCGGGTTCTGGCTCGAGGAGCGCGACCTGGCCGAGCAGGGCCGCACGCACGCGCCGCTCGGTGCGGGTGCGCGGCGTCGTGGCGCGCAGGGCGGAGACGTCGCCCCGCGCCCACGCGGCGCGCAGGCGCCCGGCCGGTCCCGTGGTCCCGTCGCCCAGCACGCGTTCCACGGCGGGCACGACGACGGCGCTCACCCGCGCCGGCGTGCGCCGGGCGGCCTGCAGCACCAGCCACGCCGGGTCGGTGGCCAGCGCACCGGCCACGAACGAGGCCGTGAACCGTGCGTTGCGGGCCAGCTCGCGCAGCCGGCTCACGGGGTGTCCCCGTCGACGAGGGTGACAAGCCGGTGCACGAGGCGAACGTACCGGTCCGCGAGGACGTCGTCGTCGGCGTTCTCGGCGACCCACGCCGCCGCCGCCGCGTCCGCCGTCGGGACCACGGCCGACGCCGCCCACGAGCTCCAGAGGTCGGCCAGCGCCTCGACGTCCCCGGGCGGCACGACGGCGCCGGCGCCGACACGCGTGACGAGCTCGGCCGCCTCCCCGGCCACGCAGGCCGTCGCGTACGCGCCGGAGGCCATGACCTCGTAGAGCTTGGACGGTACGGTCCACTCCAGGGGCTTCCAGTCCCGCAGGGAGACGATCACCGTGTCGGCCCACTCGTAGAGCCGGCGCACCTCCTCGTGCGGGATGCTCCCGCTGATGCGCACGGGGGCGTCGAGCTCGGTGACGAGGCGCTGCAGGCGCGGGACCTCCGCGCCGCTGCCCACGAGCCGTACCTCGATCGCGTGACCACGGCGGAGCACCTCCGTCGCGGCGCGGACCACCGTCTCCAGGTCCTGCGCCCGGCCGATCGTGCCCGCGTAGACGGCGCGGAACGGTCGCCCGCCGCGACCCGTGCCGGCGTCGGGAAGGTGCTCGAGGCGCTCGAACGACGTGCCGTTGCGCACGACGGCGACCCGCTGCACGCCGCGCGCGCGCAGCACGTCCGCGAACGTCTCCGTCGTCGTGACCACCGCGTCGGCGCGCGCCTGCAGGCGGCTCACCGCCCGGTGGGCCAGGGTGCGGAGCCCGGCACCCACGCGTGCGCGCAGCGGACGCCC
>JAPSLD010000028.1 GCA_031181105.1 Isoptericola sp. | reverse complement strand
TGACCATGCCGCCGCTGCCGGCGTGCAGGTTGCCCGTGATGTCGCCGGGCGGGATGCCGCACGTGAGCGTGGCGCGGTACTCGACGATGATCGTCTCGCCGGCCTCGACGTCCGTGATCGTGCTCTCGAGAGATATCTGACCGTCGGACCAGGTGCCCGAGGCGGTCGTGCCGACGATGGTCTCCTCGCCGTCGCTGTCGTAGCCCGTGTCGTCGAACGGGAGCAGCGCCGTGACCTCGGTGATGCCGACCTGGTCCTCGTTGCCGAACCGGGTGTCGAAGTCGGTCGTCACGGTGAGCTCGGACTCGCCCTCGGCCGTGCCGCCCACCTCGACGATCTGGTAGTAGACGATCGTGTCGCCGCACCCGAAGAAGCGGTTCTGCGTGTTGGACGTGAGCTGCGTCTGCACGTCCGACGAGTCGGCAGCGCCGGGGTTCGCCGTCGTGTAGGTGTCGGGGTGAGCCGCACGGAACATCACGGACAGGTCGCCAGAGTCGGGTCCCGGCCCCTCGGTGTCGACCAGGATGCCGATCGGCGCGTCGGCCCCCGCGTCCAGCTCCTCCTTCGTCGCGTCCTGCGACGTCTCCTCGCTCGCCTCGCCGGGTGCGACCCGTTCCACGACCCCGTCCGAGGTGTCGTCGGCCGCGGGCTCGTCCGCCGGTGGAGCCTTCTCGGCGGGAGTCTCCTCGACAGGCTCCTCGGTGACAGGCTCCTCGGTGGCCGGTTCCTCGACGACCAGCTCCTCGACATCCTGGTCGGTGACCTCCGTCGGCGTCGTCGCGCCCCCGGTCGTCGTCTCGGTCGTCGTCTCGGTCGTCGCCTGGGTTGCCGTCTCGTCCGTCGCCGAGTCGTCGGCGGCCGCGGGAGCGGCGGCCGCGAGCCCGCCCGTCGTCGCCAGCAGGGCGGCGACGGCGGCACCGAGCACCCGGTGACCGGCGCGGCTCGCGTGTCGTGGTCGGCGGAAGCCCGCCGTGGTCGATCCGGTACTGCTTCGAGCGTCTCGCATCGTCGCCTCCGTACACCCGTGTCGGAGGCCGGTGCCGCGCTGTGGCGCGTCTCCCTGCACCCCCGTCCCAGCACCGTCACACGGCTCGGACCGGCACGCTCCGGCCGATCAGGCCCGCAGCGCGATTGCACCCGCTCGAGCTGGGTGAATTTCGGCGACGAAGCGGCCATACCCGCCCGTACGTGCGCCGGACGCGACCTGTCCCCGCCACGGCGGACCGTGACGGGGACAGGTCGTGCCTTCCCTGCGGCGTCAGCCCACGAGGTCCCGACGTCGCGACACCAGCAGCAGGACGCCGCCTGCCAGCAGTGCCATGACGGCGAGCGCCACGTAGGTGCCGACGGCACCCGGGCCCGTCACCGGGAGCGGCGGCTTCGGGCACTCCGCGTCACCCGCGAAGGTCACCTCGTACGTCGCGGTCGGCGAGTGGGTGGTCCACCCGGCCGCCAGCTCGCCCCAGGCGTACCCGTCGGCGAGGCTGGCGGTCACCGTGACGCTGTCGCCGCCGGAGTACGGACCGGCCGGGCTCGCCGAGTAGGCGAGGCCCGTCGTGCTCGGCAGCGTCAACGTCGGTCGGGTCACCGTGCCGTCCGGGCACTGCGACTGCGTGACCGTGGGCGGCACCGGGCTGGCCGGGATGCACGGGTCGTCGTCGAACGTGACCGCGTAGGTCGCCGTCGTCGGGCCCGTCTTCTCCCAGCCGGCCGTCGTCTCCTCGGCCCACGCGTGACCGTCGCCCAGCGTGGCGGTCACCACGACCGTGGCACCGGGCTCGTACGGGCCCTCGGCGTCCACCGCGTACGTGACGCCTTCCGGCCCGTCGGCGAGCACCAGCGTCGGTGCCGTCGGCATGCCGTCGACGCACACCGCCTGCGTCACCGCCGGCGTGACCGGCATGACGTCGGTGCACTCGACCTCGTCGAACGTCACGGTGAACGTCGCCTCGGTCGAGCTGCCCTCGGTCGGCAGCCAGCCCTCGGGCAGCTCGCCCCACTCGTACCCCTCGTCGAGCGTGGCCGTGACGGTCACGGTCTGCCCGGGGGCGTAGGGCGCCTCCGCGTCGACCGAGTACGCGACACCCGCCGTCTCGCCGAGGGACAGCGTCGGCGCGACGAGCTCGCCGCCCACGCAGACCGCCTGCTCGACCGCCGGGGCGGCCGGGCTGGCCGGCGTGCAGGGGTAGTCGTCGAGGACGACCTCGAACGTCGCGGTCGTGGGACCGGTCTGCTCCCACCCCTCGGGCATGGTGCCCCAGGCGAAGCCGTCCTCGGTGAGGGTGGCCGTCACCACGACGGTCTGCCCGGGCTCGTACGGACCCTCGGCGTCCACCGAGTACGTGACGGCCTCGGTGTCCGCGGCCAGCACGAGCGTCGGGACCGTGGCCTGGCCGTCCTCGCACACGGACTGCGTGACGGTCGGGGCGACCGGCATGACCTCCTCGCACTCGACCACGTCGAACGTGACCTCGAGCGTGGCGGTCGTCGGCGACGTCTCCGTCCAGCCCGTCCCCGTCAGGTCACCCCACTCGGAGGTGTCCCCGTCGAGCGTGGCCGTGACGGTCACCGTCTGCCCGGGGGCGTAGGTGCCCTCGGGGTCGGCGGTGTACGTGATCGCGTCCGAGTCCTCCGGCAGGACGAGGGTGGGCGGCGTGAGCTGCCCGTCCTCGCAGACCGCCTGGGTGACGTCAGGCGCTGCCGGCGTCACGGGCCGGCACGGGTTGCCGGCGAACGTGACGTCGTACGTGGCCGTCGTCGCGTCGACTCCGACCCACCCCTCGGGCAGGTCGCCCCACTCGTAGCCGCCGTCCAGCACCGCCGTCACGGTGACCTCCTGGCCGGGCTCGTACGGACCGGCCGGGTCGACCGAGTACGTGATGCCCTCGGTCGTCGCCGGCGTGAGGGTCGGAGCCGTCGGCTCGCCGTTCACGCACACCGACTCGTCGACACCCGGAGCGACCGGGATCACCGGGATGCACGGGTTGCCGGCGAAGGTGACGTCGAGCTCGGCCGTGGTCGGGTCGACCTCCTCCCAGCCGCCGGGCAGCGTCCCCCACTCGTAGCCGGACTCGAGCACCGCGGTGACCGTCACCGTCTGGCCGGGCACGTACGGACCGGCGGGCTCGAGCGAGTACTCGATGCCCTCGGTCGTCGCGACGGTCAGCGTCGGCGCGGTCGGCGCCCCGTCGACGCACACCGACTCCGCCACCACCGGGGCGGCCGGGCTCGCCGGCACGCACGGGTTGTCGGCGAAGGTGACGGTGTACGTCGCCCTGGTGGCGTCGACACGCTCCCAGCCGTCGGGCAGCGGGTCGGCCCACTCGTAGCCGGTCTGGAGCTCGGCGGTCACCGTGACCGCGTCACCCGGTGCGTACGGACCCGCCGGGTCCGCCGCGTACGTGATCCCGGCCGTCTCGGCCAGGGTCAGCGTGGGGGCGGTCGGCGCACCCTCGGTGCAGACGGACTCCGTCAGCACCGGCGCCTGCGGCCCGACCGGGGTGCACGGGTTGCCCGCGAACGTCAGGGTGAGGGTGACCGTCGTCGCGTCCACCTCGACCCACCCCTCGGGCAGGCCGCCCCACTCGTAGCCGTCGTCCAGCACCGCCGTGACCGTGACCGCCTGACCCGCGACGTACGGGCCCTCCGGGTCGACCGAGTACGTGACACCCTCGGTCGTCGCGAAGGCCAGCGTCGGAGCGCTCGGCATGCCGCCGACGCACACCGACTCCGTCACGTCCGGGTACTGCGGGCTGACCGGCGTGCACGGGTTGCCCGCGAACGTCACGGCGAGGGTCGCCGTCGTCGCGTCGACCTCGACCCACCCCTCGGGCAGGCCGCCCCACTCGTAGCCGTCGGCCAGCACCGCCGTCACGGTGACCTCCTGGCCGGGCTCGTACGGACCGGCCGGGTCGACCGAGTACGTGACACCCTCGGTCGTCGCGAAGGCCAGCGTAGGAGCCGTCGGCGCCCCGGCCTCGCACACGGACTCCGTCACCGACGGACCCGCCGGGCTCACCGGCGTGCACGGGTTGCCCGCGAACGTCACCGCGAGGGTCGCCGTCGTCGCGTCGACCTCGACCCACCCCTCGGGCAGGTCACCCCAGCCGTAGCCCGCCTGCAGCTCCGCCGTGACCGTGACCTCCTGGCCGGGCTCGTACGGACCGGCCGGGTCGACCGAGTACGTGACGCCGTCGGTGGCCGCGAAGGCCAGCGTCGGCGCCGTCGGCGCCCCGTCGACACAGACGGACTCCGTCACCTCGGGCTCCTGCGGCACGACCCGCGTGCACGGGTCGCCGTCGAAGACGACCTCGTACTCCGCGGTCGTCGCGTCGACGAGCTCCCAGCCGGAGGGCAGGTCGCCCCACTCGTAGCCGGTCTGCAGCACCGCCGTCACGGTGACCACGGCTCCCGGCTCGTACGGACCCTCAGGGTCGGCGGAGTAGTCGACGCCGGAGGTCGTCGCCAGCGTGAGCGTCGGCATCGTGGGCTCACCCGCGACGCACTCCGACTGCTCGACCTGCGGGACCTCCGGGCTGACCGGGATGCACGGGTTCGCGTCGAACGTGATCACCCGTTCCGCCGTCGTGGTGGTCAGCTCGTCCCACCCGTCCGGCAGGTCGCCCCACTCGTAGCCCGCGGCGAGCACGGCCGTGACCGTGACCGCCTGGCCCGCGACGTACGGGCCCTCCGGGTCGACCGAGTACGTGACACCCTCGGTCGTCGCGAGGGTCAGCGTCGGAGCGCTCGGCATGCCGCCGACGCACACCGACTCCGTCACGTCCGGATACTGCGGGCTGACCGGCGTGCACGGGTTGCCCGCGAACGTCACGGCGAGGGTCGCCGTCGTCGCGTCCACCTCGACCCACCCCTCGGGCAGGTCGCCCCACTCGTAGCCGTCGGCCAGCACCGCCGTCACGGTGACCTCCTGGCCCGCCGTGAACGGCCCCTCCGGGTCGACCGAGTACGTGACACCCTCGGTCTCCGCCAGCGTGAGCGTCGGCGCCGTCGGCGCCCCGGCCTCGCACACCGACTCCGTCACCGACGGACCCGCCGGGCTCACCGGCGTGCACGGGTTGCCCGCGAACGTCACCGCGAGGGTCGCGGTCGTCGCGTCCACCTCGACCCACCCCTCGGGCAGGTCACCCCAGACGTATCCCGTCTGGAGCTCCGCGGTGACCGTGACCTCCTGGCCGGGCTCGTAGGGACCGGCCGGGTCGACCGAGTACGTGACACCCTCGGTCGTCGCCAGCGTGAGCGTCGGCGCCGTCGGCGCCCCGTCCACGCACACGGACTCCGTCACCGAGGGTCCCGCCGGGCTCACCGGCGTGCAGGGGTTCGGGTCGAACGTCACCGTGTACGTGGCGGTCGTCGCCGTGACCCTGGTCCAGCCCGACGGCATCGTCGTGGGCCACACGAACCCTGATGCCAGGGTGGCCGTCACGGTCACGGTCTGGCCCGGCTCGTACGGACCTGCCGGGCTCACCGAGTAGGTGATGCCCGCCGGACCGTCGGCCACCTCGAGCGTGGGCGGGGTGAGGACCCCGTCGGTGCAGACCGCCTGGGTGACGGTCGGGTCGAGCGGCGCGATCGCCACGCGCACGGCGTTCCCGAAGAGGGGCACGGTCTGCGACCCCGCCCCCGGCACGGCCCCGCTCGGGCCCGTACCCGCGTTCTGCGAGATCGTCATGCCGCCGCTCGCGGCCTGCAGGTTGCCGGTGATCGTGCCCGGCGGGTTCCCGCAGGTCAGCGTCGCGTGGTACTCGACCACGATCTGGTCGCCCGCCTCGACGTCGTCGACCGTGCTGACGAGCGAGAGCTGGCCGTCGGACCAGGTCCCGGACGCCGACGTGCCGGAGATGGTCTCCTCCTCGTCGCCGAGGTAGCGCGAGTCGTCCTTCGCGAGGAAGGCGGTGACCTCGGTGATCCCGACCCGGCTGCTGTTGCCGAACCGGGTGTCGAAGTTGGTCCTGACGGTCAGCACCGACTCGCCCGTCGCGCTGCCGCCGACGGTCACGACCTGGTAGTAGACGATCGTGTCGCCGCACTGGAACGTCCGGCCGGCACTGGTCAGCTGCGTGACGACGTTCGACGAGTCGGCCGTGCTCGGGTCGGCAGTCGTGTAGCTGCTCGGGCTCGCCGCGCGGAACGTCACCGAGAGATCTCCCGGCGCGGGCCCGGGTCCTGGCGTGTCGGCCAGGACGCTGATGTCGCCCAGGTCCTCCGTGGCGGCATCATCCCCGGCGCTCGCGCCGTTGCCGCCGGCGCCCGACCTCGCGAGCGCTCGCACCGGCTCCTGGGCCGGCTCCTTCACCTCGGCCGGCTCGTCGACCGGCTCCTCCACCTCGGCCGGATCCTCGACCGGCTCCTCCACCTGTGCCGGCTCGTCGGCCGGCTCCTCCACCGGTTCCGGTGCGAGGGCCTCCTCGACCGTCGCGCTCTCGTCCCCCGTGGTGCCTTCGTCCAGCAGGTCTGCCTGGCTCGCCTCGGCGGTCTCGGTCGTCCCGCCGACCGCCTCGTCCTCCGCGAACGCCGGCCCGGCGGCCGCGAGGCCGCCCGTCGCCAGCACTGCCGCGAGCACGGCGCCGAGGATCGTACGTCCCCCGTGCCGTGCGCGTCCTGCCCTGCGGTAGAACGCCGTCGTCCATGGTCCCCTGCTACACCCGCGCGCGTGACGCATAGGTGTCTCCCGTCGCATCCATGGCCTCGCCACGTGGGGCAACGCGGCAAGACACTGGACACCCCCGCACTGGGAGGATCGCAGGCGGGGACGGGCTCACGCCCGGCGAGCACGGGTGAACTCGTCCGGGCGCGGGGTGAAATCGTCGCTACAGGCGGTCGAGGTGCTGCAGGATGGCACCTTCCCGCAGCGCCCACGGGCAGATCTCGACCTCGTCGACGTCGAGCGCCCGCATCGCCTCCTCGGCGACGACGGCACCGGCCACGATCTGCAGCGCGCGGCCCGGTCCGATGCCCGGCAGCACGGTGCGGTCCAGGGAGGACAGGCGGGCCAGACGCGGCTCCCAGTCCTCGAGGTGGGCGCGGAGCATGCGCCAGCGCTGGTCCGCGCCGAGCACGTCGCGCGGCATCCCGGCCAGCCGCGCCAGCGAGCGGAACGTCTTCGACGTCGCGACGACGTGGTCCGGCGCCGGTGCGTCCAGCACGGGTCCGACGGCGGGGCGGAGCACCTCGCGCGCGTGCGCCCGGAGCCGCTCGACGTCGTCGGCCTTGGGCGGGTCGTCGTCGAACAGGAACTCGCGCGTCATGCGCCCGGCACCGAGCGGGACGGACAGCGCGACGTCGGGCAACTCGTCGACGCCCGTGGCGATCTCGAGCGAACCACCGCCGATGTCGAGGAGCAGCAGGCGACCCGCGCCCCAGCCGTACCAGCGCCGCGCGGCCAGGAACGTGAGACGAGCCTCGTCGTTGCCGGAGAGCACCTCGATCGGCACGCCGGCCCGCTCCTCGAGCGCCGCGAGCACCGCCGGACCGTTGGTCGCCTCCCGCAGGGCGGAGGTCGCGAGCGCCATCGTGGCCTCGGTCTCGTACCGCCGGCCCAGCTCGGCCGCCCGCGCGACGGCCTGCGTCAGCGCGGTGACGCCCTCGGCGGAGATCGAGCCGTCGGGCTGCAGGTAGCGCATGAGGCGCACCGTCGTCTTGTCGGAGGCCTGGGCCACGGGACGCGCCCCGTGCCGGGCGTCCATGACGAGCAGGTGCACCGTGTTGGAGCCGATGTCGATCACGCCGAGCCGCACGGGGTCACCGTAGACCCACGGGCGCGGGATCCGGGCGCCGCCCGGCCGGTGAGACGGCGGTCAGCCGCGCACGACGGCGCCGTCGCCGACGAGCCGCTCGGCCCCTGCGACGACCTCGGCCTCCGCGGCGCGAGCCCGCTCGAGGGCGTCGGCACGCACGGCGACGATCTTGTCGTGCAGGCGCGCGTGGACCCGTCGGCGCACGTCGCGCGCGATCGCCTCGACGTCGGACTCGTCCGGCGTCTCGCCGCGCGCGGCGAGCTCGGCGGTCAGCCGCTCCACGGCGGCCCCGGCCTCGGCGCGCACCTGGACCTCGGCCTCGTCGAGCAGCGCCACGCCGGCCGCGTCGGCCGCGCGGCCGAGCCGCGTCTCCTCGAACCGGCGCGCGGCGTCGTCGACGATGTCGCGGGCGTGCCCGACGACGTCGCGCGCCATGGCCGGCGCGTGCGCCTTAAGGGTCGCGAGGTCGAGGAGGAGCACGCCCTCGACGTCGGCCACGCTCGGGTCCACGTCCCGGTGCAGCGCCAGGTCGAGGATGACGAGCGGGGCGGGCTCCGGCTCGTCGCCGGCGCGCGCGGCGGCACGCTCCCGCGCGCGGACGACCGCGGCGGCGTCGAGCACGTACTCGAGCGACGCCTCGGGGCGCAGGCCGCCCGACGTCGGGCCGGCGTCGGGCGTCTCGCCGGCGACGGCGCGCCGGCCGCGGGCGCCCGAGCAGGAGACCACGAGGTCGGCGTCCGCGAGCGCCGCGACCAGGTCGCGGACCGGCTCGACGCCGTGCGAGGCGGCGAACGACTCGGCGCGCCCGGACTGCGAGTAGACGCGGACGTCCTCGCACCCCCGCGACCGCAGGGCGGCGACCGACGCGCCCGCGTAGGAGCCGGTGCCGATGAGGACCGCGCGCGTCGTGCGGTACGGCGGCAGCTGCTCGCCGGCGAGGTCGAGGCCCAGCGCGACGACGGACCGCCCGGCCGCGCCGAGCGCGGTGTGCGTGCCGACCTTCTTCGACGTGCGCGACGCCGTCTGGAACAGCAGCTCGAGGGTCTTCGACGTCGTCTCGTCCTCGCGCGCGACCTCGAGCGCGCGCTTGACCTGGCCGGCGATCTCACGCTCGCCCACGACCATCGAGTCGAGCCCGGCGGCGACCGCGAACAGGTGCTCGGTCACCTCCGGCCCGGTGCGGACCGTGAACGACTCGGCCGCGACCTCCGGCGTCACGCCCGAGCTCTCCGCGACGAGCTCGGCGACGTGCCGGGTCGCGTGGCGGACGGAGTCGCCGTCGAGCGGTGCCTCGACGTCGAGGTAGAGCTCGAAGCGGTTGCACGTGGAGATCACGACGGCGCCCTGGACCGGTCGGCACGTGCCGACGACGGTACGCCCCACCGACGCGGAGCCCGTCGACAGCCGCTCGAGGGCGTCGAGGTCGAGCTCGCGGTGGGAGGCGGTGAGGGAGAGGAGTACCACAGTGCTCCCACTTTAAGAGGCGCACGGGGTGCGGGCAGAATCGTGGACCGTGACGTCCCCCACGCCTGCCCATGTTCACCCGCTGCCTGCCGGCCACCCGCTGGTCGACGGGCGGACGGCCGACTCCCGGCTCGTGCGGGCGCTGCGGGGTGATCGTCCCGAGACGACGCCGGTGTGGTTCATGCGGCAGGCCGGGCGCTCCCTGCCCGAGTACCGCGAGGTGCGGCAGGGCGTGCCGATGCTCGAGTCGTGCCTGCGCCCGCCGCTGGCGGCGGAGATCACGCTGCAGCCGGTGCGCCGGCACGGCGTCGACGCCGCGATCTTCTTCAGCGACATCGTGGTGCCGCTGCGGCTCGCGGGCGTCGGCGTCGACATCACGCCCGGCGTCGGGCCCGTGATGGACCAGCCGTACCGGACGGCCGACGACGTCGCGCGGCTCGTCGAGCGAGAGCTGACCGACGACGCGCTCGACGCCGTCCGCGAGGCGGTCGCGCTGACGGTCGCCGGTCTGGACGAGCTGCCGGCGGGCGCCGGGGCGGTGCCGCTCATCGGGTTCGGCGGCGCGCCGTTCACCCTCGCCGCGTACCTGGTCGAGGGCCGGCCGTCGCGCGACCACCTCGCCGCGCGGACGCTCATGCACGCCGACCCCGAGACGTGGCGCCGCCTCACCGAGTGGACCGCCGACCTCACGGGCCGGTTCCTGCGCGCGCAGGTGCTCGCGGGCGCGTCGGCCGTCCAGCTGTTCGACTCGTGGGCCGGCTCGCTGTCCCTCGCCGACTACGCCGCGCACGTCGCCCCGTCGTCGACCCGCGCGCTGGCGCACGTGGCGGACCTGCGGGTCCCCGACGGCGACGCCGGCGTGCCGGGGATCCACTTCGGCACGGGCACGGGCCACCTGCTGGCCGCGATGCGCGACGTCCTGCGCGACGCCGGCCTGGCCCACACCGCCGTCGGCGTCGACCACCGGACCCCGCTCGACGAGGCCACCGCGGTGCTCGGCGGCGACGTGCCCGTGCAGGGCAACGTCGACGCGGCGCTGCTCGCGGCCCCGTGGGAGGTGCTCGAGGCGCACGTGCGCGACGTCGTCGCACGCGGGCAGGCGGCTCCGGCGCACGTGCTCAACCTGGGCCACGGGGTCCCCCCGGAGACCGACCCGACCGTCCTGACGCGCGTCGTCGAGCTGGTGCACTCGCTGTGACGGTGCCGCACCGTCCACCCGACCGGCCCGAGCGCCGCCCGGCCGAGGAGGTCGACGCGGTCGTCGTGGGCGGCGGGGTCGGCGGCCTCGTGGCCGCGTACGGTCTCGTCGGCCGGGGCCTGCGCGTGGTCCTGCTCGAGGCGTCCGACCGCGTGGGTGGGCCGGTGCGCGGCGGGTCCTTCGCCGCGCTCCCCCGCGTGCCGCTCGACCTCGGCGCCGAGTCGTTCGCCGCCCGCGGCACGGCCGTCGCCGGCCTCGTCGCGGAGCTGGGCCTGCGCGTCGTCGAGCCCGCCCCGCGCACGGCGTGGGGCTTCGCCGCGGGCCGCGCGTTCCCGCTGCCCGCCGGCGGCGTGCTCGGCATCCCGTCGGTGCCCTGGGCGCGCGACGTGCGCCGGGCGATCGGCTGGCCGGGCGTCGCGCGCGCCTCGCTCGACCGGGTGCTGCCGCGGTTCGTCGCGGACACCACGGACCTGGGGACGCTCGCGCGCTCGCGCCTCGGCCGTCGGGTCGCGGAGCGTCTCGTGGCGCCCGTGGCCGCCGGCGTGCACTCCGCGCCGCTCGACCGGCTCGACGTCGCGACGGTCGCGCCGGGCCTGCTCGAGGCGTTCGACCGCGAGGCGTCGCTGTCCGCGGCGGTCGGGTCGCTGCGCGCGGCGGCGCCGGCAGGCGCGGCCGTGCGGGGCGTCGACGGCGGCATCCACGCGCTCGTCGAGGCGCTCGCCGGCGCGGTCGCCGCGAGCGCTGAGGACTGGGTCGACTCGCCGCGCGTGGACCAGACCGGGCCGATCCACACCGCCGTGCGGCTGCGCCAGGAGGTCGTGGGCGTCGAGCGGGCCGACGGCGGCTGGGTCGTGCGCACCGGCACCGGCGGCCAGATCCGGTCGGACCGGCTCGTCGTGACGACGCCGACGGTGGCGCCCCTGGTCGCCCCCTGGGTCGGCGACGGCACGGTCCCCGTGCCACGGCCCGAGCGCGGCGCCGACGTGTGGCTCGCGACGCTGCTGCTCGAGGCGCCCGAGCTCGACGCCGCCCCGCGCGGCTCCGGGGTCCTGGTGGCCCCGGACGCGGGCGGCCCGCCGGGCGGGAAGGGCACCCCGGTGCGCGCCAAGGCCCTGACGCACGCGACGGCGAAGTGGCCGTGGCTCGCCGAGCGGGTGCGCGACGCCGCCGGCCCGGGCGTGCACGTGGTCCGGCTGTCGTACGGCCGCGTCGGGACCGAGACCGTGCCGCCGACGCCCGAGGAGGCGGCGCGGGACGCGACCGCCCTGCTCGGCGTCGACCTCGCAGACCGGGTGCGCGACCACCTGCTGCAGCGCTGGGACGGGGCCCTGCCACCGCCGACCCCGGCCTACCGGTCCGCCGTCGCGGCGTTCGGCGCCGCCGCCGGGCGCACGCCGGGGCTGGCCGTGACGGGCGGCTGGGTCGCGGGCACCGGGCTGGCCGCGATCGTCGCGCACGCGCGGTCGGCGGTCGCGACGCTCTGAGGCGGCCGCCCGCGCCGGTGTGAGATCGGCCTCGCCGCCCGCCCCCGGTTGTGGGTCCCCCCGCCCCCTGGGGGAGACTGGGGAGGTGACCACCCCCGCACCGTCCGGAACCGCACCGCTGCGCCTCGGCACGCGCGGCAGCGCGCTCGCCATGACGCAGTCGGGCATGGTCGCGCGCCGGCTCGAGGAGCTGCTGGCGCGCCCGGTCGAGCTGGTGCGGATCCGCACCGAGGGCGACGTCCGGACGGGCTCGCTCGCGTCGCTCGGCGGCACGGGCGTGTTCGTCACGGCGCTGCGCGAGGCCCTGCTCGACGGCCGGTGCGACGTCGCGGTGCACTCCCTCAAGGACCTGCCGACGACCCAGCCGCCCGAGCTCACCGTCGTGACGCCCGAGCGGGAGGACCCGCGCGACGCGCTGTGCGCGCGCGACGGGCTCACGCTCGAGGCGCTGCCGCGCGGGGCGCGCATCGGCACCGGGTCGCCTCGCCGGGCGGCTCAGCTCAAGGTGGCGCGGCCCGACGTCGAGATCGTCGACATCCGCGGCAACGTCGACACGCGCCTCGCCCGGGCGCTCGGCCCGGAGGCCGACCTCGACGCCGTCGTCCTCGCGCACGCGGGCCTGAGCCGGCTGGGCCGCACCGACGTGGTGACCGAGGTGCTCGCGCCCGCCGTCGTCGCGCCCGCCCCCGGGCAGGGGGCGCTCGCGGTCGAGGCGCGGACGGCGGACCTCGCGCCCGGGGCGGCCGACGGCGGCGCGCTCGCGGCCGCGTTCGCCGCGCTGGACCACCGCACCACGCGCGTCGCCGTGGTCGCCGAGCGGACCGTCCTCGCGCGGCTCGAGGCGGGCTGCGCCGCCCCGGTGGGTACGTGGGCGCGGGTCGAGGACGGCGCGCTGCACCTGGGCGCCGTCGTCGCGCGCGTCGACGGGACCGAGCAGCTCAAGCACCGCGCGAGCGTCGAGCTGGCCGCCGACATGTCGGTGGCCGAGCTCGACGCGGTCGCGACCGGGCTCGGCGAGCGCGTGGCGGACGCCCTGCTCGCCGACGGCGCCGAGCGGCTCGCGCCGCTGCGCCCCGGCGCGGCGGTGCCCGCCTACGAGGCGCCCTCCGGTGCCTCGCGCCGCGTCGACGCCGCGCCCCTGCACGCACCGACGGGGACCGACGACCCGGAGGGCGCGTGAGCGTCCCCGTGGTGCTGGTGCCGCGCGCGCCCGCGCGCGCCGCGGGCATCGCCGGTCTCCTGCGCGACGCCGGCCACGAGGTGGTCGTCGCCCCGGTGATCGAGCGCGCCCCGGTCGAGGACACGAGCGCCCTCGAGGCCGCGGTCCGGGACCTGGGTGACGGCGCCTACGCGTGGGTCGCGGTGACGAGCGTCAACGCGGTCGACGCCCTCGTCGCGGCGGCCGGCCGGACCGGGGCGCCGCTCGCCGCGAGCGCCCGCCGGGCCCGCTGGGCCGCCGTCGGGCAGGCGACGCGCCAGGCGCTCGAGGCCGCCGGCGTCGCCGTCGAGATCGTGCCCGAGGGCGAGTCCTCCGCCGCAGGGCTCGTCGCGGCGTTCGCCGACCAACCGGACGCCGAGCAACCGGACGCCGAGCAACCGGACGCCGAGCAACCGGACGCAAGGCACCCGGACGCCCGGGCCGGCGGGCGGCGCGTGCTGCTCCCGCTCGGCGACCTCGCCGGCCCCACGCTGCCCGACGGGCTCGCCGCGCTCGGCTGGGTGCCCGCCGTCGTGACCGCCTACCGCACGGTGCGCCGCGAGCTGCCCGCCGACGTCGCGGCCCGCGGGCGTGCCGGCGGGTTCGACGCCGTCGTGGTCACCTCCGGTTCAGTCGCCCGCGAGGTCGCGCGCCAGCTCGGCACCCGGGCGCCCGTCGTCGCCATCGGGCGGCCGTCGGCCGCGGCCGCGCGCGCGGCCGGCCTGCGTGTCGCGGCCGTCGCCGAGCGCCCGACCGACGAGGCCCTCGCCGCCGCCGTCACCGCCGTCCTGCCCGCCCAGAAGGAGAACGCATGAGCACCTCGGGGATCGTCTACCGGCCGCGCCGCCTGCGGGCCACGCCGCGCGTGCGCCGGCTCGTCGCGGAGCACCGCCTGCACCCCGCCGACCTGGTGCTCCCGCTGTTCGTCAAGGAGGGGCTCGACGAGCCCGCGCCGATCTCCTCGATGCCGGGCCAGGTCCAGCACACCGAGGCCACGCTGCGCGACGCCGTCGCCGCGGCCGCCCGCGCCGGCCTGGGCGGCGTCATGCTGTTCGGCATCCCGGCGCACCGCGACGCCACCGGCTCGCAGGCCGAGGCGCCCGACGGGATCCTGCAGCGCGGCATCCGCGCGGCGCGCGAGGCGGTCGCCGCCGTCGAGCACGCGACGGGCCGGCCCGGACCGGTCGTCATGGCCGACATCTGCCTCGACGAGTTCACCGACCACGGGCACTGCGGCGTGCTCGCGGACGGCCCCGACGGCACGCCCGTCGTGGACAACGACGCGACGCTCGAGCGCTACGCGGCGATGGCGGTGGCGCAGGCGAAGGCGGGCGCCGAGGTGGTCTCGCCGTCGGGCATGATGGACGGCCAGGTGGCGGTGATCCGCGACGCGCTCGACGAGGCGGGCTTCGAGCACGTGTCGATCCTCGCCTACAGCGCCAAGTATGCCAGCCCGTTCTACGGCCCGTTCCGCGAGGCGGTCGACTCGACGCTGACCGGCGACCGCCGGACCTACCAGATGGACGCCGCTAACGCGCGGGAGGGGCTGCGCGAGGCCGACCTCGACCTCGCCGAGGGCGCCGACATGGTCATGGTCAAGCCCGCGGGCTCGTACCTCGACGTGCTGCGCGGCGTGGCGGACCGTTCCGACGTGCCGGTCGCCGCGTACCAGGTCTCGGGCGAGTACGCGATGATCGAGGCCGCCGCCGCCAACGGCTGGATCGACCGCCGGGCCTCGGTCCTCGAGTCCGTGCTGAGCATCAGGCGCGCGGGCGCGGACGTCATCCTCACGTACTGGGCGCTCGAGATCGCCGGCTGGCTCACCGGAGGACTGGAAGGACGGCCATGACGGACACCGCAGGCTTCGGACTCGTGGAGAACGCGATGGTGGACAGCACCGCCCCGGCCGACAACCACGCGGCGTTCCTGCGCGCGCAGGCCGCGATCCCCGGCGGGGTGAACTCCCCCGTGCGCGCGTACGGCTCGGTCGGCGGCGACCCGCGGTTCCTCGCGAGCGCGCGCGGCGCCTACGTGACCGACGTGGCGGGCCGCGAGTACGTCGACCTCGTCGGCTCGTGGGGACCCGCGCTGCTGGGCCACGCCCACCCCGAGGTGGTCGCCGCGGTGCAGGAGGCGGCGTCGCGCGGCCTCTCGTTCGGCGCACCCACCGTCGCGGAGGTCGAGCTCGCGGAGGAGATCCGGCGCCGCGTCCCGCCGGCCGAGCGCGTGCGGCTCGTGTCCACGGGCACGGAGGCCACCATGACGGCGATCCGGCTCGCCCGCGGCGTGACCGGACGTCCGCTCGTGGTGAAGTTCGCGGGCTGCTACCACGGGCACGTCGACGCCCTGCTCGCCGAGGCGGGCTCCGGCGTCGCGACCCTGGGCATGCCGGGCACGTCGGGCGTGACCGAGGCGTCCGCGGCCGAGACGCTCGTGCTCCCCTACAACGACCTCGCGGCCGTCGAGACGGCCTTCGCGCAGCACGGCACGCAGATCGCGGCGGTCATCACCGAGGCGTCCCCGGCCAACATGGGCGTGGTCCCACCCATCGAGGGCTTCAACGAGGGGCTGCGCCGGATCACGGCCGCGCACGGCGCGCTGCTGATCCTCGACGAGGTCCTGACCGGGTTCCGCGTCGGGCCGTCGGGGTGGTGGGGCATCGAGGACGCCGCGGACGCCGCCCGTGGCGGCTCCGGGCGCTACACCCCCGACCTCTTCACGTTCGGCAAGGTCGTCGGCGGCGGCATGCCCGTCGCCGCGCTGGCGGGGCCGGCGTCGATCATGGACCAGCTCGCGCCGACCGGGCCGGTGTACCAGGCGGGGACGCTGTCCGGGAACCCGGTCGCGGTGGCCGCGGGCCTGACGACCCTGCGGCTGGCGGACGAGGCGGTGTACGCGCGGGTCGACGCCGTCGCCGACACGCTCTCGACCGCGCTCGGCGACGCGCTGGCCGCCGCGGGCGTGGAGCACCGCGTGCAGCGCGCCGGCTCGCTGTTCTCCGTGTTCTTCGGCCCCTTCGCCGCGGCGCACGGGGTGCGCGACTACGCCCAGGCCCAGGCGCAGGAGGTCTTCCGCTACCGCGCGCTGTTCCACGCGATGCTCGACGCCGGGGTGAACCTGCCGCCGTCGGTCTTCGAGGCATGGTTCGTGTCCGCGGCGCACGACGACGACGCGGTGAACCGCGTCCTCGACGCCCTGCCCGCCGGGGCGCGCGCGGCGGCGAGCGCCACGGTGTGACGGCCCGGGGCCTCGGTCCTCAACGGCCCTCGACGGCCCTTAACGGCGACCTCAAGAAGATCAAGACGGATCTTGAGGCAGGTTCGCCCGTCTTCGGCGGTGCCTTGAGGTCCACGCCCCAGGCTCGGTCCAGCGACACGGACTCCCGCGTCGCTGGACCCCTGGGAAGGCACCACCATGGCTCAGACCCGACGCACGACCCGCGGCACGAAGGCGCTCGTGGCCGGAGCGGCCGCCGCGCTGCTCCTCACCGCGGGGAGCGGCACGTTCGCCCGCTGGCACGACTCGACGCCGATCGAACAGGACCGCGCGCTCGCCGCGGGCACGCTCGCGATCGCGGGCGGCGACGGCGGCACCTGGACGGACGAGCGCGGCGTCGTGGTCCCCGACCCCGGCGCCTACCTCATGAGCCCCGGGACGACGCTGACCTACGCGAGCACCGTCACCGTCACGCTCGCGGGCGAAGGGCTCACCGGCGTCGTGACGACCGACTTCGCCGGCCTCGCCGGCGGCGGCGAGCTGGCCCAGGCCCTCGAGGTCGGCGTCACGTTCGACGGCGAGCCCGTGCCGGTCCAGGGTACGCAGGCCAGCGGTCCCGCCCTGACCGCGACGGGCGTGCACGACGTCGTGCTCACCGTGGCCTTCCCGGCCACCCGGCCCGACGGGAGCGACTGGGGCACGTTCGCGCAGGGTGCCACGGCCGACCTGACGGCGGTCTCCCTGTCGCTGACCCAGGGCGCGAAGGCTCCCGCACCCGCCGGCAGCTGAGGCGGCGCTGGTGGGGACCGCACGCGCAGCCGGCGCGCTGGGCGTGGTCGCCGTGGCGCTGCTCCTGCTCAGCGGCACGGGGACCAGCCTCGCCGGCTGGAACGACTCGACCTCGGTCGGTCGCGCCACGACCGTCGCCAGCGGTGCCCTCAGCACCACGCCGGTGCAGGACGAGGTGCTCGTGCACCGCGGCGGGTCGGCCCTCCCGGCGTCGACCCCGCTCCTGCCCGGCGACGTCGTGGAGATCACGACGTCCGTCCGCCTGGCCGTCCGCGGCGTGGCCGGCGAGCTCGCGCTCGACGCGGCCGGCGCGGCGCAGGCCTTCTCCGCCGAGGGCATCACCCTCGGCGCCCCGAGCACCACGGTCGCGGGCCTGCCCCCCGGGCCCGCGACCGTGGACGGCGTGACGTGGCGCGGCCGCGTGACGGGAGCCGACGACGGTCGCGTCGTCACCGCGACGGTCCGGCTCCCGCTCGGCACCGGTCAGAGCGCGGCGGCCCAGGGGCGTCGCGTCGACCTGGCCGCCCGGCCGGCGACGTGGTCGCTCACGCAGGACGGCGCGCACGCCGGCTGGCGCGACGGCGAGTCCGTCGCACCCGGTGCGCTCGCGACCGACACCGTGGCTCTCGCGGTGGCACGCACGGGAGCCGGGACCGCGAGCGTGGCCAACACCTCGGGGGCCGCGTCCGTCGCCTGGTCCCCCACCGCGCTGACCGCGGCGCCGGCCGCCCGGACGACCGTCGCCGAGGCGGGCGCGGTCCTGTCGGGCCTGACGATCGGCTACGGCACCGACTGCGCGGCCACGGACCGCTGGCGGCTGCAGGCCGGCTCGGGCCCCACCCGCTCGGTCACCGGCGCCCCGGCGCCCCTCGCCGCCGGGGCCGGCTCGGCCCTCTGCCTCGCAGCCGCCCCGGCGGACGCCGACGCCCTGGTCCGTGCGCACGGTGCCCGGAGCGTCACGCTGAGCACGACCGTCACCGCGACCGCCGACGTCGCCCCCGAGTGGACGGCTACCGGCCAGGCCACCGCCACCTACCAGGTGCCGTTCCCCCGGCCGGCCGGGCTCGCGTGCGCCAGCGGCTCGTACCTGCTGAACCTCGAGAGGCCCGCCGTGCTCACCTGGTCGTGGGCCGGGAGCGCCACGCTGCAGCCCGCCGTGGCGCGCTGGGAGGTGGTGACGCAGCACCGCGACGGCACGTGGCACGCCCTCGACAGAACCGTCAGCGGGACGCTGCGCGCCGAGATCTACCGTGGCGACCTCGTCTCGGCCGGCTGGGTGCAGAGGTTCAAGCTGCGGGCCTACCCGTTCACCGCCGACGGCCGCGTCGACCGGTCGGTCTACGTGGAGTCGGACACCGTCCTGCAGCTCCACTACGACATCCTCCTCGGATTCGCGTCGTGCCGGGGCTCGGTCGCCAACGACGACCCCGCGGCCACCCCGATCCTGGGAGGGCTGTCATGAGCACGGCCCTGTCCACGCCGAGCCCCGGGCCGACGCGCGTGGCGACCCGCACCCGCTCGCGCGGCCTGCTCGGCGGAGCCGTGCGCGTGCTCGTCGGCGTCGCGGCGCTCGCGGTGATCACGACCCTCGTCGTGCTCGTCGTGGTCCCGCGCGTCATGGGGTGGGTCCCGCTGACGATCCTCTCGGGCTCGATGGAGCCGACCATCCCCGTCGGCAGCCAGGTCGTCGTCGACCCGGTCGAGGACGCCGGCGACGTCGCGCGGATCCAGGTGGGCGACGTCGTCACCTACATGCCGTGGCCCGACGACCCGACGCTGGTCACCCACCGGGTGGTCGGCCGCGGCGTGGCGAGCGACGGCACCGTCACGGTCACGACGCAGGGCGACGCCAACGCCGAACCGGACGGGCTCGAGCTCGGGGCCCGCGAGCTGCGCGCGGTGG
>JAPSLD010000244.1 GCA_031181105.1 Isoptericola sp. | reverse complement strand
GCTGGGCGTGGCGCCGGGCGGGGCGCTCGGGTGCTCGGTCACGCGCTCAGGATAGGTGCTCGTGCCACGCCGCGGCCCGTCGGCCCGGCGGACCGGGGCCCCGTCCAGTAGCATGGGCCCCGTACCTCGGTTGCCCGGTCGTCACGTGCTGACCTCCCCGCGCCGGCCCGCAGGTCCCTGCGGCGCTCGCGCGACGTTCCTCCACGATCGGCTGCCGACCACCTCGGCGCTGCGTGCGACCCGCGGCCAGGCCGTGCGGTCCCCCGCGCCGACGAGCACACGAAGGCACAAGTGACCACCACCGACACCGCTGCCGCGACGACCGCGGCACAGATCGACACGAGCAGCCCGTCCGCCATCCAGGCCCAGGACGTGAGCTTCGCGGACTTCGGCGTGCGCCCCGAGATCGTCGAGGCCCTCGCCGACTCCGGCATCACGCACCCGTTCCCGATCCAGGCGATGACCCTGCCGGTCGCGCTGCAGGGCCACGACATCATCGGGCAGGCCAAGACGGGCACCGGCAAGACGCTGGGCTTCGGCGTCCCGCTGCTGCACCGCGTCGTCGCGCCGGGCGAGCCGGGCTACGACGAGCTGCCCTCCCCAGGCAAGCCGCAGGCCGTCGTCGTCGCGCCGACGCGCGAGCTCGCGGTCCAGGTCGCGAACGACCTCGCGACCGCGTCGAAGAAGCGCTCCGTGCGCATCGTCCAGATCTACGGCGGCCGCGCCTACGAGCCGCAGATCGAGGCGCTCAAGTCGGGCTGCGAGGTCGTCGTCGGCACGCCGGGCCGCATGGTGGACCTGCTCAACCAGGGCCACCTCAACCTGACGCGCGCGGCCACCGTCGTCCTCGACGAGGCCGACGAGATGCTCGACCTCGGCTTCCTGCCCGACGTCGAGAAGATCCTGTCCCGCACGCCCGCCGTCCGGCACACCATGCTCTTCAGCGCGACCATGCCCGGCCCCGTCGTCTCGATGGCCCGCCGCTACATGTCGCAGCCCACGCACATCCGCGCCGCCGAGCCCGACGACGAGGGCGCGACCGTCAAGAACACCCGGCAGGTCGTGTACCGGGCGCACGCGCTCGACAAGGTCGAGGTGCTCGCGCGGATCCTCCAGGCGGAGGGCCGGGGCCGCACGATCGTCTTCGCCCGCACCAAGCGCACCGCGGCCAAGGTCTCGGACGACCTGCGCGACCGCGGCTTCGCCGCCGGCGCCATCCACGGCGACCTGGGCCAGGGGGCCCGCGAGCAGGCGCTGCGGGCGTTCCGCCACGGTCACATCGACGTGCTCGTCGCGACCGACGTCGCCGCGCGCGGCATCGACGTCGAGGACGTCACGCACGTCATCAACTACCAGTGCCCCGAGGACGAGCGCACGTACCTGCACCGCATCGGCCGCACCGGCCGCGCGGGCAACAAGGGCACCGCGGTGACGTTCGTCGACTGGGACGACGTGCCGCGCTGGCAGCTCATCGACCGGACCCTCGACCTCGGGTTCCCCGAGCCGGTCGAGACGTACTCCACCTCGCCGCACCTGTTCAGCGACCTCGGCATCCCCGAGGGCACGAAGGGCCGCCTGCCGAAGGAGAAGCAGCAGCTCGGCGGGCTCGACGCCGAGGAGCTCGAGGACCTGGGCGAGACCGGCAAGCGGTCCGGCAAGGCGGGTGCCGCGCCGGCCGGCTCGCGCGACGGCGAGCGGCGCGACGGCGAGCGGCGCGACGGCGGTCGCGGGCGCTCCGGCGGTGGCCGCGGCCGCTCGGGCGGCGGGTCCGGCCAGGACCGCCCCGCGGCAGGCGAGAGCACGACCCGCACGCGGGCACCGCGTGCCGAGGGATCGGCGTCCGAGCAGGGCTCGGTGTCCGCGGAGGGCGCGGCGGCGGGCGAGGGCTCGACGTCGGGCGAGGGCCAGCGCCGTCGCCGGCGCCGCCGCCGCTCGGGCGGCGCCCAGGGCGCCGCCGAGCAGGCCTGACGCACCACACCTCGCTCCGACCGGCGCGCGCCGGTCGGGGCGAGGGCCGTGTCGGCGGCGCGCCGTACGCTGCGCCGCATGCGACTGACCTTCACCGCGCCGCTGTGGCAGTGGGACGCGCGGTCGGACGACTCGTGGTGGTTCGTCACGGTGCCGCACGACGAGTCGGACCAGCTCGCCGAGCTGCCGTTGCCTCCGCGCGGGTTCGGCTCGATCCGGGTCCGTGTCACGGTCGGGTCGACGACGTGGTCGACGTCGGTGTTCCCGTCCAAGCAGGAGCAGGGCTACGTGCTCCCGGTGAAGCGGGCCGTGCGTCAGGCCGAGGGCATCGGTCCGGGTGACGACGTGGTGGTCACGCTCGAGCCCGTCGGCCTGTGACCGTCGCCCGCGCTACGCCGCGCGGACGAACTCCATGACGGCGGTCGCGATCATCTGCACCGCGATCGCCGCGAGCAGGATGCCCGCGATCCGCGTGACCAGCGTGACACCGGAGTCCCGGAGCAGGCGCTGCAGCACGTTCGCGAACCGCATGGACAGGTAGAGCGCGACGTGCACCGCGACGATCGCGGCGGCGATCGCCACCACCTGCGCGAGCACCTCGCCCGAGCCGCGCGACTGCTGGACGAACACCATGGTCGCCACGATCGCGCCCGGCCC
>JAPSLD010000243.1 GCA_031181105.1 Isoptericola sp. | reverse complement strand
CGCGCAGCACGTCCGCGAACGTCTCCGTCGTCGTGACCACCGCGTCGGCGCGCGCCTGCAGGCGGCTCACCGCCCGGTGGGCCAGGGTGCGGAGCCCGGCACCCACGCGTGCGCGCAGCGGACGCCCCGCCTCGAAGATGCCGCTCGGCTCGATGAGGTCGGGCCAGGCGTCGCGCATCTCGATGACGAGCTTGGCCCGCAGCAGCCGGGCGAGCGCCCAGGCGGCGAACATCGACGGGATGCCGGGCACGGTGCCGACGACGACGTCGGGGCGCAGGTCACGCCGCCGGAAGCGTCTCCACCCGAGCCGCACCGAGCTCCAGGCGGCCACGGCCTGGTCGACCGAGCGGGCGAGGATGCCCGCCGAGTGCTCCCGGAATTTCACCCGCACGACACGCTCGCCGTGGCGCCCGCGGGCCATCTTCCCGATGCGGAACTCACCCGGGTCGCCCATGAGCCGGCCGAGCGGGTAGTGCGGAGGAGGGGCGAGGACGGCGACGTCGACACCCGCCTCCATGAGGCGCGGGACCAGGGTGTCCCACCGGCGCTGAGGCGCGCCATGCTCAGGAAAATAGTGGTGGGTCACCAGGAGCAGGCGACGGCGTGGAGTCGTCGGCTGGCTGCTCATCGCGGGTGCTCTCCGGGGTCGCCGGCACGGGTCTCTTGGACGGACCTGGGAAGATCCTCGAACGATCGTAGAGGCAACCAATCACGAATCGGACACACCATCTACCCACCGGACCCCTAGGATCTGGGCCGTGACCCCGCCTTCCTCCAGCGACCCGCTCGCCGCCCTGACGGCGGACGGCCCCTCCCCGCGTCGCCACGCGCGGCGCGATCGGAGCAGCACCACGCGGGCGCTGGCCGTCGTCGGAGTGCTCGTCCTCCTGCTCGCCGCGGCAGGGGTCGGCTTCGCGCTCTGGTTCCAGAACCAGCTGAACGCGAACGTCGAGCGGCTCGGCGACCCGTTCGCGGGAGTGTCGGACCGGCCCGACCCGGCTCCCGACGACCCGGACGAGCCGAACGAGCCGGTCAACTTCCTGGTGCTCGGCTCGGACTCGCGGATCTCCGCCGGCGACCCGTCGCAGTGGGAGGCAGGCGCGCAGCGCACGGACGCGATCATGCTCGTGCACCTGCCGGCCGACCGGGCCTCCGCCCAGGTGGTCTCCATCCCGCGCGACGCCTGGGTGCCGATCCCGGGCCACGGCGAGAACAAGATCAACGCCGCCTACTCGTTCGGCGGGCCGTCGCTCATGATCCAGACCGTCGAGGGCCTCACCGGCGTGCGGATCGACCACTTCATCGTGACGGACTTCGAGTCGTTCACCGCCATGACTGACGCGCTCGGCGGCGTGCGCATCCGCGTGCCGGAGGACGTCGGCGACGGCGACAAGGTGTTCTTCGAGGCGGGCGAGCACGTCATGTCCGGCGAGGAGGCGCTCGCGTACGCCCGCCAGCGGTACGGCTTGTCGAACGGCGACTTCGGCCGCGTGCAGCGCCAGCAGAACTGGATGCGCTCGATCCTGGCGAAGGTGAACAACAACCGGAACAACGTGCCGATGATGACGTCCTTCTTCGAGACGGTGAGCAAGTCCGTCGCGGCCGACGACGCCTTCACGATGGACCGGATGCGCAACCTCTACATGAGCGCGCGCGAGCTGAGCACCAACGACGTCACCTTCATGACCGCGCCGCACTCCGGCACGGGGCGCAGCGCGGACGGGCAGTCGATCGTCGTGCTCGACCGCGAGAGGTTCGACCCGCTGATGGCGGCCATCGCCGCCGACGAGGCGGCGGCCTACGTCGAGGCGAACGCCGAGGCGCTCGACCTCCTCCCGGCCACCGTCAAGTAGCGGCGGTCACGGGGTCCGGTCAGGCCGCGGTGTCGACGACGACGCGTCCGTCGGCGAAGGCCATGCCCGTCACGACGGTGCCCGGGTATCGGGCGTCGAGCAGGCGCTGGACGTCGAGGGCGATGCGGGCGTCCGCACGCAGCTGCACCGACCCGGCCGGCAGGCCCTTGGCCGCCAGCACCGCCTCGATACGGTGCGCCGCGAGGCCGAGCAGCTTGTGGGCGGGCAGGCCGCCCGCAGCGGCGTCGACCGACAGCAGGGCGACGCCACCGTCGAAGCTCTCGACGCGCAGCCTCGTCCGCACGGCCGGGACGAGGCGCGTCGCCAGGCGCAGCGGGCCGGGGAGGTTGCGAACCCGCCGCGCGTCGGCGACGACCTCGAGGTCGGCACCGGTGCCGCCGACCCCGGTCACGAACCGCGGGAGCGTCGTCCCGCCGAGCAGTCCGAGAGCGTTCAGGGTCTCGGCGAGGGAGAGTTCTGTCCGCACGGCGCTCACGGTACCGGAGCGGACTTTCCCGTCATACCGGGCGCCACGGTGTGGAGCACCCCGCCCGACCGCGCATTTCACCCCGGAATCCACCCCGGTCGCGGCCCGGGAGCCCGGTCCGGCGGCGCGCGCCACGCCTACGCTCGGAACGTGTCCGGACCGGCAGACCCGCTCGCCGAGCTGACGGGGCGCGAAGCGGCGTCCCGTCCGGTCCGCGGCGCGTCGGAACGGTCGGCGACGGTGCGCGCGCTGGCGGTGGCCGGGCTCCTGCTGCTCGGGCTCTTCGCGGCCGGGATCG
>JAPSLD010000242.1 GCA_031181105.1 Isoptericola sp. | reverse complement strand
GCAGCTCGGTGCGGAACGACTGGCGCCCGGCGTCGAACGCGACGGCCACGTGCGTCGGCTCCTCGTCCCGCAGGAGGTTGATCAGCATCGACGTGAAGCCGTAGACGGCGTTGGTGGGCTGGCCCGACTGGGTGGCGAAGTTCTCCACCGGCAGGGCGAAGAACGCCCGGTAGGCCATCGAGTGCCCGTCGATCAGGAGCAGGCGTGGTCGCCCGCCGGTTCGCGTCGTGGTCGTCACGGGTGCCAACCTATCGCCCATGACCGACACACCCCCGACCTACCCGTCCACCGCCGCCGAGTGGACGCAGGCCGCCCGCGGCACCCTGCTCGAGCGCATGGGCATCGTGCTGGAGCACGTCGGCGCGGACCTCACCACGGGAACCATGCCCGTCGAGGGCAACACCCAGCCGGCCGGACTGCTGCACGGCGGCGCGTCGGTCGTCCTCGCCGAGACGCTCGGTAGCGTCGCGGCGCAGCAGCACGCGGGACCGGACCGCGCGGCGGTCGGCATCGACGTCAACGCGACGCACCACCGGGCCGTGCGCTCCGGGACGGTGCGCGGCGAGGCACGGGCCCTGCACCTGGGCCGCACCACCGCGGCCTACGAGGTCGTCGTGACCGACGAGCGGGGCCGGCGGGTGTGCACCGCCCGGCTCACGTGCATGATCCTGCGCGCGACCTGAGCGGGTCAGCCCTGGACGGACCCGGAGGTGGCCTCGTCGAGGTCGGGTCGCGAGCCGTACCGCGCCTGGAGCGTGCGCAGGTCCAGCGGCCCGGTCGGCACTCCCGACGCCCGCGCACGACGGCGACGGGCGATCAGGTCCTCGATCGCGGCACGCGTCGACTGCCGGCGCGTGTCGCGGCGCGGCTCGCGCCGGACGGCCGGGCGCGACGCCTGCCCGTCGGTCGCGAGCCGGCGCTGCAGCGTGGCGGTGCTCACCACGCGGTGCCCGGCGGCCGGCGCGAAGCCGAGGCACGCCAGGAAGCGCTGCATGCCGCGCGCCCCGGGCGACGGGGCGCAGTACACGCTCGGCGCGCCGACGTCGGACGCGAGCGCGGCGGCGGCCCCCACGAGCGCGTGCCCCACGCCGTGGCGGCGCACGTCGGCGGCCACGTAGATCGCGTCGACGTAGAGGCTCGGGTCCGTGGCGAACAGGTGCGGCGCCAGGACGCGCGCGAGCAGGAACCCGCACACGGCGTCGTCGTGCGCGGCGACGAGGATCCGCCCCCCGCTCGCCATGAAGACGCTCAGGTGCTCCCGCAGCCGGTCGGCGTCGGCCGGGGCGGTCTGCGGACCGTAGGGCGACTCCTCGCACGCCACCACGGCCAGGTCGGCGATCGACGCAAGGTCGTCCGGGACCGCAGGCCGGACCTCGACCGCTGCGCGCATCGAAACCCCCCTCGTCGTCTCACCCGCGTCGGCGGGCCCCCCAGGTCACAGAACGGTGACGGCTCCCTGCGACGATAGCCCGTCGCAAGGAGCCGCACAACGGCCGGTCAGGAGCCCCCGACCTGCTCGATCACCGCGTCGGCGACCTCCCGCATGGTCAGGCGCCGGTCCATCGACGTCTTCTGGATCCAGCGGAACGACTCGGGCTCGCTCAGGCCCATCTTCGTCATGAGCAGGCCCTTGGCGCGGTCGACGCGCTTGCGGGTCTCGAAGCGCTCCTGCAGGTCCGCGACCTCCGACTCGAGCGCGCCGATCTGCTGGTAGCGAGAGATCGCGATCTCGACCGCCGGGAGCAGGTCCGCCGGCGTGAACGGCTTGACCACGTAGGCCATCGCGCCGGCGTCCCGGGCGCGCTCGACCAGCTCGGTCTGGGAGAAGGCCGTGAGCAGCACCACGGGCGCGGCGTGCGCCTTGCCGATGCGCTCGGCCGCCGAGATGCCGTCGAGCTCGGGCATCTTGACGTCCATGACCACCACGTCGGGCTTGAGCTCGGTCGCGAGCTGCACCGCGGTCTCGCCGTCGCCGGCCTCGCCGACCACGTCGAACCCGGCCTCGCGCAGCGTCTCGACGACGTCCATGCGGATGAGCGCCTCGTCCTCCGCGACCACGGCGCGGCGCGAGGGGCGGGCCGGGGCCTTCTCCGGCTCGGGCTCCTGGTCGATCATCGGCGGCAGGTCGAGCGGCAGCTTCGCCTCTGACTGGGCGTTGGTCTCGTCGGTCACGGGACACATCCTAGTCCTCGACCTGCTCCGCGGCGTGCTCCGAGCCCACGTCGCCGGTGTGACCTGCGCACCACGTCCGGGTGTGTTGGGGCCCGCGCCGGGCGTGTGGTTCGATGGGCCGGGTCGCGCCCCGGTAGCCCAACCGGCAGAGGCAATCGGCTCAAACCCGATCCAGTGTGGGTTCGAATCCCACCCGGGGCACCGACGACGAGGGCCCGGTCCGCGACGCGGACCGGGCCCTCGTGCCGTGCCGGTTCAGTGCCGCCTCAGTGCCGGCTCACAGCTGCCTCGCGCTGCCTCACTCCGCCAGCGCGTGCATGTCGGTGTGGCTGCCCACCTTGTGCACGAGGATCGAGTTCGTCGTGCCGGGCACGCCCACGGGCGCGCCGGAGACGATGACGACGCGGTCGCCCGGCTCGGCGAGGCCGTTGGCCTGCAGGGTCGAGTCGACCTGGCCGACCATCGCGTCGACGCTGCCGACCTTGGG
>JAPSLD010000241.1 GCA_031181105.1 Isoptericola sp. | reverse complement strand
GACGCCGAGCCCAAGACCGGTCTGTCCGGCGTCGAGGTCGTCTTCACCAAGCTGCACGCCGGCGGCAAGTTCGGCGGCGGCTCGTACACCGCCTCCGGTGGCCTGCACGGCGTCGGCGCGTCGGTCGTCAACGCGCTGTCGGCCCGCCTCGACGTCGAGGTCGACCGCGGCGGCAAGACGTACCGCATGACGTTCCACCGGGGGGAGCCGGGCTTCTTCGACGACCCGGCCACGGGTCCGACGCCCGACGCACCGTTCACGCCGTTCGTCGACCACAGCGAGCTCGCCGTCGTCGGCAAGGTGGCGCGCGGGCGCACCGGGACGCGCGTGCGGTACTGGGCCGACCGGCAGATCTTCCCGAAGTCGGCCGTCTTCAGCTACGACGAGCTGGTCACGCGCGCCCGCCAGACGACGTTCCTCGTGCCGGGGCTCGAGATCACGGTCCGCGACGAGCGCGGCCTGCCGGGCACGCCGGGCGAGACCGGGCCGCACGAGGAGGTCTTCAAGCACACCGGGGGAGCGGTGGACTTCGTCGAGTTCCTCGCGCCGGACACGCCGGTCACCGCGACGTGGCGGCTGCAGGGCACGGGCCACTTCAGCGAGACGGTGCCCGTGCTCGACTCGCGCGGCCACATGACACCCCAGGAGGTGCAGCGCGAGTGCGAGGTCGACGTCGCGCTGCGCTGGGGGACCGGGTACGACACCGAGGTCCGCTCGTTCGTGAACATCATCGCGACGCCCAAGGGCGGCGCGCACCTGGCGGGGTTCGAGCAGGGCCTGCTCAAGACCGTGCGCAAGCAGGTCGAGGCGAACGCCCGCCGCCTCAAGGTCTCGACCAAGGACTCGGCCGAGCGCATCGACAAGGACGACGTGCTCGCGGGCCTGACCGCCGTCGTCACGGTGCGCCTCGCCGAGCCGCAGTTCGAGGGGCAGACCAAGGAGGTCCTCGGCACGGCGCCGGTGCGCGGCATCGTGGCCCGCGTCGTGGAGAAGGAGCTCGGCGCGCTGCTGACGTCGACCAGGCGCGACGACAAGGCGCAGGCCGCGCTCCTCCTGGACAAGGTGGTCGCGGAGATGCGGGCCCGCGTGACCGCCCGCAAGCAGAAGGAGATCTCGCGCCGCAAGAACGCGCTGGAGACCTCCTCGCTGCCGGCCAAGCTGGCCGACTGCCGCAGCGACGACGTCGGTCGCAGCGAGCTGTTCATCGTCGAGGGCGACAGCGCGCTCGGCACCGCCAAGCTCGCCCGCTCGAGCGACTTCCAGGCGCTCCTGCCGATCCGCGGCAAGATCCTGAACGTCCAGAAGGCCTCGATCAGCGACATGCTGCGCAACGCCGAGTGCGCGGCGATCATCCAGGTGATCGGCGCCGGGTCGGGCAGGTCGTTCGACCTCGACGCCGCGCGCTACGGCAAGATCGTGCTCATGACCGACGCCGACGTCGACGGCGCCCACATCCGCACGCTGCTGCTCACGCTGTTCTACCGGTACATGCGGCCGCTGGTGGAGGCCGGGCGCGTGTTCGCCGCGGTGCCCCCGCTGCACCGCGTCGAGGTGATCGGCAGCGGCAAGCGCAAGAACGAGTACGTCTACACGTACTCGGAGGCCGAGCTCGCCGCGACGCTCCGGCGCCTGGACAAGGCCGGGCGACGGTACAAGGACGACATCCAGCGGTACAAGGGCCTGGGCGAGATGGACGCGGACCAGCTCGCCGAGACGACGATGGACCCACGGCACCGGACGTTGCGCCGCGTGACGGTGCAGCACGCCGAGGCGGCCGAGCGCGTCTTCGAGCTGCTGATGGGCTCCGACGTGGCCCCGCGCAAGGAGTTCATCGTCGCCGGCGCGAACGAGCTCGACCGGTCCAAGATCGACGCCTGACGGGGGCGGTGGCCGGCCGGGCCGCCGGTGGTCCGCATGGCGGCACGCCCGGCGCGCACCGGCGGGCTGCGGTTACGCTCCGGCCGTGACGATCGCCATGCGCCCCACCCGCCGCCTGCTCGCCGCCGTCCCCGCCGCCGCGCTCGCCGCGGCCCTGCTGGCGGGCTGCTCCTCCGACACGGAGCCTGCCGCCGACCCGACGACGAGCACCTCCGCGGCCTCGCCGACGGCCGACGCCGGCGTCGACGCGGAGACGACGGGCGCGACCGAGCTGAGCTACGCCGGCGAGGAGGGTCGCACCGCCCTCGAGCTGCTGCTCGAGGCCGACCCGTCCGCGACCGTCGAGGGCGAGGGCGAGAACGCCTTCGTGACCGGTGTCGGCGGGGTCGAGGCGGGCGAGAGCGAGTTCTGGGCCCTCTACGTCGACGGCGAGCCCGCCCAGGTGGGCGCCGGCTCGCTCGTGACGGAGGATGGTCAGGAGATCACGTGGAGGCTGGAGGCGTTCGAGTGAGCGGTGACCTGACCGGCGGTGAGCTGGCGCGCCGCTGGTGGCGGCCGGTCGTGGCCGTGCTGGCGGTCGTGGGCGCCGTCGTCTGGCGGCTCGTCAAGGACGACCTGGGCGCGCCGCCCAACCTCGAGCTGTCGACCGCGGCCGCGTTCCTCGCCGCGGGCCTGCTGCGGCACCGCGTCGCGGCCCTCGCCCCGCTCGCCGTCGTCGCCGTGAGCGACCTGCTGCTCGGCAACACCGCCATCCTGCTGTTCACGTGGACCGCCTGGGCCGCGATCGG
>JAPSLD010000240.1 GCA_031181105.1 Isoptericola sp. | reverse complement strand
CGACGACGACGAGGTGCCGACGGCCAGTGGTGGTGAGGGGCTCGCTGCTCATGCCACGACGGTAGGAAGCCGCCGTGACCGGCCCGTCAGGGGGCGGTTACCTCTCGGGAACATTGTGCTCACGCGCCGCCTGCCGCCCGTGAGAGACGCCCGACACACGCTCCCCCTACCCCTCGGGGGTGAGCGTCGAGCCGGGGTCCGGGTGTCAGCAGCCGGGGACGACGCGCAGCGGTCCCTCGTCCGGCGTCGGGACCTCGAAGCCGTCGTAGTAGGCGGCGGCGACGTCGGGTGCGAGCCGGACGTCGTGCGGTCCGGTCCCCCGGCGCGCCGCGACCCGGGCGAGGGCGACGTCGCGCGGCACCGTGACGTGCACGACCTCGCCGACGATGCCGCGTGCCGCGCCGATCGCCCGGTACGCGTCGCGCGCGGCACGCGACCACAGGGAGCCGTCGACCACGACGTCGCGGCCGTCGTCGAGCAGCCGCTCCAGGCGGGAACGCAGCTCGGCCTCGAGGCGGCGGGCGACGTCGTCGGGCAGCGGGTGCGGCTGCCGGAAGCCGGCCGCCCAGGCGAGCTCGTCGATCGACAGCCGGACGTAGCCGGCCTCCTCGTAGCGCCGGGCGTGCGCCGACTTGCCCGAGCCGGCCGGGCCGCACAGGAGCACGAGGCTGGGGTGACGACCGGGCATCCCCGCACGCTACCTCCCGTCGAGCACGCCGTGTGCGGTGCTTCCGGGCCGCCGGTCGGCAGGGACGTGCTCACAGGGTGGTGAGGGACGGCTGCCCGGCAGCAGGTCCCGGGACGGCGGGCTCGCCGCGCTTCTCGGCGCGGGCCGAGCCGAGCCAGTCGACCAGCCCGCACACGGCCTCGGTGCAGCCGCCGCAGCCGGTCGTGGCGCGGGTGGCCCGGGCGACCTCCTCGACGCTCGACGCGCCGTCGCGCACGCAGGCCGCGACGTCGTGCTTGGTCACGCCGTTGCAGCGGCAGACGGTCGCGTCGTCGGGCATGTGCTCGGGGGACGACGCCGGTGCCGCCGTCGGCATGACGGGCGTGAGCAGGAGGAACGCGGGGTCGACGGGCACGGGCGTGCGCCGGGTGTACGCGGCGGTGAGGTCGGCCGCGACGCGCGGGTCGCCGACGCATGTCGCCCCGACGAGCAGCCTGCCGGCGACGACCGCCTCGACGTACCGCCCCGCGTCGGGGTCGCTCAGGCGCACGGTCCGCTCCCCCGGCACGGGCTCCCGCCGCTGGCCCGACCGCCCCATCGACACCACGCTGAGCGACCCGGCCTTGACCTTGACGACGTCGGTGCCGCGGGTCTCGATGCCGTGGTCGGTCGGCGCGCGCGAGGCCAGGAGCGTGCCGAGGCGGACCGCCATCGACGGCCGCCGCCCGTCGTGCGGCAGGCGCAGGTGCTCGCGCGGGCCGTGGTTCGGCTGCTCGTCGGCGGCCGACGGCACCGAGTGCCCGGCCGCGAGCGCCGCGAGCGTCTCGGCGAGCCGTCGCGCCTGCTCCCAGCCCTCGGCGACGAGCCCGCGCGAGCCCTCGGGCGGCTGCGCGCAGTCGCCGACGGCGTGCACGGCCGGGTCGGTCACGGTCGCGAGGTCGTGGCCGACGACGACGCCCCGGTCGACGGCGAGGCCGGCGTCGCGCGCGAGGCCGGTCTCGGGCACGGTGCCGCACGCGAGCACGACGAGCCCGGCGCCCAGCACCTCGCCGGGCTCGCGGACGTCGCCGTCGAGGCGCACGCCGACCACGCGCCCGCCGACGACGAGCACCTCGCTCGGGCGCACGCCCGTGCGCACGGTGACGCCGGCCGCCTCCAGGCCGCGGCCGAGCACCGCCCCCGCCTCCGCGTCGAGCTGGCGCTCCATCGGCGCGGCGCCCGGGTGGACGAGCGTGACGCGCAGGCCCCGCCCGGCGAGCCCGTGCGCGGCCTCGACGCCGAGCACGCCCCCGCCGACGACGACCGCGCGCGGGGCGTTGACCGTGGCGGCCACGATCTCGCGCGCGTCGTCGAGCGTCCGCAGCGCGTGGACGCCCGCGGGGAGGCGACCCAGGCCGGGCACGGCGGGGACGCGGGCCGACGACCCGGTCGCCAGCACGAGGTGGTCGTACGGGTGGCGTGCGCCGTCGTCGGCCAGGACGACCTTCGCGTCCCGGTCGACCGACACCGCGGCCGTCCCCCGCAGCACGCGGGCGCGCGCGTCGTCGACCAGCGGCATGCCGATCGCCGCGACGTCGGTGCGGCCCGCGACGACGTCGCTCAGCAGGACGCGGTTGTACGGCTCGTACGGCTCCGCGCCGAGCACGGTGACGTCGAGCGCACCGTCGGCGTCGCGGCGCAGCAGCTCGTCGACGAGCCGGGCGCCGACCATGCCGTGGCCGACGACGACAACACGCAGCGGGACACGCAGGGCGCTCATGCGGGGACCTCCTGGGCTCCGGGCACGCCGGCGGCCGGGCCGGGGACGGGGGTCACGTCGACCGCGCAGACCTTGAACTCCGGCATGGCCGAGACCGGGTCCACGGCGTCGGTCGTGATCCGGTTGACGCTGCCCGCGCCGCTCCAGTGGAACGGCATGAAGACGGTGTCGGGGCGGATCGCGTCGGTCCACCGCGCGGTGGCCACGACGGCGCCGCGCGCCGACGCGACGCGCACGCGTCCGCCGTCGGGCACCCCGAGGCGGAAGCCGAGCTGCGGGTG
>JAPSLD010000027.1 GCA_031181105.1 Isoptericola sp. | reverse complement strand
AGTGGCGCGGGGCGTCGGTCCAGGGCTCTCCCACGACCGTGAGCCGGTTCGCGATGCCGAGGCGCGCCGCGCGGTCGGCCAGCTCCGCGAGACCGCGCCCGTCGGGGACGACGGGCAGCTCGCCGTCCCCCAGCAGGTCGAGGATCGCCCGGAGCTCCCGGCTCGCCCGGTGCGCGGTCTCGCGGACGGCCGCGACCGGCTCCGCCGCGCGCTCGGGCGCCAGCTGCAGCGCCTGGGCGGCCGCCTCCGACTGGATCGACATGAGCGTGACCTCGTGGCCCACCACGTCGTGCAGCTCCCGCACGATGCGGGCACGCTCCTGCTCCACCGCGTCCCGCCGCGCGGCCTCCCGCTCGGCCTCGACCCGCGCGTCGGACTCCCGCTGCTGGGCCGCCATGAGCCGCCCGACGGCGTACGGCACCAGCACGACGAGCCAGAAGCCGGCGATGCTCAGGAGCGCGTCGGCCCCCGGCAGCCGCAGCGCGGCCACCTGCTCGCGCAGGTCGGCGTCGAACACCAGCCCGGCCAGACGGTCGTTCGCCTGCTCGATCGCCAGGACCCCGACCGTGCCGCTGAGCAGGCCCCACGCGGTGGCCAGCAGGGCCGCCCGCCCGCCGTCGCTCCACCGGCCCAGGGCGAAGAAGAGCAGGACCGCGGTCACGTAGCCCAGGTAGAGGAAGCCGTCGGTCGGCACCCACCACAGGCTCGCGCCCACCAGCGCCGCGGGCACCGGCCGGACCCGCCGCCACGCGAGGGGCAGCACGGAGACGACGGCGAGCAGCGGACCGAACCAGCCGCTGTCGCCGACCCACAGCGTCTCGACCGGCCGCACCAGCACCTGGGCGAGGCTCGCCGCCAGGAAGCCCGCGGTGAGCAGCGCGTCGGAGCGCCGCACGCCGCCGGGCCGGTCGTCCTGGGTCACCACACTGCCGAGGGTAGGCCTCCGCCGCCCCGGCCGTCCTCAACCCCTGGGATGAGCCGGATCTCAGCCCACGACGCCATGTGCGGGGCACCGCCCGGCGCCTAGCGTTCCGGACGTCATCACCGACGAAAGGACCGACCATGACCACCACCACGACCACGCCCGTCTCCGGGACGGCCCGCCAGCCCCGCACCCTCCTCGCAGCCCGCGTCCTCGCCGGGATCATCGGTACGGTGCAGCTCGCCGGGGCGGTCTTCTTCCTCGTCGTCGCGCGCGAGCAGACGGTCTGGATCGGCCCGCTGGTCGACGTACCGGTCATCGCCCTCACCCTGACCGGCATCGCGCTGAAGTTGACCCTCGCCCTGGCGCCGCGCATCCCTCCGGCACGCCGGATCACCGTCGGGCTCGCCGCCGTCGCGGTCGGCGTCGTGCTCACGCTCGTCAAGATCCCGGTCTACGACGAGCCGGAGGGCGCGGTGTTCCTCGCCGTGGACGCCGCGGTTCTCGTGCTGCTCCTGCTCGCGCGCCGCGCCCGCTGAGGCACGCGGCCCGCCCGCGACCTCTATCGATGGCGAGCGCGGCGCCCGCGCGGGAGGCTCGTGGCGGTCCGGTACGGCGCTCGCCGTGCTCCGCCGTCGAGGAGGTTGCCCATGACCACGACCGCCGCCCGCCCCGCCGCCCGCACGCTCGAGCGGACCGAGTCCGCGACCGGCCGTCCCGGCCGCCCGGTCGTGTGCGCAGACGCCGACCAGGTCGACGCGGCCGTACGCGCCGCACGCGCCGCGTTCGCGGGGTGGCGCGCGACGCCGCCCGCCGCCCGGGCGGGCATGCTGCGGGAGGCCGCGGGGGCCGTGCGCGCCGCGGCGGACGAGCTCGGCGAGCTCCTGTGCGCCACCACCGGGCGCCTGCTGCGCGAGGCGCGGGAGTCGGCCCTGGTCGCCGCCGACCTGCTCGACGAGGCGGCGGTGGCCGGGCTCGGCCGGGCCGGCCGCGTGCTCGCGGGCGACCCCACGGCCGTCGACGTGGTGCGCCGCGAGCCCCGCGGCGTCGTGGCCGTCGTCACGCCCTGGAACGACCCGTACCCGGCGGCCGCCGGGCTGCTGGCGGCGGCGCTCGTGACGGGCAACACCGTGGTGCACAAGCCGTCCGAGCGCAGCGACGCCCCCGGCGTGCGGCTCGCGGAGCTCGTCGCCGGCGCGCTGCCGGCGGGCGTCCTCGAGGTGCTCAGCGGTGACGCCGCGACGGGGCAGGCCCTCGTGGAGCACGACGACGTCGCGCTCGTCGCGCACGTCGGCTCCAGCGCGGCGGGTCGGCGCATCGCCGCGGCGGTCGGGGCCCGGGGCGCGCGGACGCTGCTCGAGAACGGCGGCAAGGACCCGATCGTGGTCGACGCGGGCGTCGACCCGGCCTGGGCGGCCGAGCAGATCGCGACGGGTGCCTTCACGAACGCCGGACAGCTGTGCACCGCCGTCGAGCGGGTCTACGTCGTCGAGGAGGTGGCCGACGCTGTCGTCGCCGAGCTCGGGCGCCGTGCCGAGGCGCTCGTCGTCGGCGACCCGGCGGACCCGGCGACGACGATGGGCCCGCTCGTCGACGACGACCAGCTCGCGGTCGTCACCGAGCACGTGGCGGGCGCGGTGGAGGCCGGCGCGCGGGTGGTCACCGGAGGGCGGCGGCTCGACCGGCCCGGCTCGTTCTACGCACCGACGGTGCTGGACCGCTGCCCCGAGGACGTGCCGCTGCTGCAGGACGAGACGTTCGGGCCGGTCGCCCCCGTGGTGCGGGTCGACGGCTTCGACGAGGCGCTGCGCCGGGCGTCCGCGTCGGCGTACGGGCTCGCCGCCACCGTGCTGACCCCGCGCCTCGACCACGCGCTGCGGGCGGCCGACGCGCTCGACGTCGGGACGGTCAAGGTCAACGCGGTGTTCGGCGGCGCGCCGGGCGGGTCCGCGGACCCGCGCCGCGGCAGCGGCGGGGGAGCGGGCTACGGACCCGACCTGCTCGACGAGATGACCGTGCGCAAGGCGGTGCACCTCGAGGGGCTCTGAGCCGTCCTGGGCCGTGGACGAGACATGACGACCCGGGAGGACCGATGACCGACCTGCACCTGCTGTACGCCTGCTTCGGCGGCGCCGCGCTCGTGCTCGCGCTCGCGAGCCGCAAGCTGCGCCAGCTCCCCGTCAGCGAGCCCCTCGTCGGCCTGCTCGTCGGCGTGCTGCTCGGCCCGGCCGTGCTCGGCGTCCTCCACCTGGAGGAGCGCACGCGGGACCTGGTGCTCCTCGAGGGTTCCCGGCTCCTGCTGGCGGGCTCGGTCATGGCCGCGGCGCTGCGCTTCCCGGCGCGCGACCTACGATCCGTGCTGCGCGCGGTCGGTGTGCTGCTCCTCGTGGCGATGCCCGTCGCGGCCCTGGTCACCGGGGCGGGCAGCCTGCTGCTCGGCGTGCCGCTGGCGCTCGCGGCCCTCGTCGGCGCGTGCCTGTGCCCGACCGACCCGGTGCTGGCCGCCGCGGTGGTCACCGGTGAGCCGGCGCAGCGGGACATCCCGGCGCGGGTCCGCCGGATGCTCACCGCGGAGAGCGGGGCCAACGACGGGCTCGCGCTGCCCGTGGTCGGCCTGGCGCTCGCCGCGGTCCTGCCGGGGGAGTCGCCGGGCGGGGTCGTCGGGCGCATCGTGTGGGAGGTCGCCGGGGGAGCGGCCATCGGCGTCGCCCTCGGCGCGCTGGCGGCCTGGGCCCTGCGCGTGGCGACCCGGCACCACGACCAGGAGCCCGGCCCCGAGCTGGTGTACACGCTCCTGCTGGCCGTCGCGGCCCTGGGGGTAGCCCGGCTCGCGGGCACGGGCGGGGTGCTCGCGGTCTTCGTCGCGGGCCTCGCCTACAACCGGCTCGTCGGCGACGACGAGCGGTCGGGCCAGGACGACATCGACGAGGCCGTGAACCGCTACGCGGTCATACCGCTGTTCGTCATCCTGGGCGCGGTGCTGCCGTGGAGCGAGTGGGCGGCGTTCGGCCCCGCCGCGGCGGCGTTCGTCGCCGTCGTCCTGCTCCTGCGGCGCCCGCCGCTGGTGCTCGCCCTCGGGCGCGCGCTCGGGCTCACCACCACGCAGGCCGCGTTCACCGGCTGGTTCGGCCCGATCGGCGTGAGCGCCGTGTTCTACCTCGCGCACAGCATGCACGAGGGTGCCTCGGACCCGCGGCTGTTCGCGGCGGGGACCCTCGCGGTCGCCGCGAGCGTCGTCGCGTTCGGGCTCACGGGGTCGCCGGGACGCCGCCTGTACGCACGGGCCGAGAGCTGAGCCGAGGAGGCCGGGATGTGGTTCGACTCGTGGGGCGACCTGTGGCGCGTGGCCGCGGTCGGGGCGGCGGCGTACGCGACCCTCGTCGTGACGCTGCGGCTCTCGGGCAAGCGCACGCTCGCCAAGCTCGACGCGTTCGACCTCGTCGTCACGGTGGCGCTGGGCTCGACGCTCGCGACGGTTCTGCTGAACGCCGACGTGTCGTGGGCCGAGGGCGCCGTCGCGTTCGCCGTCCTGGCGGTCCTCCAGCTCGCCGTGTCGTGGACCACCACGCACGTCCCGCGCGGCCGTGAGGTCGTCACGGCCGCGCCGACGACGGTCGTGCGCGACGGTGTGATCGACGAGGCCGCCATGCGGGACCAGCGGCTCACGCCGGCCGAGCTACGGCAGGCGGTCCGCGCCAGCGGCATCGGCGGGCTCGACCGGGTCGCGCGCGTGGTGCTGGAGACCGACGGGACGCTGAGCGTGATCCCCGCGGACGCGGTGGGCGACGGACGGGCGCTCGAGCCCCACGACCCCTGAGCGCCGGGGCCCGGCCTCCGGCCGGCCCGGTGCACCGTCATCAGCCGGAGTGCTGGGCGGCGTAGGCCTCGAGCACCTGGTCGCGGCTCCGGCCCGTCCGGAGGAACTGCTCGTCGAGAAGCTCGGCGAGGTCGTCCAGCGTGCGCCCCAGCACGTCCCCCGCGAGCCGCACGTCGACGTGCGGCGACCGCAGCGCCACCGCCGACAGCTCCGCCGCGTGGTCGATCGTCAGGGCGAGCGAGGCCTGCGGGGAGGCCTCCTCGAAGTAGTAGCTCTCGGCGTACTGCGCGAGGTCGACCCGGACCCGCGTGAGCGCCGCCGCCACGTCCCGCAGGAGCCCGGCCGCCGTGCCCGGCGTGAGCTCGGGCAGCCGGGCCGCCGCGCCGGACCGGGCGAGCATCGCCAGGTGGAGGGACAGGGCCCGCCGCCGCCCGAGCGCCGGGTACACCTGCAGGACCCACGACACGGCGGCGGTCAGGAGGGCGAACCCGACGAGCGCCTGCAGGGGCACGACCAGCCGCAGCCACGGGACCGCCGGCACGACGTCGCCGAACCCGAGGGTCGCCGTCGTGACCACGGACAGGTAGAGCGCCTCGACCAGGCCGGTTCCCTGGCCCGGGTCGAGCCCCGAGTCGTACCGGAACGATCCCGGGACGTGCGGCCAGTACACGAGCGCTCCGCCGACGAGCACCAGGACGCCCCAGCTCGAGATCGCGGCCACCATCGCGAGCGGCCCCGAGACGCGCCGGAGCCGACGTCCCGAGCGCCGCGTGACGCGCCAGACGGCGGCCATCACCGAGCGGCTCACGAGCCCGTGCCCGACGGGGTGCCACAGGCTGTGGAAGACGTCCCACAGCGCGAGCAGGACGAGGGCCCCGCCGACGACAGACACCCACCAGCCCATGCCACCTCACCCTGCAGCACGGCAGGACCGCTCGCCGCTCGGGTGCGCGAGAGCGAGAGAGCGAGAGAGGCCGGCCGCACCGAGGGTGCGACCGGCCTCTCCCCGACGAGCCGGTTCAGAGCCCGGCGTCGGCCAGGCCCCGCTGCCAGTCGGTCAGGTCCCGGATCTTGACGACGAGCCCGTCGGCGCCGTCGGCGGCGACGGTCCCGGCGAGACGCTCGGCCGCCCGGAGCTGGCCGAGGGCCTTGCCCCGGTCGCCGGCGTCGGCGGCGGCCCGCGCCGCGTCGAGCCGCGAGGCCACCTGCCCGAGGGCGACCCGGTCGCGCGTGGTGTCGGCGGGGACGCCGTCGACGATCGCGTCGACCTCCGCCCACGTGACGCAGTTGCCGCCACCGCTCGTGACACCCGCCGTCCACTCGATGCCGCCGAGGACGACGTCGAGGAACACCGGGTCGGCGTACGAGGCCTCCGTGTGACCGGCGCCCTGGTACCAGGAGCGCCCGCCCTCGAAGTTGTGGCACCACGCGATCGGGTGGTCGTCGCCCATGGAGCCGCCGGAGTAGGTCGACTCGTCGAGCGTCATGAGCACGTGCACGTCGCCGCGAGGGTTGAGGCTGTAGTTGTACCACTCGTCCCAGCGCTCCCAGACGAGCGGGACGCCCTCCATCGACGGGTGCGCGGGGCTCTCGACCCGCATGGTCGCCGTCTGCTGCTGCGGGTGGTTCACGAAACGCGCCCCGCCTCCGACCAGCTCGGTGTACCAGGGCACGGTGTGCAGGGTGTCGGTCGCGGCGTGCAGGCCCACGAAGCCGCCGCCGGACCGGATGTAGCCCTGGAAGGCGGCGAGCTCGTCGTCGTCGAGCAGACGAGGCACGGCGGGATCCAGGCTGTTGGTGTTGTCGACCGGCGAGACGAACACGATCGTCTCGTACCGGGACAGGTCCTCGGCGCTGGTGAACGGCGTCGAGCCGAGGCTCAGCTCCGGCTGTCCGGGGGAGCCGGAGCCCCACCAGCCTCCGCTGGTGTTGGGCGGGTCCCACACGTCCACGGTGAAGCCGTGCTCGTGCCCGAGGTCGATGATGGCGCGCGTCGTCTCGTCGATGTGCGAGTGCCGGAACCCCAGCGTCTCGCCGACGACGAGCACCTGGTACTCGTCGTCGTACTCGTCGTCCGCCGCGGCGGAGGGGACCGATCCGAGGGCTGCGGCGACGGCCGCGGTCGCCGTGACCGCGACGACGCGCCTGCCGGGAGTGGTGCCGTGCACGGGTGCCATGTCGCTCCTTTGCGAGGGTGGCTATTTGTTTTCCCGTACAACTTATGACCGGTGCTTCGCCCCGTCAACGGCAGCGCGACCTCGCCGAGCTGCTCTCGGCGAGGTCGCGGCGCCGGCGCGGCCGGCTCTGCCTGCGGGCGAGCGGCTACTTGTCGAACGCCTTCTTGACGTCGCGACCGGCGTCCTTGAGCTTGTCGCCCGCCTGCTTCGTGTCCGCGCTCGTCTGCTCGCGCCGGCCCTCGGCCTGCATGCCCTCGTCGTCCTTCGCGTCGCCGACGGCCTCCTTGGTCTTGCCCTTGGCCTCCTCGGCCTGGTGCTTCACCTTGTCCCCGAAGCTCATGGTGCCCTCCTTGGTCGATCACTGTTTCCGGTCGTCGGTCCGGCGGCGGCCCCCGCTCGGCGGCAGCGGCGTCAGGCCGTCACGGCGAGGAGCTCGGCGCAGACGGCCTCGCACGCGCGGCACGCCTCGGCGCACACGCGGCAGTGCTCGTGCATGCCGGCGTGCGACTCGCACTCGTCGGCGCAGGCGCGACAGGCGACGGCGCACGCCTCCAGCACCGCGCGCGTGATGTTCGCGTCGTACGCCGTGTGGCGCGACAGCACCCGGGCGGTGGTCGCGCACACGTCCGCGCAGTCGAGGTCGGTGCGGATGCACTTGCGCAGGTCGGCGACCATCTCCTCGCTCAGGCAGGCGTCCGCGCACGCCGTGCACGCCTGCGAGCACTCGACGAGCGTGTCGATCGCGCGCGCCAGGAGCTCGCGGTCGACGTTCATCGTGGCCGGGTAGGTCTCGAGCATCGCGGCGGTCTTCATGCGTCCTCCGGTGGTCGGTCGGTCGCCCGGCCGGCCCGGCCGGGCGCTCTTCCTCGACGCTAGGCGGGGCGCGGCCCGCTCGCAGGGCGGGAGGCGTACCGCGCGTCCTAGGCGATGCGGAAGCCGGGCTCCCCGCGCGGTGCGGCGCCGATCACCTCGACGTCGGTCACGTGCGCCGCCGGCGGCCCGGAGCGCAGGAAGGCGAGCATCGCCTCGACCGCGGCGTCCGTCCCCTCGACCTCGGCCTCGACCGCGCCGTCAGGCCGGTTCCGCACGTACCCGGCAGCGCCGCAGCGGCGCGCGGCATCGACCGTCGCGTACCGGAACCCGACGCCCTGGACCCGGCCGCGCACGACGACGTGGACGCGCCTGGCCATGGACCGAGGCTACGCGGCGCACCGAGGCTACGCGGCGACCCGCCGCGGCTCAGCCGAAGAAGTCGCCGACGTCGCCGATGTCTCCGAGGTCCTCGAGGATCCCGCCGAGGACCATGCCGCCCAGGATGCCGCCGAGCGCCCCGGAACCGCCGCCGCGCATGCCGCCGCGGGGGTCGCCCCAGGTGCCGCCGGGGTAGCGCTGGCCGGCGCGCGCGATGTCGCGCCGCGCCGTCGTGGCGGCCTCGGCGGCGAGCGTCGCGGCCCGGCGCGCGGCGGCCAGGCCACGCTCGGGGTCCCGCTCGCCGCGCGCGCGGGCGAGCTCGCCCTCGGCCTCGGCGAGCCGCGTGCGCGCGTCGGGACCGACGGGCGCGCGGTAGTCGTCGACGACGCTGCGCGCCGTCGCGATCTGCCGCTCGGCGTCGTCGAGCGCGGGCCCGAGCTGGGCGCGCGCCTGACGCTCGCGCTGCTCGCGCTCGAGCAGGTCGGCGACGGCGTCGTCGAGCGCGGTGTTGGCGCGGCGCACGCGGGTCAGGGCCGCGACCGGGTCGGAGCGCTCACCGGGCGCGGGCAGCTCGGCCAGGGCCTCCTCGAGCGCCGTCACGGCCGCGTCGACCGTGCCCTGGCGCTGCCGGGCGGGCAGCGCCCGTGCCGTGGCGAGCTCGGCCCGCGACTCGGCGATCATCGCGCCCAGGGCGGACTCGGCGCGCAGGGCCTCCACCTCGAACTCCTCGACCGCGCGCAGCAGGCCCTCCGCCCGGCGGACCGTGTCCGCAGCGGCCCGGGCCGCGCCGTCGGCCTCGCCGACCCGCTGCTCGGCGAGGCGGGCGGTGGCCAGGTCGGCGCTGCGCCCGGCGAACTCGAGCAGGCGCTCGGCCTGGACGGGGTTGTCGGCCACGGGCTGCAGCGCCTCGTCGGTGTACCGGTCGGTGAGTCGCTCGAGCGTGGTGCGCGCCTTGCCCACCTCGCCCTGCACGCGTGCGAGCTCGCGGCGCACGTGCTCGACGGCGGACGGAGCGCGGCGCACGTCGGCGCGGCGGGCCGCGACCGCCCGCACCTGCTCGCCGACCGCCTCGTCGGCCGCACGGCAGAGCGTGACGATGCGGGCGAACCACTCGCGGCGCTGAGCGTCGGTGTCGGGGACGTGGTCGTGCAGCAGCTGGTGCAGGTGGAACGCCTCGCGCAGGCGCTCGCGGGCCGTGCGCAGCGCGGCCGCGAGCTCGCCGGTCTCGGACTCGCCGAGCTCCGCGACGGCGAAGTCGAGCTCGTCGTCCGCGAGCCGCAGGCGCTCGTCGGTGCGCACGAGCGCGGTGCCGGCCTCCTTCTCGAGCCGTTCGAGCTCGGCGGAGGTGTCGCGCTCGCGGGTGCGGCGCCGCGAGCGCATCCAGCCGAACGCGCCGGTCGTCCCGCCGACGACGACCAGCGCTGCGACGACACCGAGGAGCAGGCCCGAGTCCATGCTGCGATCGTAGAGCCCCGCGGGGCGGTGGTGGGCGCCGGCCGCCGTCCCGGCCGCGCTCAGCGGGCCAGCCGCTCGACCACCGCGGCGTACAGCCCGGGCCACCGCGCGGCGGTCGGGACGATCGCCGCGCGCGCCGGGCTGCGCGCCCAGGCCAGGAGCCCGGCGGTGAGCAGCCGGTAGTCGCGGGTGACCTGCCACCACGCCCGCTCGTACGCCGCCGGGTCCTCGAGGTGGCGCACGGCCGCGGCGGCCTGCGCCAGGCCCACCCGCACCCCTTCGCCGGTGAGCGCGTCGACGTAGCCCGACGCGTCGCCCACGAGCCGCACCCGTCCGGCCGTCCGCCGTCGCGACCGGCGCCGCAGCGGCCCGGCGCCGTGCACGGGGCCGGCCGGCTCGGCCCCCCGCACGCGCTCGCCGAGCTCGGGGAAGGTCGCGGCGAGCGTCGCGTCGAACCCCTCCGTCCCGTGCGACGCCCGGCGCGGTGCCAGCACCGCGACGCCCACGAGGTCGTCGGCCACGGGGGTCACGTACGCCTCGGCGCCTGCGGCCCAGTGCACCTCGACCAGGTCGCTCCACGGCGCCGTGCGGTAGTGGCGCCGCAGGCCGTACCGGGCTTCGGGCGCCGCGGGACCGCGCCGGGGCGCGTCCGCGTCGAGCCCGCTCAGGCGCCGCACGGTCGAGCCGAGCCCGTCGCAGCCCAGCACGTACCGGGCGCGCAGGGTCCGGGCGCCGCCGTCGTGGTCGGACACGCGGACCTGCACGGCGTCGGCGTCCTGGCGCAGCGCGCGCACGCCGGCATGCACGACGACGGCGCCGGCGTCGAGCGCGCGCTCGCGCAGCGCGGCGTGCAGCGTGGTGCGGCGCACGCCCCGTCCCTGGCCGCGCGCGAACAGGTGGTCGGCGTGCCGGGCGGGCGAGCGGTAGCTGATGCCGGCCAGGTCGTGGCCCGGCGGGTCGACGCCGAGCGCCCGCACCGCGCCGAGCGCGCCGGGCAGCAGCCCCTCGCCGCAGGCCTTGTCCAGGACGCCCTCGCGCCGGTCCAGCACGACGACGTCCCGGCCGGCGGCGCGCGCGTGCAGCGCCGCGGCGAGCCCGACCGGTCCGGCGCCCACCACCAGCACGTCGGCGTCGGGGACGCCCCGCCCGGTCATGCCCGAGCGCGCCCCTGGGCCAGGGCGCGCTCCTCGACCGGGATCCGCACGCCCAGCAGCAGGATCGCGTTGAGGACGGTGAAGGCGGTCGCGGTGACCCAGCACGTGTGGACCAGCGGCAGCGCGATCCCCTCGACGACCACCGCGACGTAGTTGGGGTGCTGCCAGCGGGCGTACGGCCCGCGCACGACGAGCGGCATCCCCGGCACCACGACCACGCGGGTGTTCCACCGGGGACCCAGCGTCCGCACGCACCACCACCGCAGCGCCTGCGACGCGACGACCAGGACGAGCATCGGCCAGCCGAGCCACGGCAGGAACGGCCGGTCGGCGAGCCACGCCTCCGCGACGCACGCCACGAGCAGCCCGGTGTGCAGGGCCACCATGGCGGGGAAGTGGCCCCTGCCGTGCTCGACGCCGCCGCGCGCGAACGCCCAGCGGGCGTTGCGCGCCGAGACGACGAGCTCGGCGACCCGCTCGAGCGCGGTCGCGGCGACGAGTGCGACGTACCAGACCATGGTCGACCCCCCGACGACTCCTCAGCCCCTGCCCTCGAGCCGCAGCAGCACCAGCTCCGTGGAGATCCCGGGCCCGAACGCCATGAGCACCGCGGGGGACCCGGGCGGTGCCGGCGTGGCCTCCAGGGTGCGCGCGAGCACGTGCAGCACCGAGGCCGACGACAGGTTGCCCGCGTCGGCGAGGTGCTCGCGGCTGTGCCGCAGGTCGTCCTCGGCCAGGCCCAGCGCGTCGCGCACGGCGTCGAGCACGCGCGGCCCGCCGGCGTGCACGACCCACGTGGGCACGTCCGCCGGGCCGAGGCCGTGCTCGGCCAGCAGCCCCTTGACGTCTGCGAGGAGGTGCGAGCGCAGCAGGTCGGGGAGCCGGGCCGAGAGCACGATCGAGAACCCGGTGTCGCGGACCTTCCACCCGAGGTCGTCCGCGGTGCCCGGGTACAGCACCGACCGCGTGTCGACGACCGACGCCGCGCGGTGCGCCGGCTCCGTCGCCGGCCGGGCCAGGGGGTGCTGGTCGCCCACGACCACGACCGCCGCGGCGCCGTCGCCGAACAGCCCGGTCGCCACGAGGTTGGCCGTCGAGTCGTCCCGGTGCTGCAGCGTCAGGGAGCACAGCTCGACGGACAGCAGCACGGCGACGTCGTGGGGCCGGCCCGCCAGGTGGTCGTGCACGCGCGCGAGCCCGCCGGCGCCGCCCGCGCAGCCCAGGCCGAACGACGGCGTGCGCCGCACGTCGGGGCGCAGGCCGAGGCGCTCGGCGACCAGGACGTCCAGCGACGGCGCCGCGACGCCGGTCACCGACGTGGCGAACACGTGGTCGACGTCGGACGGCTGCAACCCGGCCGTCTCGAGCGCCGCGCGCACGGCCTGCTCGGCCATCCGGGCGCCCTCGCGCACGAACACCTCGTTCGACGCCTCGAGCGACCCCAGCGTCCCGTACGCCTCCAGGGGTACCGCCAGGTGCCGGCGTCGGACGCCCGCGTTGCGGTGCAGGCGGTGCAGCAGCGCCTCCCGTCCCGCGTCACCCGTCACGAGCGGTGCGAGCGTGCGGGTGATCTGCTCCTGCGGGCTGGGGTGCTCGCCCAGCACGGGGGCGACGGCGACGATGCGGGACACCCTGGCATCCTCACACCGAGTCGGCCGACTTGCCCGGGCAACGCCGCCTCGGCGGCGACGCCCGCGCACCCGGGCTAGCGTCGGCCCATGGCCCGAACGACCGCACCGTCCGCCGCGTCGCTCGTGCGGGGCCTGCTCCTGGCGAGCCACCCGGCGCCCGCGGCGGTCGTCACGGGGCTCGCGACCGCCATGACCGCCGCCCTCGGCGCCGGGGCCGACCGGACCGCGCTCGTGGCGCTCGCGGTGGGCACCGGGCAGCTCTCGGTCGGGTGGTCGAACGACTGGATCGACGCGGACCGCGACCGGGCCGTCGGGCGCGCCGACAAGCCCGTGGTCGCCGGGCTCGTCACCGAGGGCACGCTGCGGCGCGGTGCGCTGGCCGCGGTGGCGGTCTGCGTCGCGGCGTCCCTCGCGACGGGCGTCGGGGCCGGTCTCGTGCACCTCGCGTCGGTCGCGGGCGCCTGGGCGTACAACGCGCGCCTCAAGGCGACCGCCTGGTCGTGGGTCCCGTACGCCGTGTCGTTCGGGCTGCTGCTCGCCTTCGTCGTGCTCGCCGCGCCGGGCGGGCGGCTGCCCGCCGCCTGGGCCGTCGTCGCCGCGGCGCTCCTCGGGGTCGGTGCGCACGTCGCGAACACCCTGCCGGACCTCGACGACGACGCCGCGACGGGGGTGCGCGGGCTGCCGCACCGTCTCGGGCGGCGGGTGTGCGGGGTGCTCGCGCCCGCGCTCCTGCTCGCCGCCGTGGTCACCGTCGTCGCCGGACCGGCGGGGCCGCCGTCGGCGGCCGGGCTCGTGTGCGGCGGACTCGCCGCGACGCTGGCGGGGGCAGCCGGTCTCGTCGCGGCCAGGCGCCCGCGCAGCCGGTCACCGTTCCTGCTCAGCCTCGCCGTCGCCGTGGTGTGCGTGGTGGCGCTGGCGCTCGCGGTGCCCGACGTCGCGCGGTAGTGCGTCGGGAGGGCCGGGCGCGAGGGGCCGGTCGCGAGGCGGTCAGCGGACGAGCCGGACCTCGGCGAGCCCGCCGACGTGGTCGTCCACTGCCGTCGCGCCGTCGGGCGCGAAGCCGTTGCGGGCGTAGAACGCGCGGGCGCGGGGGTTCGCCTCGGCGACCCAGAGCTGCGCCGGCGTGCCCGGCGGCAGGACGGCGTCGAGGAGCGCCTGGCCCGCGCCGGTGCCGTGATGGGCGGCGAGCACGTACAGCGCGTACAGCTCGTGCGCGCGGACGGGCTCGTGCCGGCCGTCGGCACGTGCCGGTCCCGCTATCGCGAACCCGACGACGCGGCCGCCGGCCTCCGCGACGGTGACGGGCGTGCCGGCGTCGAGCCACCGCGTCCAGCGCTGGGTGCGCGCCTCGAGCGTGGCGGTCTCCCAGAACGACGCCGGGAGCAGGTCGGAGTACGTCTCGACCCAGGCGGTGTGGTGCACCAGGGCGCACGCGGCGGCGTCGGCCGGCGTGGCGGGCCGGGGGGTCGCGGGCGGCGTGGTGGCGGGCATCCCCGCAGGTTACCGATGGCGGTAGCGTGTGCCGCACGACACGGGGTGCGCCCGCCGGGCGCTGAGATCACACCCGTCGAACCTGACTCAGCTCGTACTGACGGAGGGAATGTCGACCATGAGCCTGCCCGCGCCCGCGCCCGCCGCCCCCGGCCTGAGGCCGCCCCGTGCCGTGCCGCGCGTCCTCGCGGTGGCCGGCTCCGACCCGAGCGGCGGGGCCGGCGTCCAGGCGGACCTCAAGGCGATCGCGGCGAGCGGCGGGTACGGCATGGCTGCGCTGACGGCCCTGACGGCGCAGAACACGCGCGGCGTGCGCGACGTCCACGTGCCGCCGCCCGGGTTCCTGCGCGCCCAGCTCGACGCCGTGGCCGACGACGTCCGAATCGACGCGGTCAAGGTCGGGATGCTCGGCGACGCGCGCGCCGTCGCGGTCGTCGCCGACTGGCTCGCGGGGCTGCGCGAGCACGGCGACCGGCCCGCCGTGGTGCTCGACCCGGTCATGGTCGCCACGAGCGGCGACCGCCTCCTCGACCCGGACGACGAGGACGCCCTGCGCGCGATGCTCCCGCTGGCCGACGCCGTGACCCCCAACCTCCCGGAGCTGGCGGTGCTCGCGCGGGAGGCGCCCGCGCCGTCCTGGGCGCTCGCGCTCGAGCAGGGGCACCGGCTCGCGGCCCGGCACGGCGTGCTCGTCGTGGTCAAGGGCGGCCACCTGGCCAGCGACGGCTCGGCGCCCGACGCGCTCGTCGGGCCGCGCGGGGTCCTCGCCGAGCTCGACGGCGAGCGCGTCGCGACGCGCAGCACGCACGGCACGGGCTGCTCGCTGTCGAGTGCGCTGGCCACCCGGTTCGCCCGCCACCACGACTGGGTCCGGGCCCTGCGCGAGGCCAAGGAGTGGCTGTCGGCCGCGATCCGCGCGGGCGCCGCGCTCGAGGTCGGCCGCGGCCACGGTCCGGTCGACCACTTCGTGGGACTGCGCCCGTCAGAGGGGTGACCGCGCCGGTGCTCGCAGTGGCCAAGATGTCCACCTGTCATGCCCGGGGCAAGCATGTCGGGGTCCGGTGCGAGAATAGGAGGTGATGTCCGACACACCCCGCGACAGATCGCGCCCGTCCAGACCCGTCCCGCCGTCCGGCACCCCGCACCCCGTCGGGTCGCAGCTGTCGACCTTCGCCTCGGTCCGGCGCCTGTACCCGTTCGTGCGCCCGGCCGTGCCGCGCCTGCTCGGCGGGTTCCTGTCCGCGCTGGGCGCGAGCCTCGCGGCGCTCGCGATCCCGCGGGTGCTGCAGACCCTGGTGGAGGGGCCGCTCGCCGAGGGGATCGGCGGGCGCGACGCCGGCGCGCTCGTCGGGCCCGTGCTGCTCGTCCTCGGGCTCGGCGTCCTGGAGGCCGGCCTGATCCTGCTGCGCCGCAACCTCGTGATGTACCCCGGCACGCGGGTCGAGGCCGAGATGCGCATGGCGCTGTTCCGCCACCTGCAGGACCTGCCGGTGGCGTTCCACGACCGCTGGCCCGGCGGGCAGCTCCTGAGCCGCATCATGGGCGACCTCGGGCTGCTGCGGCGCTGGCTGATCTTCGGGCTGCTGCAGCTCGTCGTCAGCGCCATCACCATCGTGGTGGGCATCGGCATCCTGCTCGCCACCGCCGGCTGGCTGGGCCTGGTCTACCTCGCGGGCGCGATCCCCGTGACGGTCATCGCCTTCCGGTTCTCCCGCCGCTACCGGGTCATCGCGCGCCTGTCGCAGGACCAGTCGGGCGACCTTGCGACCACCGTCGAGGAGTCGGTGCACGGCATCCGCGTGCTCAAGGCGTTCGGCCGCGGACGCGACGCGCTCGAGTCCTTCACCGGGCAGGCCGAGCAGCTGCGCCGCACCGAGATGCGCAAGGCGGGCAACCAGGCGACCGTGACGACGTCGCTCCAGCTCATCCCCGAGCTGACCATCGCGGTGTGCCTGGTCCTCGGCGTGCTGCTCGCCGCCGACGGCCGGATGTCGGTCGGGTCGCTGGTCGCGTTCTTCATGACGGCTGCCGTGATCAACGGGCCCGTGGTCGACCTCGGCATGACCCTGTCCATGACGCTCAACGCCCGCACCGCCGTCGACCGCTACTTCGAGGTGATGGAGACGCCCAACGCGCTCGCGGACCCGGCCGAGCCGGTCACGCCGCCCGACCCGCGCGGGCACGTCGCGCTGCGCGGCGTGGCGTTCCGCCACCACGACGCCGAGCACCCGGTGCTCGAGCACGTGGACCTCGAGCTGCCCGCGGGCACGACGACGGCGCTGGTCGGCCTCACGGGCTCGGGCAAGTCGACGCTCGCCCTGCTCGTGCCGCGGGTGCTGGACGCCACCGGCGGCACGGTCGAGATCGACGGCGTCGACGTGCGGCGCATGCGGCGCGCCGACGTGCGCGCCCGCGTCGCCGTGGCGTTCGAGGACCCGACGCTCTTCTCCGCGTCCGTGCGCGACAACGTGCTCCTCGGCGTCCCCGACACGGTGCCCGCCGCCGAGCGGGAGGCCCGCCTGCACGAGGCGCTCGACGTCGCGCAGGCCCGGTTCGCCTACGACCTGCCTGACGGCGTCGGGACCCGCATCGGCGAGGAGGGCCTGTCGCTGTCCGGCGGGCAGCGCCAGCGTCTCGCCCTGGCGCGGGCGATCGCGGCCCGGCCGCCGGTGCTCGTGCTCGACGACCCGCTGTCCGCCCTCGACGTGGCGACCGAGGAGGCCGTCACGGCCCGGCTGCGCGACGTCCTGGCGGGCACCACGAGCCTGATCATCGCGCACCGCCCCTCGACGGTCGCGCTCGCCGACCGGGTCGCCGTGCTGCAGGACGGGCGCATCACGGCCGTCGGGACGCACGCCGAGCTGCTCGCCGGCGACGCGCACTACCGCTACGTGATCTCGAGCCTCGAGGCCGACTGGGAACGGGCCGAGCACCCGGTCGACGAGCCTGCCGCCGACCGGCCCGGCACCGACCGGCCCGGCACCGACCGGCCCGGCACCGACCGCCCGACCACGCAGGAGGCCGCGCTGTGAGCACCACCGACGCCCCCGGCGACCAGCCGCGTCGCCGGCCCACCGACGCCACGGCCGACGACGCCACCCGCCTCGACGTCGCCACCTCGGCCGCCGTGCGCTCGCGCTCGCTGCGCCTGCTCGGCGACCTGCTGCGGCCCCGGACCCGCGCGCTGGCCCTCGCCGGCGTGCTCGTCGTCGTGGCCACGCTCGGCCAGGTGGCCGGTCCGGCCCTGGTCGCGATCGGCATCGACTCGGCCGTCCCGGCGCTCGCCGAGGGCGACACCCGCCCGCTCGTGACGGTCGGGGCGGCGTACCTCGTCGCCGCCGTCGTCGGCGGGCTGTGCGCCGGCGCCTACGTGCGCGCCGCGGCCCGCATCGCCCAGGGCGTCCTGCTCGAGCTGCGCCGCCGGGTCTTCCGCCACACCCAGCGGCTGTCGCTCGAGTTCCACGAGTCGTACACCTCGGGCCGCATCATCAGCCGGCAGACGTCCGACCTGGAGGCGCTGCGCGAGCTCCTCGACGGCGGCCTGACGGGCGTGGTCTCCTCGCTGCTGCTCATGGTCTTCACGGGTGTGGCGCTGTTCGTCGCCGACTGGCGCTCGGGACTGGTCCTCGCGGGTGCCCTCGTGCCGGCCTGGCTGCTCACCCGGTGGTTCCAGCGTCGCTCGCAGCTGTACTACCGCGAGCAGCGCACCGCCTCGGCCCGGCTCATCGTGAAGTTCGTCGAGACGATGACCGGCATGCGCGCGGTGCAGGCGTTCCGCCGCGAGGGCACGACCGAGGCCGAGTACCAGCGGCTCGGCGAGGAGTACCGCGACGCCAACCTGCGCATCTTCGGCGTCAACGGCCGGTACCAGCCAGGGCTCGTGCTCATCGGGAACGTCACCGTCGCGGTGGCGCTCGCGGTCGGGGGGTGGCGCGCCCTCGGGGGAGAGCTCGAGGTCGGCGTCCTCGTCGCCGCCCTGCTGTACGTCAAGCGGTTCTTCCAGCCGATCCAGCAGCTGGGGATGTTCTACAACGCGCTGCAGTCGGCCGTCGCGGCGCTCGAGAAGGTCTCCGGTCTGCTCGCCGAGGAGCCGACCGTCGTCGAGCCCAAGGACCCCGTCCCGCTGCCGCGGGCGCGCGGCGAGCTGCGGCTCGACCACGTGACGTTCCGGTACGGCGACGGTCCCGTGGTGCTGCCGGACCTGGACCTGACCATCCCGGCCGGCCAGACGGTCGCGCTCGTGGGCACGACCGGCGCGGGCAAGTCGACGCTCGCCAAGCTCGTCACCCGGTTCTACGACGCGACCGAGGGACGGGTGCTGCTCGACGGCGTGGACGTGCGGGACCTGGCCACCCCCGACCTGCGGCGCGCGGTCGTGATGGTCACGCAGGAGGCGTACCTGTTCAGCGGGACGGTGCGCGAGAACATCGCGCTCGGGCGGCCGGGCGCGAGCCAGGAGGAGGTCGAGGCGGCCGCCCGCGCGGTCGGGGCGCACGAGTTCGTCATGGCGATGCCGGACGGCTACGACACCGAGGTCAACAAGCGCGGCGGACGCGTGTCCTCGGGCCAGCGGCAGCTGCTGAGCTTCGCGCGCGCGTTCCTCGCCGACCCGGCGGTGCTCGTGCTCGACGAGGCCACCAGCTCGCTCGACATCCCGGGCGAGCGGCTGGTCCAGCGCGGCCTGCAGACCCTGCTCGCGGACCGGACCGCGATCATCATCGCGCACCGCCTGTCGACCGTGGCGATCGCCGACCGGGTGCTCGTGATGGAGCACGGCCGCGTCGTCGAGGACGGCACGCCGCGGGACCTCACGGCCGGCGGTGGCCGGTTCGCCGCGCTGCACACGGCGTGGCGTGAGTCGCTCGTGTGAGCCTCACCGGCGCAGCATCGGCAGGCTGACCGGGTCGACGGCGACGCCCACCTCGCGCCGCACCCACCACGCGCCGGTGCGGCGCCGCTCCTCGGGCGTCGAGAACCGGTAGCGGTACGTCCGCGCACGCACCCAGCGCGGGCGCTCGCCGTCGAACGGGTCGTGGCGCAGCAGCCGCAGCGTCGCGGGGTCCGCCTCGAGCAGGCGCCGCAGGAGGCGCTCGAACCACAGCGTGCCGCCGGAGCCGAGCGGCAGGAACCACATCAGCCAGTCGAGCCGCAGGTGGTACGGCGCCACCTGCGGCGGGCGCCGGTCCACGTCGCCGGGCTTGCCCCGGAACTCGTACTCGCGCCAGTCGTCGGGGCCGGGGTCCTCGGCGAGCGAGCCCTCGACGACGATCTCGTCGCGGCGGCGCGTGACCGACCCGAACGCGCCGTACGCGTTGACGAGCCGCAGCGGGTCGAAGCTCGCGTTCATGCGCTGGTGCCGCGAGGCCAGGTTGAGCGCGGGCTGCACCGACAGGGCGGCCAGCACGGCGACGACGGCGGTCACGACGACCACGTACGGGACCGGCGGTCCGGGGCTCGCGGCGGGCAGGGCGGCGTCGGGCGCGAACGGCAGCCAGCCGAGCAGGGACGCCCACACGTCGTCGGACACCATGGCTGCGCCGAGCACCATCGCGGCCCAGTTGAGCCACGCGAAGTTGCCGGTCACGACGAGCCAGCCCTGCGTGAGGACCACGACGAGGCCCGCGATGCTCGGCATCGGCTGCGGCAGCCACAGCAGCCACGGCACGGCGAGCTGGGTGACGTGGTTGCCGACCACCTCGACGCGGTGCCACCAGCGCGGCAGGTGGTGGGCGTGCCAGCTGAACGGCCCGGGCATGGGCTGGGTCTCGTGGTGGTAGTCGAGCGCGGTGAGGTCGCGCCACTCGCGCCCGCCGCGCCACT
>JAPSLD010000026.1 GCA_031181105.1 Isoptericola sp. | reverse complement strand
TCGGCGTAGACCTCGGGGGTTGCGATAGGCATCTGCGGTACTCCAATGACGGGACGTACGGGGACGCAGCGGGCGGCGACGTCGCGGCGGGCGGACGTCGCCCGCGTGCATCCGCGATTTTCTCACGGGAGCGTCACACGCGTCACATCTCGTCGCGGGCGTGAGACAGCGCCCACGTGTGCATCGCGATCGCCGCCGCGGCGCCCGCGTTGAGCGACCGGGTGGACCCGTGCTGCGTGATGTGCACGACGGCGGTGCACGCCTCCTGCGCCTCGCGCGTCAGCCCGGTGGACTCCTGGCCGAGCACGAGCACGCACCGCGCGGGCAGCGCGTACGACTCGAGCGGCACGGAGCCCGGCACGTTGTCGACGCCGACGACCGGCAGCCCCTCCCCGTGCGCCCACGCGGCGAGCGAGGCGGCGTCGGGGTGGTGGTGGACGTGGAGGTAGCGGTCGGTGACCATCGCGCCGCGACGGTTCCACCGCCGTCGGCCCACGACGTGCACGCCGGCCGCGTTGAACGCGTTGGCCGTGCGCACGACCGAGCCGATGTTGAGGTCGTGCGCCCAGTTCTCGATCGCGACGTGGAGCTGACGGTCCGCCGGCCGGCGCCGGTCCATGTCGGCGACGACGGCCTCGACCGTCCAGTAGCGGTACCGGTCGACGACGTTGCGCCGGTCGCCGTGGGTCAGGAGCTCGGGGTCGTACCGCGGGTCGGGCGTGCCGTCGGGCAGGCGTGGCCACGCGTCCGGCCCGCCGGGCCAGGGCCCGACGCCGACCGCCGCGTCCGGGCCCTCGCTCACCGCTGCGGCCCGCCGGTCCGGCGCGCCTCCCACCAGATCGCCACGAGCACGACGGCGGCACCCAGCAGGGCGAGCAGCACCGCTCCGACGACGTCGCCCGCGCCGGGCGGGGGCAGCAGGCCGCCGCGCTCGTCCTGCCACGCCCACAGCGCGCGCAGGGAGCCGATCATGAGCCCCGCGAGCACCGCCATCGTCGCCTGGCGCCGGTGCTCGAGCAGCCAGTGCAGGAGCTTGACGAACGAGGCGAGGCCGACGGTGGCACCGAGCAGGAACGTCCCGACGAACGCCAGGTCGCGGTCGTGCACCGCCTGCTGCACCGGGATGTACAGGCCCATGGCGAGCAGCACGAACGAGCCCGAGACGCCCGGCAGGACCAGCGCGTTGATCGCGACGGCCGCGCCCACGAACACGAGCCACAGCGGGGGGTCGGCCAGCTCGGCGGGCGGCAGGCCCGTCAGCAGGAACGCGGCCACCGCGCCCACCGCGAGCAGCAGCGCGTCCCGCGGTCGGAACCGGTGCGGCATCATGCGCAGCGGGACGGCCACGGACACCGCGATCATCCCGAAGAACAGGGCGCGCATCGGCACCGGGTGGGACTCGAGCAGCGGTGCGATCGTGTTCAGCGCGAGCAGCAGCACCACGACCATGCCGCCGAGGACCGGCAGGAGGAACCGCCAGTCGACCTGGCGCAGCGCGCGGGCCGCGGGGCGGACGCCCTGGCGGGCGGCCAGGCCCTGGACGAGCTCGCGACCCGCGTGGACCACCTGGCTCGCCGCCGCCAGCAGCTGGTCGTACAGGCCGACGACGAGCGCGATCGTGCCGCCCGAGATCCCGGGCACCGACTCGGCGGCGCCGACGAGGCCGCCCCGCACCGCGTTGCCCGGCGCGTGGGCCCACCGGGTGCGGCCGGGCGGCGCGACGTGCCGGCGCTCGGGCCCCGCGCGCAGCGGGCCGGGGATCGTGGCGTCGTCGTGCTGGTTGGTCACGCACGCAGCCTACGTGTCCGGCTACCGAGAGCCGGAGAGCCCGGATACGGTGGCCGCGTGACGCACCGGAAGATCGAGAGCTGGCTCACCGACATGGACGGCGTCCTCGTGCACGAGGGTCTCGCCATCCCGGGCGCGCCCGAGTTCGTCAAGGCGCTGCGCGACGCCGGCCGCCCCTTCCTGATCCTGACCAACAACTCGATCTTCACGCCGCGGGACCTGCGCGCACGGCTGTCGCGGTCCGGCATCGAGGTGCCGGAGGAGGCGATCTGGACCTCCGCGCTCGCGACGGCGCAGTTCCTGACCGACCAGATCCCGGGCGGCTCGGCGTACCCGATCGGCGAGGCCGGGCTCACGACGGCGCTCTACGAGGCGGGGTACACGCTGACCGAGACGGACCCGGACTACGTGGTGCTGGGCGAGACGCGGACGTACTCGTTCGAGGCCATCACCAAGGCGGTCCGCCTGATCCAGGGCGGGGCGCGGTTCATCGCGACCAACCCGGACACCACGGGCCCCTCGACCGAGGGTCCGCTGCCCGCCACGGGGGCGGTGGCCGCGATGATCCAGGCGGCGACGGGCCGCTCGCCCTACTACGTCGGCAAGCCCAACCCGATGATGTTCCGCTCCGCGCTCAACCGCATCGACGCGCACTCGGAGTCGACCGCGATGATCGGCGACCGCATGGACACCGACGTGGTCGCCGGCATCGAGGCCGGGCTCGAGACGTTCCTCGTGATGACCGGGTCGACGAAGGCCGCCGACGTCGAGACCTACCCGTTCCGGCCGTCGCACGTGGTGGACTCGGTCGCCGACCTGATCGACCGGGTCTGACCGAGCCCCGGTCCCGGCGTCCGGCCGCGGGGGCGGTCAGGCCAGGCCGAGGTCGTCCAGGCCGAAGAGGTAGTGGTACGGCACGCCGAGGGCCTCGATCTTCTCGCCCGCCCCCGTGGCGCGGTCGACGATGGTGGCGCAGCCGAGCACCTCGGCGCCCGCGGCGCGCAGGGCCTCGATCGCCGCGATGGGCGACCCGCCCGTCGTCGTGGTGTCCTCGAGCACGACGACCCGGCGGCCCGCGACGTCGGGGCCCTCGACCTGGCGCTGCATGCCGTGCGCCTTGGCAGCCTTGCGCACGACGAACGCGTCGAGGTCCTGGCCGCGCGACGCGGCGGCGTGCAGCAGCGCGGTCGCGATGGGGTCGGCACCGAGCGTCAGCCCGCCCACGGCGTCGACCTCGGCGGTGCCGAGACCGACCTCCTCGAGGTGGTCGAGCAGCACGTGCCCGACGAGCGGCGCGGCACGGTGGTGCAGCGTGACCCGGCGGAGGTCCACGTAGTAGTCGGCCTCCGCGCCGGAGGACAGCGTGACCCGGCCGTGCACGACGGCGAGCTCCTTGACGAGCTCGAGCAGCTGCTCACGGGGGGTCGGGGAGAAGTCGGCGGTCGTCACGGCCCCCAGCCTACGGCGCCCGGCTCCCTCGCTCCGAGCTCGCTCGGGAGGAGGGACGGCCGGGTCAGCGGTACTTGCCCAGCGCGCGCACGGCGGCGCGCGGAGCCATCCGCAGCACCGCGGACGCGGCCTTGTACCGGGCCGACGGCGTCGAGATGACGACGCCGCGGCGCACGTCGGCGAGCGCCTCGGCCACCACGTACGGCGCGTCGAGCCAGCCCGGCTCGGGCACGTGGTCCATGTCGAGCCCGGCGCGGTCGTGGAACTCCGTCCGGACGAACCCGGGGCACAGCACGGTCGCGGTGACGCCGGTCCCCTTCAGCTCGACGGCGAGCGCCTCGGTGAACGTGCGCACGTACGCCTTGGCGGCGGCGTAGGTGCCGCCCGCGGTGAGCGCCGCGACCGACGCGACGTTGAGGATGGCGCCGCGGCCGCGCGCGGTCATCTGGCCGGCGGCCGCGTGGGTGAGCTGGACGACGGCGCGCACCATGACGTCGGCGGCGCGCAGCTCGAGGTCCAGGTCGCCGCCGATGAACGGCTGCGCCGTGGCGAACCCCGCGTTGTTGACGAGCAGCCCGACGGGACGCGGCCCGTCCCCGTCCTCGGACCCCGCGACCGCGAGCCGCTCCGCCACGCGCGCGACGTCGTCGGGCTCCGACAGGTCGGCGGGCAGGACGTCGACCCGCACGCCCGCGGCGGCGTTGATCTGCGTGGCGACGCGTTCGAGGCGTTCGGCGTCGCGCGCGACGAGCACGAGGTCGTGCCGGGCGGTGGCGAGCTGCCAGGCGAACTCCAGGCCGAGTCCGGCGGTGGCGCCGGTGACGAGCGCGGTTCCCATGTGTGCAGCCTAGAGGCAGCCGCGACCCCGCCGCGGCCTAGGGTGGAGCCGTGCGACTGGCCACCTGGAACGTCAACTCCGTCCGCGCGCGCGTCGACCGCGTGCTCGCCTACCTCGAGCGGTCGGACGTCGACGTCCTGGCGCTCCAGGAGACCAAGTGCCGCGACGACCAGTTCCCGTCCGCGGCGTTCGAGGCCGCCGGGTACGAGGTCGCGCACGTCGGCTACAGCCAGTGGAACGGCGTGGCCGTGCTGTCGCGCGTCGGCCTGTCCGACGTCGAGACCGCCTTCCCGGGCCAGCCCGGGTTCGCCAGGGCGACCGCCGCGCCCGACGACGCCGAGCCGCTGCTCGACGTCCCGGCGCCGGTCGAGGCGCGCGCGATCGGGGCGACCTGCGCCGGCGTGCGCGTGTGGTCGCTGTACGTCCCGCACGGACGGGCGCAGGGCGACCCCCACCTCGCGTACAAGCTGCGCTGGCTCGGGGCGCTGCGCGAGGCCGCGGCCGGCTGGCTCGCCGCGGACCCGGCGGCGCAGGTGGCGCTGGTCGGCGACTGGAACGTCGCCCCGCTCGACACCGACGTCTGGGACCCGGCGCTCTTCGCGGGCAGGACGCACACCTCGCCCGCCGAGCGCGAGGCCTTCGCGGCGTTCGAGGCCGCGGGCTACACCGAGGTCACGCGCGAGCTCCTCCCCGCGCCGCACACGTACACCTTCTGGGACTACAAGCAGCTCGCGTTCCCGCGGAACTACGGCATGCGCATCGACTTCGCGCACGTCTCCCCCGCCCTGCGCAGGCGCGTCACCGGCGCCCGGATCGAGCGGGACGAGCGCAAGGGCGCCGGCGCGAGCGACCACGTCCCCGTCGTCCTCGATCTCGACGGCGACCTCGCCGTCGGGCGCGGACGCGGCTGACGCCGACCACGCGGACTAGGTTGAGCGCATGAGCTCCGAGCCGACCGAGCCGACGTTCGCGTCGCCGACGCCGCAGGGGTCTCTCCCGCCCGCGGACCTCGAGGCCGCGGCCGTGCCCCTGCCCGTGCAGACGCCCGTGCCCGGGAGCTACGGACCGCCCGGAGCGTACGCCGCACCGGCCACCGTGCCCGGCGCGCCGACACCGACGCCGACGTCGCGCTCGCGCCGCCGGGCGGCGGTCGCGGTCGTGGCCGTGGCGGTGCTCGGCGTCGTCGCGGCGGCCGCCGCGCTGCTCACGCAGTCGGCCCGCGAGCGCGCGTGGGAACCGCTGCCCGCCGCGCTCACCGAGCCGACGCGCGCGCACGCCGTCCAGCTCGTCCTCGGCTCGTGCGTCGCCGAGCTGCCCGACGACGGGCTCGTGCGCCAGGTGCAGGCCGTCCCGTGCGCCGCGGAGCACGAGGCCCAGGTGGTCGGCCGCGTCGACGCGGCGCCCGACGCCGTCTGGCCCGGGGAGGAGGCCGCCACCGCCCGCGTGGCGCGCACCTGCGGGCCCGACCTGCTCGGCCGGGCCGCGCGGGAGGCCGGCGCGGGCGAAGGTCTGCGCTTCGTCGTGTGGGCCCCGAGCGAGGAGTCGTGGGGCGACGGTGACCGGGCGGGCCTGTGCCTCGCCGCGTCGGCCGAGCCGCGCACCGGTTCGCTGCTCGACTGACGGCCGCGCAGGTACGGCCCGCCCCCGGTGCAGGAGGCGGGCCGTGCGCCGTCACGCTCAGGCCGACTTGATCGCCGCCCGGAGCGTCAGGCCGTCGTCCTCGCGGTCGACCTGGACGATGTCGCCGTCGGTGACGTCGCCGGACAGGAGCTGCCGGGCGAGCCGGTCGCCGATCTCGCGCTGCACCAGGCGGCGCAGCGGCCGAGCCCCGTACGCCGGGTCGAACCCCTCGAGCGCGAGCCACTCGCGCGCGGCCGGGGTGACGTCGAGCGTGATCCGCCGCTCGGCCAGGCGTCGTGCGAGCTGCGCGACCTGGAGGTCGACGATCCTGCCGAGCTCCTCGAGCGACAGGGCGTCGAACACCACGACGTCGTCGAGCCGGTTGAGGAACTCGGGCTTGAACGACGCCCGCACCGCCGACATCACCGCCTCGCGCTTCTCGGCGTCCCCGAGCGTGGGGTCCACGAGGAACTGCGAGCCGAGGTTCGACGTGAGCACCAGGATCGTGTTGCGCAGGTCGACCGTGCGGCCCTGGCCGTCGGTGAGCCGGCCGTCGTCGAGCACCTGGAGCAGGATGTCGAAGACCTCGGGGTGCGCCTTCTCGACCTCGTCGAGCAGCACCACCGAGTACGGCCGGCGACGGACCGCCTCGGTCAGCTGGCCGCCCTCCTCGTAGCCGACGTACCCCGGGGGCGCGCCGACGAGCCGGGCCACCGAGTGCTTCTCGGAGTACTCCGACATGTCGATGCGCACCATCGCGCGCTCGTCGTCGAACAAGAAGTCCGCGAGCGACTTGGCGAGCTCCGTCTTGCCGACCCCCGTGGGGCCGAGGAACAGGAACGAGCCCGTCGGGCGGTCCGGGTCGGACACCCCCGCCCGCGAGCGCCGCACCGCGTCCGAGACCGCACGCACCGCGGCCGCCTGGCCGATGAGGCGCCGCCCGATGACGTCCTCCATGTGCAGGAGCTTCTCCTGCTCGCCCTGCAGCAGGCGGCCCGCCGGGATGCCGGTCCACGCCGAGACGACCTCGGCGATCTCGTCCGCCCCGACCTTGTCGGCGATCATCGGCGTCTCGTGCGCGACGTCCTCCGCCGCGCTCGTGTCCGCCTCGGCCCGCTCGGCGTCGGCCAGCTCGTGCTCGACCGCGGGGATCTCCCCGTACTGGATGCGCGCCGCGCCCTCGAGGTCCCCCTCGCGCAGCTTGCGCTCGGCCTCGACGCGCAGCTCGTCGAGCCGCGCCCGCAGGTCGCCGACGCGGTTGTGGCCGGCCTTCTCCGCCTCCCACCGCGCGGTGAGGGCGGCGAGCTCCTCGCGCCGGTCGGCGAGGTCGGCGCGCAGCCGCTCGAGGCGCTCGCGCGAGGCGTCGTCGTCGGACTCGGACAGGACGACCTCCTCCATCTCCAGCCGCGTGACGGCGCGCTGCAGCTCGTCGATCTCGACGGGCGAGGAGTCGAGCTCCATGCGCAGGCGGCTCGCCGCCTCGTCGACCAGGTCGATCGCCTTGTCGGGCAGCTGGCGTCCGCTGATGTAGCGGTCGGAGAGCGCGGCCGCGGCGACGAGCGCCGAGTCGGCGATCGTGACCTTGTGGTGCGCCTCGTAGCGCTCCTTGAGCCCGCGCAGGATCGCCACCGTGTCCTCGACCGAGGGCTCGCCGACGAACACCTGCTGGAACCGGCGCTCGAGGGCCGGGTCCTTCTCGATGTGCTCGCGGTACTCGTCGAGCGTCGTGGCGCCGACCATGCGCAGCTCGCCGCGCGCGAGCATGGGCTTGAGCATGTTGCCCGCGTCCATGGCGCCGTCGGACCCGCTCGCGCCGGCTCCCACCACGGTGTGCAGCTCGTCGATGAAGGTCACGACCTGCCCGTCGGACGACGTGATCTCCTCGAGCACGGCCTTGAGGCGCTCCTCGAACTCGCCGCGGTACTTGGCCCCCGCGACCATGCTCGCCAGGTCGAGCGCGACGAGCCGCTTGCCCTTCAGCGACTCCGGCACGTCGCCCGCGACCATGCGCTGCGCGAGCCCCTCGACGACGGCGGTCTTGCCGACGCCGGGCTCTCCGATGAGCACCGGGTTGTTCTTGGTGCGCCGCGACAGCACCTGGATCACGCGCCGGATCTCCGAGTCCCGCCCGATCACGGGGTCGAGCTTGCCGTCGCGGGCGCGGGCGGTGAGGTCGGTGCCGTACTGCTCGAGCGCCTTGTAGGTGCCCTCGGGGTCGGGGGTCGTGACCCGGCCCGACCCGCGCACGGCGGGCAGCGCGGACCGCAGCGCCTCCGGCGTCGCGCCGGCGTCGGCGAGCGCCTGCGCGGCCGGTGACTGCCCCGCGGCGATGCCGATGAGCAGGTGCTCGGTCGACACGTACTCGTCGCCGAGCGAGCGCGCCTCCGCGCCCGCGTTCTCCAGGACGACCGACGTCGCGCGCGACGGCGACGGCTGCGCGACGGCGGTACCGCTCACCCGGGGCAGCGCGACGAGCGCCGCGCGCGCCTTCTGGCCGACCTGCTGCGGGCTGGCGCCGACGGCCTCGAGCAGGCCGACGGCGACACCGCCCTGCTGCTGCAGCAGCGCCGCGAGCAGGTGGACGGGCTCGAGCTGGGGGTTGCCCGCCGCCGACGCCGACTGCACGGCGTCGCCGATCGCCTGCTGAGACATCCTCGTGAACTTGGTGTCCATGGACCCTCCGGGATGAGCTGGTACGTCTGATGGAGGAAACGGCCGCGAAGTTGAGTCTATTCCGCTCAACTTCGGTCGCAAGCCCGGGCGCCGCGACGGTGGCCCGCGTCGGCGGGGTGCGGAATGCTGGGGCAGGTGACAGCACCCACCCGTGGCCCACGCCACCTGCGGACCGTGCCCGTGGCGGCGCTCGCCGTCGTCGCCCTCCTCGGGCTCTCCGGCTGCGTCCGGATGGACATGGACCTCACGCTCTCGGAGGACGACACCGCCTCCGGCACCGTCGTGGTCGCGTTCTCCGACCGGCTCGCCGAGGCGATGGGGACCGAGCCCCAGGAGCTCTGGCAGCAGGGCTCGGACGCGCTCGCCGGCGAGCTCCCCGAGGGTGCCACCGAGCAGCCTTACGCCGAGGACGGCTACACCGGCGGCACGTACACGTTCACCGAGCAGCCGATCGGCGAGATCGGCGGGCTGGGCGGCGAGGAGCTGTCGATCACCCGCGAGGGCGACGAGTACGTGGTCACGGGGACCATGGACCTCACGGACGACACGGGCGAGCTCGAGAGCGCGCCCCCGGAGCTCGTCGACGAGTTCGACGTCCGGGTCGCCGTGACCTTCCCCGGCGAGGTCGTCGAGACCGACGGCGAGGTGCTGGGCACCAACACGGTCGAGTGGCGACCGCCGGTGGGCGAGCGCACGGAGATGCGCGCACGCGGCTCGGCGGTCCCGAACGGCATGGCGGACGCGTCGGGCGGGGGCGCCACGGACGGGGACGACGCCGCCTCGCCGGGGTTCCCGTGGTGGGTCGTGGGCGCGCTGGGCGGCGTCCTCCTGCTCGCCGTCGTCGTCGTGCTCGTGCTGCGCGCACGGCGCGGCGGGCCGGGCGGGCCGTCCGGCGGCGGCGGGGACGGACCCGTGCTGCCGACCGGCCCGCCGCCCGGCCCACGCCACGACGAGCGCCCGCTGCCTCCCCTCCCGCCGGACCGGCCCTGGACCGGCACGGGCGGTGTCGGATGACCGCCCCGGGCGCCTGGCACGACGACGTCCTCGGCGACGGGTTCGAGGCACGCACGCTCGCGCTGCCCGACGGCGCGCAGGCGACCCTCGTGCGCCACGCGCCGTCGGTCGGCGACCCGCCCGCGCGCGTCGCGGTGCTCTACGTGCACGGGTTCGTGGACTACTTCTTCCACCGCCACGTCGCCGAGACGTTCGCCGCGCGCGGGTACGCCTTCTACGCCGTCGACCTGCGGGGTCACGGTCGCTCGCTCGCGGCGCACGTCGAGGCCGGCGGGTACCCGAACCTGGTCGACGACCTGGCCGTCTACGCGCGCGACCTCGACGCGGCCGCGGCCGAGGTCCGCGCCGCGGGGCACGAGCGGCTGGTCGTGCTCGGCCACTCGACCGGCGGGCTCGTGGCCTCGCTGTGGGCCGAGGCACGCGCCGGGCGCGCCGACGCGCTCGTGCTCAACAGCCCGTGGCTCGAGCTCAACAAGGGCTGGGTCGAGCGCGGCCCGGTGACCTGGCTGATGGAGGTCGTCGGCGGGATCGCGCCGGGCCTGGTCATCGGGCGCCTCGGCGAGCACTACTGCCGCGCCCTGCACGTCGAGGGCGGCGGCGAGTGGGAGTTCGAGCTCGGGTGGAAGCCGTACGAGGCGTTCCCCGTGCGCGCCGGCTGGTTCCGGTCGGTGCGGCGTGCGCACCGACGTGCCGGCCGCGGGCTGCACGTGCCGGTCCCGGTGCTGGTGCTCGCGTCGGACCGCACCGGGGTGGGCGGACGCTGGCACCCGGAGCTGCTCACGACCGACTCGGTGCTGGACGTCCGGCACATGCGCGAGCGGGCGCCGCGGCTCGGCCCCGACGTCACCTACGTCGAGATCGCCGGCGGCGCGCACGACCTGGCGCTCTCCCCCGCACCGGCCAGGGAGAAGTACCTGGCCACCGCGCTCGACTGGTTGGACGACCGGTTCCGCACGGCGTGACAACGTTTGCACGCCGCGACGTTGCGCACGTGCGGTGTCGCGTGCAAACCTTTGCAGCGACGGTGCCCCGGCAGAGTGCGACGGAGAGGTCACGGGACGGATGAAGATCGGCTTTCGGTGGTACGGCGAGGGCAACGACACGGTGACCCTCGACCAGATCCGGCAGATCCCCGGCGTGGACACGATCGTCTGGTCGCTCCACCACAAGCAGGCCGGCGAGGTCTGGGAGCAGGACGAGATCGACGCGGAGGTCGCGCGCATCACGACCGTCCCCGCCGAGGCCCGTGAGCGCGGGATCACCCGCACGTTCGACGCCGCCGTCGTGGAGTCGGTCAACGTGCACGAGTCGATCAAGGTCGGCAAGACGGTGCTGGGCATGAGCCGTGACGAGGCGATCGAGAACTACGTCGTCACGCTCCGGCGCCTCGCCCGCGCCGGCGTCAAGGTCGTCTGCTACAACTTCATGCCGGTCTTCGACTGGCTCCGCACGGACCTCTGGCACCCCCTGCCCGACGGGTCCACCGCGCTCTACTACGACCAGGCGGTCGTGGACACCATGCGGCCGGACCGCCTCGCGGACGCGATCCTCACCGGCGTCGACGACCTCACCCTGCCCGGCTGGGAGCCCGAGCGCCTCGCCCACCTCCCCGAGGTGAGCGCCGCGTACGCCGGCGTGACCCACGAGGACATGTACGCGAACTACGCCTACTTCCTCGACGCCGTCGTGCCGACGTGCGAGGAGCTCGACATCCGGCTCGGGGTGCACCCGGACGACCCGCCGTTCGACGTGTTCGGCTGGCCGCGCGTCGTGTCGACCAAGGACGACCTGGCCCGCGTGCTGTCCCTCAACGACAGCCCGTACCACGGCCTGACGCTGTGCGTGGGGAGCTTCTCGGCCAACCCCGGTGCCGACGCGGTCGACGCGGTGCGGACGTTCATGGACCGCATCCACTTCACGCACGTGCGCAACATCAAGCACCTGGGCGGCGGGACGTTCAGCGAGGTGGCGCACCGGGCGTGCGAGGGCGACGTCGACACGACCGGGATCATGAAGGCGTACGCCGAGGCCGGCTTCACGGGGTACGTGCGGCCCGACCACGGCCGCCACCTGTGGGACGAGAACACCACGAACCGCCCGCGCCCCGGCTACGGGCTGTACGACCGCGCGCTCGGCATCCAGTACCTCCTCGGCGCCTGGGACGCGTTCCGCTACTGAGAGGTCTCCGGGGCGAGGGGCTCACCACCGCGGTGTCCGATTCCCGCTAGCCATGCGTCGGTGCGGCACGCGACGATGGCCGCATGACAGCCACCGCCACGGATCCGGCCGCGGAACCGGAGACGACGTTCGCGGAGCGCTACCGGGCGATCGCCGCGCGGGACGCCCGCTTCGACGGCCAGTTCTTCACCGCGGTGCGCAGCACCGGGATCTACTGCCGGCCCTCCTGCCCCGCCCGGACGCCCAAGCCCGAGAACGTGACGTTCTACCTCACGTCCGCGGCCGCGCACGAGGCCGGCTACCGCGCCTGCAAGCGGTGCCTCCCCGAGGCGGCGCCGGGCACGCCGGCGTGGAACCTGCGCCGCGACCTCGCGGGCCGGGCCATGCGCCTGGTGGCCGACGGCGTGGTGGACCGGGAGGGGGTCGAGGGTCTTGCCGCCCGCCTCGGCTACACCCCGCGCCACGTCCACCGGCTGCTGGTGGCCGAGCTCGGTGCGGGGCCGCTCGCGCTCGCCCGCGCGCAGCGTGCCCAGACGGCGCGCGCGCTCCTCGTGGGCACCGACCTGCGGCTCTCCGACGTCGCGTTCGCCGCCGGCTTCGGCAGCATCCGGCAGTTCAACGACACCGTGGCGGAGGTCTTCTCGACGACCCCGGGCGAGCTGCGCGCCCGCCGCCGGGGCGCTGCGCCCGCGCGGGCGCCGCACGCCGGGGAGGGCGCGGTACGGCTCGAGCTCGCCCTCCCCGTCCGGGAGCCCTTCGACGCCCGCGGGACGCTCACGTTCCTCGCCGCGCGGGCCGTCGACGGCGTGGAGCGCGCCGACCTCGACGGCCCCGTGCTGCGCTACGCGCGCACGCTGGCGCTGCCCCACGGTCCCGGCGCGGTCGAGGTCGCGGTGGGTCCGAGCGGCGGGGGGACGGGCCGGGTCGCGCTGCGGCTCGAGGTCGCCGCGCTCGCGGACGTGCCGGTCGCGGTGGCCCGCGTCCGCCGTCTCCTCGACCTCGACGCCGACCCGGCGACCGTCGACACCGCGCTGTCGGCCGACCCGGCCCTGGCGCCGCTCGTCGCGGCCACGCCGGGCGTCCGCGTCCCGGGCACCGTCGACCCGCACGAGACCGTGGTGCGCGCGATCGTCGGGCAGCAGATCAGCGTCGCCGCCGCGCGCACGCACCTGTCCCGGCTCGCCGCGGCGGCCGGCACACCGTTCGCGTCTGGCATCGCCGGGCTCGCACGCCTGTTCCCCACCGCGGCCCAGGTCGCGGGCGACGGGGGCACCCACCTGCGGCTGCCGGCCCGTACCCGGCAGGCCGTCGTCGACGTCGCGCGAGCGCTGGCCGACGGCGACCTCGCCGTCGACGTCGGCGACGACCCGGAGACGCAGCGGGCCGCGCTCGTGGCCCGGCCGGGCATCGGCCCGTGGACCGCGGCGTACGTCGCCATGCGCGTGACCGGGGACCCGGACGCCTGGCTCGACGGCGACGTCGCGCTGCTCGCCGGAGCCCGCGGCCTCGGCCTGGTGACGGGCGAGGCAGCCAAGGGCGCGCAGCACCGCGCACTGGCCGAGCGGTCCGCCACCTGGGCGCCGTGGCGCTCCTACGCCGCGATGCACCTGTGGCGCGCCGCCGCGGCCACCACGACACCCGCAGGACTCCACCCACGACCCGCCCCGCGTACCGGAGGAACCCGCTCATGACCGCTCGCGCCACCACCCTCACCACGCCCGACGGCCCGTTCACGGTCGTCGTGTCCGACGGCGCCGTCCTCGCCTCGGGCTGGACCGACGACCTCGGCTCGCTGGTCGCGCTCGTCCACCCCACGCTGCGCCCCGTCGACGTCCGGCAGGTCGACGCCCGCGCCGCCGACCAGGACCCGGACCTGGCCGAGCCCGCCAAGGCCGTCACCGCCTACTACGCCGGCGACCCGCACGCCGTCGGCCGCGTCCCCGTCCGGCAGCGCTCCGGCGCGTACCGCGAGCTGGCCTGGGACGTGCTGCGCGGCGTCGGCCCCGGGGAGCGCGTCACCTACACCGAGTACGCGCGGCGCACCGGCCGGCCGGCCGCCGTGCGCGCGGCGGCCGGCGCGTGCGCCATGAACGCCGCGGCCCTCTTCGTGCCGTGCCACCGCGTGCTGCGCGGCGACGGCACGCTCGGCGGCTTCCGCTACGGCCTCGCGGTCAAGGAGAGCCTGCTCGCGCGGGAGGCCGCCGCCGTCTGAGCGGCCCCGCCGAGGTAGCGCTCGATCCGCCGAGGTAGCGCTCGATCCGGCGAGGTAGCGCTCGATCCGGCGAGGTAGCGCTCGATCCGGCGAGGTAGCGCGCTACCTCGCCGGGGGACGCGCTACCTCGGCGAGAAACGCGCTACCTCGCGGTCAGGCCCAGACGAAGCCAGGCACGGCACGCACGTCCCCGGCCGACGCCCGCTCGGCGAGCAGCAGCGCCCCGTCGAGCGGGTCGCCCTGCGCCGGGGCGACGACGACGTCGGGGCGGGTCGCGAGGTGGGCCTCGAACGCCTCGACGAGCGCGCCACCGGCCCGGAACAACCCGCCGGTGGGTGCGACGAGCGGCGGGAGGTCGTCGCCGAGCGCGGCGAGGGCGCTCCGGGCCGCCTCCGTTCCCGCCTCCACGAGCAGCCCGCGCGCGGTCGGGTCGCCCGACGTCGCGACGGACGCCACGTCGGCGGCGAACCCCGCGAGCACCCCGGCGCGGTCGGCGCGGGGGTAGATCTGGGCCGGCCACGTCGCGGGGTCGCCGAAGCGTCCGCGCGCGGCCGCCAGGAGCGCGGCGCCCGCGTCGTCGACACCGTCGTGCGTGCGCAGCGCCGCCTCGAGCGCCCGGCGCCCGAGCCACGCCCCGCCGCCACGGTCGCCGAGCAGGTGGCCCCAGCCGTCCACGCGCCGCCAGGTCCCGCGCCCGTCGGAGCCCACGGCGATCGCACCCGTCCCGAGCGCGACCACGGCTCCGCCGGCACCGCCGAGCGCCCCCACGTGCGCGGTGACCGCGTCGGCGGCGACTACGAGCGGCGGGGCGTCCCGCACCCCCGGCCAGCGCGCCAGCTCCGCGCGCAGCGCACCGACCAGCTCGCCGGGCCGCTCGACGAGCGAGGCGATCCCCGTCGCACCCACGCCGACGCCGGCCACGCGCGCGACGTCGTCGGGCCACCTCGCCGCGGCGGCGCGCACGAGCCCGACCAGGACGTCACCCACCGAGCTGCCTGCGCCGGAGACCCCGACGCGCTCGCCCGCGGCCTCCCGGCGCGGCTCGCCCGGCGCGCGGAGCGCGAGCCGGCTGCCCGTGCCCCCGACGTCGATGCCGACCACCAGGCCGGCGGCCACGGCGCTCACGCCGACGGTCCCCCGGCGTTCTCGTTCTCGTCGTCGCCGTGCGGGAGCTCGTCGACGTCGAGGTCCTCGGGCCGGATCTTGCCCGTGCGGTACGCGGCGCGTCCCACCATGTGCGCGGCGACGGGCGACGTCACGAGCTGGAACGCGACCACGAGCGCGAGCATCGCGACGACGGGCCAGCTGCGGACGCGAGCCGCGACCGCGAGCAGGAGGAGGATCAGCCCCAGCACCTGCGGCTTCGTCACGGCGTGCATGCGCGCCAGCACGTTCTCGAAGCGCAGCACCCCGACGCCCGCCGACAGCGTGAGGAAGGCGCCGAGCACGAGGCAGAGCGCCGCCAGGGCGTCGAGCACGGCGGTCACCCACGCGGGTTCGCCCGTCATCAGCGCACCTCCCCGTCCGGTGAGCCCCCGTGGTGCTCGGTGTCGACGGCGGCCTCCCGGTCCAGCCGCTCGGACTCGTTCCGCTCGGCACCCTCGACCGCCGCGTCGCCGCGACGCCGCCCGGTCCCCTCCTCCGGGCGCTCGCGGGCGGCGAAGCGCGAGATCGCGACGGATCCGATGAAACCCACGAGCGAGAGGACGACGAGGATCGGGATGGTCTCGGTGCGCCGGGACCACGCCGCCTCGAGCGCCACCGCACCGACGAGCGTCGTGGTCAGGACGTCGAACGCCACGGTCCGGTCGAGCATCGACGGCCCCCGCTCGACGCGCACGACGGCGAGGGTCGCGGCGGCGACGAGCATCACGGCCGCGAGCACCACCGCGACGACGAGCACCAAGTCCATCAGTCCTCCCCCCGGGTGCGGTCCGCGTGCGCGAGCAGGGTCGCGCCGCCGAGCGCGCGCAGGACCCGCTCCTCCAGCTCGAGCGTCTGCTGCCGCACCCGCTCCGCCCCGCCGGCCCCCTCGAGGTCGAGGACGTGGAGGAACAGCGCGCCCGAGCGGCGCTGGGCCTCGATCACGACGGAGCCCGGCACGAGCGACGTGATCTCCGCGGTCACGGTCAGCACGAGGTCGTCCGGGTTGCGCAGGCGCACCGCGACGACGCCGCCGCGCGGCGCGGGTCCGGGCCGGAGCGCGAGCCACGCCACCTGGAACGAGGCGACGAAGACCTCGACGACGAAGTAGGCCACGAGGCGGAGGAACGGCCAGGGCCGCAGCGTCCCGCTCGAGGCGACGGGGGGCAGCGGGAAGAGCACCACCGCCAGCGCCGCGACGACGAGCCCGCCGATCACGTTGGCCCACGACAGGTCGCCCCAGAGCATCACCCACACGCCGGCGAGGACGGCGAGCGTGGGCCAGTGGGCCGTCAGCCGGCGCAGGCGCCGGTGCCACCGCTCGGGGCTCACGAGCCCTCACCGCTCTCGGTCACCTCGTCGGAGTGCCCGGTCCCCCGCTCGGCCCCGCCCGGGAAGACCGCGTCGACGTACGTCGTGCCGTCCATCGACGTCGCCGCGGCCCGCTCGGCGTACGCGTACAGCGGGCCCGCGACGACCGTGAGCGCCACCCCGGCGGCCACGAGGGCAGCGGTGGGACCGACCATGCCGCGCGGCAGGCGCGTGGCGTCGTCGGACCGCTGCACGATCTCGTCGGGCGGCGTCTGCCAGAACGCCTTGTTCCACGCCTTGACGACGGCGTAGAGCGTGAGCAGAGAGGTGAGCACCGATCCGACGACGAGCGCCCACGTCAGCGGCGTGCCGATGCGCGCGCCCTCGGTGAGGAGCCCGACCTTGCCCAGGAAGCCGGACAGCGGCGGGATGCCCACGAGGCTCATCGCCGGGACGAAGAAGAGGATCGCCAGGCCGGGCGCGACCCGCGCCAGACCGCCGAGCCGCTCGAGCGACGTCGACCCGCCGCGCCGCTCGACGAGGCCCACCACGAGGAACAGCGTCGTCTGCACGGTGATGTGGTGCACGACGTAGAAGATCGCCGCCGCGGTGCCCGCCTCGGACGCCATCGCGATGCCGAAGATCATGAAGCCGATGTGGCTCACGAGGGTGAAGGAGAGCAGGCGCTTGACGTCGTCCTGGGCCACCGCACCCAGGATCCCGACGAGCATGGTCGCCAGCGCCAGGACGAGCAGCACGCGGTCGACGACGGGCTCGTGCGGGAACAGGACGGTCTGCGTGCGGATGATCGAGTAGACGCCGACCTTGGTGAGCAGCCCGGCGAACACGGCCGTGACGGGGGCGGGCGCCGTCGGGTAGGAGTCGGGCAGCCACGCGGAGAGCGGGAAGATCGCGGCCTTGATGCCGAACGCGAGCAGCAGCAGGAGCTGCAGCGCCAGGCTCACGGTGGGGTCGACGTCGGGCAGCCGCTGCGCGACCTGCGCGATGTTGACCGTGCCCGTCGCCGCGTACACGAGGGCGACCGCCGACAGGAACAGCAGCGACGAGACGAGCGACACGACGACGTAGACGGAGCCCGCGCGGATGCGCTCGCCCGTGCCGCCGAGCGTGAGCAGGACGAACGACGCGGCCAGCAGGATCTCGAAGCCGACGTACAGGTTGAACAGGTCGCCCGAGAGGAACGCGTTCGACACCCCGGCCGCGAGCACCAGGTAGGTCGGGTGGTAGATCGCGACGGGCACGACCTCGACGGCCCGCCCCTCGACGTCCGACTCCCCCGCCACGCCCTGGCCCATCGAGTAGAGCAGGACGCACAGCATGATCGCGCCGCTCACCGTGAGCATGAGCGCGGAGAGGCGGTCGGCCACGAGCGGGATGCCGACGGGCGCGGCCCAGCCACCGACGTCGACCACGACCGGGCCGCCCTCGGCGGCGACCAGGAGGAGGGCGGACGCGACCGTCGTGGCCGCGAGCGCCGTCGTGCTCACGATGCGCTGCACGCGCGTGTACCGGTGCAGCGCGAGGGTGAGCCCCGCCGCGAACAGCGGCAGCAGCACCGGCAGCGGGACCAGGGAGTGCACGCCCCAGCTCATGAGCCACCTCCCGCGCGGTCGTCCTCGGTCTCGTCCTGCACCTCTGCGGCCTCCTCGTCGAGCGTCTGGCCCGACTCCTCGGCATCGAGGTCGGTGAAGGACGGCGCGTTCGCCGCGGCGAGGCGGGCGATGCGGCGGTCCTCGACGTCGTCCGCGACCTCGTCGTGCCCGCCGAGCTGCCACGAGCGGTACGCCATGGCGAGGACGAAGGCGGTGAGCGCGAGCGCGATCACGATGGAGGTGAGGATCATCGCCTGCGCCAGCGGGTCGCTCATCGGTTCCCCGTCGGGCGCCGTCCCGAGGATGGGCGCCGAGCCCGCGCGCCCGCCCGCGAGCAGCAGCGTCAGGTTGACGCCGTTGCCCACGAGGATGAAGCCGAGCAGCACGCGGGTCAGCGAGCGCTCGAGCAGGAGGTAGACGCCCACGGCGACCAGCACGCCGACGGCGACGACGAGCACCGCGGACGGGGTGTTCTCGAGCACGACCATCAGAGCACCCGCCCCTCGATCTCGGCCTGACGGTCGAGCTCGGCCCCGAGCGTGCGCAGGATGTCGAGCACCAGCCCGACGACGAGCAGCATGACCCCGACGTCGAAGAACAGCGACGTGACGAGGTGGATCTTGCCCAGCACCGGCACGTGCAGGTCGACGATGAAGCTCTCCAGCACCTCCTGGCCGGCGACGAGCGCCGCCAGCCCGACCCCGGCCGACAGGAACAGCCCCGAGCCGAGCAGCAGGCCGGGGTGCACGGGCGCGGCCTCGCCGAGCTCGTACCGGCCGCCCGCGAGGTAGCGCACCGTGAGCGCGATGCCGATCACGAGCCCGGCGGCGAACCCGCCGCCCGGCGCGTTGTGCCCGCTGAAGAGCAGGAAGAGTGCGAACACGATCATGGCGTGGAAGACCGCGCGGGTGACGACCTCGAACAGCACCGACCGCCGCCGCGGGTCGAGCGTGCGCCCGGCCGCGAGCCACACGCTGCGCGTGTGCCGGTCCTCGTGCTCGATGTCGTCCGCCTGCGCGAGGCGCAGCACCTTGCCGCTGCGCTGGCGCAGGAACACCAGGGAGGCGATGCCGGTCGCGGCGACCAGCAGCACGGAGATCTCGCCCACGGTGTCCCAGGCGCGGATGTCGACGAGCGTCACGTTCACGACGTTCTTGCCGCCGCCGAACGCCTCGGCCTCGCGGGGGAAGTCGACGCTCACGGGCGTGGCGACCCGGGCCGACGACGCGACGACGGCGAACGCCATCATGACCACGCCGGCGACGACCCCGAGCGTCACGCGGCCCCAGCGCGAGGCGCGCAGCGGGCGGTCGGAGAAGTACGGGGGCAGGCGGCGCAGCACGAGCACCATGACGACGATCGTCACCGTCTCGGCGAGCACCTGGGTCAGGGCGAGGTCGGGCGCGCCGTGCAGGAGGAACAGGGCCGCGTTGCCGTACCCGGCGACGCCCACGAGCAGCACCGCCTTGAGGCGGCGCCGGGCGCGCGCCGCGAGCACGGCCGCGACCGCGACGATCGCGACGACGGCCGCCTGGGCGGGCCGGTCCCACGGCACGAGGTCGACCACGGGCCCGCCGCCGTCGGACCGGCCGAGGAGCCCGAGCGCGAGCGCGAGACCCGGCCCCGCCGCGAGCACCAGGAGGATCGTCGCGAGGTAGAACGGCAGCGAACCGCGCTGCGTGAACGCCGTGACGTCGGCGGCGAGGTCGTCGAGCCGGCGCATCGAGCGGCGGTAGACGAGGTCGGCGCCGCGCGGCGACCACAGCGCGTCCTGCCACCGCTCGACGCGTCCGCGCTGCCAGAAGGCGAGCGCGCCGAGCCCGAGCACCGCCGCGGTCACCACCAGCACCGGCGTCACGCCGGCCCACAGGACGAGGTGCCCGGGCTCCCCGGCCGGGTACGTGTCGGCGTACGGGGCGAGCAGGTGCTCGCCGACGCTCGGGACGACCGCGATCGCGAGCCCGCCGAGCGCCAGGGCCACGGGCGGGGCCACGAGCAGCGCGGGCACGCGCCGCCGGGGCGCGGTGCGCACGTCCTCGCCGTCGGGCACACCGCCGGGCACGCCGGCCCGCTTGGTCGCGAACGCGCCCCACCAGAACCGCAGCCCGTAGGCGACGGTGAGCATCGAGCCCACGACGACGGACCAGAACGCGACCTGCCCGAGCGCGCCGTGCCCGTGCGACAGCGCCTCGAGCGCGGCCTCCTTGGCCACGTACCCGGCGAACGGCGGCAGTCCGATCATCGACGCCGTCGCCAGACCGGCCGCGGCCGCCGTCACCGGCATGGTGCGCCACAGGCCCGACAGCCGGCGCAGGTCGCGGGTCCCGGTGACCGCGTCCACCGCGCC
>JAPSLD010000239.1 GCA_031181105.1 Isoptericola sp. | reverse complement strand
CGCGCCAGCTGCTGTCCTACTGGCTCGGCGACGGGTACGCCGACTTCGTCGCCGACCGTGACACCGTCTCGCTCCAGCCCGACGTGCCGAGCCCCGGCACCGTGCCGCAGGCGCTGCTCGACGTGCATGCCTCGCTCGGCGACGCCGTCGGCTCCATGCAGGCCCTGGCCGTGGCCAACCCCGACCTGTACCTCTACCTGGCCGACATGATCCAGGGGGCGGCGACGCCCGCGGACGTGGCCCGGCAGACTCAGGACCACTTCGCCCAGCTCGCGCGCGCGCAGGGTGTCGAGGGCTTCTGAGCCGTACCCCTCGCCCGGGCCTGCGTACCTCGGCGCCGGCCCGGGCGCGGCGAGACCAAGGAACCCCGCCATGACAGCAACCCTCACGAGAGACGACCGTCCAGCCGTCCGCTCTCGACACTCCTCGAACGCACCGCAGGGGCGCGGACGACGCAAGGACCATCCCGCGTGGTTCCTGCTGCCCGCCTTCGCCGTGCTCGGGGTGTTCTTCTTCCTGCCCACGGTCTTCAACTTCGTGTACGCCCTGACCGACTGGTCGAGCTTCAAGGCCGGGATCTCGTTCGTCGGGCTGCGAAACTTCGTCGAGCTCGCCGGTAGCGGGGTGCTGCTCGGGTCGCTGCGCATCACCCTCGTCTACGCGGTACTCGTCGCGATCTTCCAGAACCTCTTCGGACTGCTGCTCGCGCTGCTCCTCGAGCGGGACACGCGGGTCAACCGGTTCGCGCGCGTCATGTTCTTCATCCCGGTCGTCATGTCGGCGCTCGCCGTCGGGTACGTCTTCCAGGCGATGCTCAAGCCCGACGGCGCCGTCAACGCCGTCCTCGGCTCGCTGCTCGGGCGTGACGTCGTCGTCCCGTGGCTCGGCGACACGACGTGGACGCTCCTCGTGGTCGCGCTCGTCCACTCCTGGAAGTGGATGGGCCTGTCGATGCTCATCTACCTGGCGGGGCTCAAGACGATCAACGAGGACGTGCTCGAGGCTGCGCGGCTCGACGGTGCGTCGGCGTGGCGCACCTTCCGCGACATCCGGTTCCCCTTGCTCGCGCCCGCCGTCACGTTCAACGTCGCCACCGCGCTGCTCGGCTCGATGAACGGGTTCGACATCGTGCAGGCCACGACCGCCGGCGGACCCGCACGATCGACCGAGCTGCTCAACATCTTCATCTTCCGGACCTTCGGGCAGGGGCTCTTCGCCCAGGCCACGACGATGAGCCTCGTGCTGTTCGTGGTGGTCGTGGCGCTCGCGTTCCCGGTGATCCGGATGCTGCGCAAGCGGGAGGAAGTGCTGTGACCGCCACCGTGAAGGCCCGGACGTCCCCACGCCGTCGGGCGGCGAGGCGCACCCCGTGGGGCGTCCTGCAACCCGTCGTCGCGCTCGCCGCCGTCGTGCTGCTGATCGGGATGCCGCTGTGGATAGTGGTCGTGACCGCGGGCAAGACCCAGGCCGAGGCGCTCAACCCCAACCTCGCCCTGCCTGCCACCTGGCAGCTCGCGGAGAACGTCTCCGCGGTCTGGGAGCAGGGCCGCGTGAGCGCTGCGTTCTTCGGCTCGCTGCTGGTCATGGTGCCGGCGGTGATCGGTGTGCTCGTGCTCGGCTCCCTCGCCTCCTGGGTGCTGGCCCGCCGCACCACGCGAACCAATGCGGTGCTCTATGCCCTGGCGATCAGCGGCATCGTGCTGCCGCCGGCGGTGGTGACCATCGTGCTCCTGCTCCGCCAGCTCGGGCTCGCGGGCACTGCCGTCGGCATGATCGGCGTCTACATGGGGATGTACATGTCCACGGTGATCTTCTTCGTGACAGGCTTCGTCCGCACGATCCCGCACGAGCTCGAGGAAGCGGCGCGAGTCGACGGCGCGGGCCCCCTGCGGGTGTTCCGCACGGTCATCCTGCCGCTGCTCGTGCCGGTCCTGTCGACGGCGACGATCCTGATCTGCCTCTACGTCTGGAACGACGTCTTCTACGCGTTCTTCGTCGTGGGCGGGCGGCTCGACACGCTGCCGCTCAACCTGTTCCAGGTCGCCAGTGCGGGCCTCTACCTCGACAACTGGCACCTGATCTTCGCGTACGTGGTCCTCATGAGCCTGCCGCTGCTGGTGGTGTTCGTCGTCGCGCAGCGCAAGATCATCTCGGGTATCACCTCGGGAGCCGTCAAGTAAGGGCTGCCACGGGCGCGAGGAGCACCCGGGTGATCGCGACCGACCCGGCTATCGGCGCGGCGAGTCGGCGACGAGACGCGCCACGGCCGGGACGGCCAGGTATCCGGCCGGTCGCCCGTCCACGACGGCGGCCGCGGCGTGGTGCCCCGGCACAAGCACGTCCACGTGGACCGTCTCGATCGTGCGGCCCGGCGTCTCGAGCGGGAAGCTCCGCGCGTCGAGGTCGTGCAGGGCGAGCGGGTCGCGCGGGTCGCGCACCGCGACCCACCGCCGCACCGCCGGTGGGAAGAGCAGCGAGCCCCGCGCGCGCAGCGCGTCCCGCACCGCGCGGATCGCGAGCGGCGAGCCGAGCGTGCAGAACAGCCCCACGTCCCACGGGGCGCCCGTCCCCGCGGCGCGCAGCACCTCGTAGGCGACAACGGACCCGAGCGAGTGCGCCACGACGACGGCCGGCTCGTCCGTCGGCAGGGCCGACGCGACGCCCGCGTCGACCGCGGCTCGCACCTCCGGCTCGTGCAGGTAGGCGTGCACGTCCCGCGCGAAGAGCAGGATGGCCGCGCCGCTCACCCCGGGCACGTACCGGTCGATCGCGGCGAGCGCGGCCGCGAGCGCCGCGGCGAGCGCGTCCCCGAGCGCGC
>JAPSLD010000238.1 GCA_031181105.1 Isoptericola sp. | reverse complement strand
GTACGAGAACGGGTGGGTGAACCAGGAGTTCGTCACCGTCCAGAAGCAGAACCAGCAGGACGGCATCGCCCAGGGCAAGGGCGGGATCGTCGTCACGGGCCTGTTCGAGGCGAAGAACTACAACGCCATCGCCAAGAGCGCGAACCCGGACACCCCGATGGAGTGGGCGCTGATCAACGACATCACGCACGAGGACGTCCCGCGCCGGATCCTGTCCGACACCAACGGCGGCATGGGCGGCTGGATCGCGATCCCCAAGCAGAACGTGCCCACGGAGGACGACCTGCGGGCGGTGCTGGGCTTCGTCGACAAGCTCATGGACGAGGAGGCCTTCACGCTCATGACCAACGGCATCGAGGGTCAGCACTTCGAGGTCGACTCCGACGGCGTCGTGACGATCACCGACCAGACGGCGTGGGAGCAGGAGGTCCAGCCCTACGGCTCGTCGCGGCCCTCGGAGCTCGTCACGACCTTCAAGAGCTCGGACGAGTACGTGAACCTCGGCAACGAGCTCATGGCCGAGAACGCCGAGTACATGGTCGTGAACCCGGCCCAGTCCTTGACGTCGGAGACCTTCGACCGGCAGTGGTCCACGCTGGAGCAGCAGGTCAACGACGCCTACAACCAGTACATCACCGGGCAGATCGAGATGTCCGACTTCGACGCCGTCATCGAGCGTCTCCGAGGTCAGGGTCTCGACCAGGTGATCGAGGAGCTCACGGCGTCGTACGCCGCCGCCAACGGCTGACGGTCGGGCGCCGGCCGTCATGACGGCCGGCGCCCGTCCACCGGGGGCGCACCGCGCGCCGCCACGAACGACGAGAGGTGACCACGTGCACACGGCGAAGATCGAGACGACGGCCGACGGCCTGCGGACGGACGCGCTCCAGGCCCAGATCGACGCGGCGGCGAGCGCCGGCGGCGGCACCGTCGTCGTCCCGGCGGGGGTGCACCGGACAGGGGCGCTCCGCCTGCGCAGCCACGTCGAGCTCCACCTCGAGGCGGGGGCCCGGCTCGAGTTCGTCCCCGACCCGGCGCTCTACCCGCCGGTGGAGGCGCGCTGGGAGGGCGCCCCGAGCGTGATCCACTCGCCGTGCCTGTACGCGCACGGCGAGACGGACGTCGCGATCACGGGGCTCGGCACGATCGACGGCGGCGGGCAGCGGTGGTGGGACACGATCCGCCGCGACCGCGCCAGGCTCGAGCACCCGCGGCCCACCCTCGTGGGGCTGCACGAGTGCGAGCGCGTGACGATCCGGGACGTGACGCTCCGCAACTCCCCGGCCTGGACCGTGCACCCGCTGCTGTGCGAGGACGTCTCGATCTCGGGCGTGCGCATCGTCAACCCGGCCGACTCTCCCAACACCGACGGCATCGACCCGGAGTCGTGCCGCAACGTGCGGATCAGCGACTGCCACATCGACGTGGGCGACGACTGCATCGCGATCAAGGCCGGCACCGAGCGCTCGCCCCGCCGGGTGCCGTGCGAGAACGTCACGATCACCGGCTGCACCATGGTGCACGGCCACGGCGGCGTGGTGATCGGCAGCGAGATGAGCGGCGGCGTGCGCAACGTCGTCATCAGCGCGTGCGTCTTCCAGGGCACGGACCGCGGCATCCGCATCAAGGCGCGGCGCGGGCGGGGCGGCGTCGTCGAGGACGTCCGCGTGACGAACGTCGTGATGAGCGACGTGATGTGTCCCGTGGTGATCAACCCGTTCTACTTCTGCGGGCCGGACGGCAAGGCGCCGCACGTCGCCGACCGGAGCCCCCACCCGGTGGACGGCTCCACGCCCGTCTTCCGCCGCATCCACCTCGCGCACATCACCGCGCGAGGCGTGCACGCGGCCGCCGGGCACCTCTACGGCCTGCCGGAGCAGCCGTTGTCCGAGATCACGCTCGACGACGTCGCGGTCTCGTTCGCCGAGGACCCGGTCGCGGCGTACCCGGCCATGGCGGACGGGGTGGAGCTCATGGCACGGCACGGATTCCACCTCGGGTACGTCGCCACGGCGGACGTGCACCGTGTGCGCGTCGAGGGGAGCGACGGCCCGGCCTTCCACGTCGAGCACAGCCCGCGGCTCGACCTCGCGGGGGTGAGCGGCGATGTCGTCCGCGACGACCGCTGACCGGGTGCCGGCGGCGCCGGCGGACGCCCCGGCGCCCGGGGCGCGGCGTCGCGCCGTGACCTGGGTGGCGACGGCCGGCCTCGTCCTGTCCACGGTGCTCCTGGGCGGGTTCACGGTGGTGATGAACCGGGTCGACGAGACCGCGTTCTACGCCCGGCTGCACCCTGAGATGCAGGGCATCGGGCTCGACCTGACGACCGCCGCCGTCCCGGGTGGCGCCTTCGAGGCCGCCCGGACCCTCGCGGCCTGGTTCGGGCTGACCCTGATGGTGGTGCTCGCCCTCGGCGCCACGGGGATCTTCGCGGCGGGGCGCCGCCGAGGCCGCCGGGCCGCGGCGTGGATCTTCACCGCCACGGGCCTCGTCTGCCTCCTCGGGAGCCAGCTGATCCTCTACCCGGTCGCCTTCCTCTTCTTCCTCAGCGCGGGCATGTCCGCGCTCCGCACGTCCCCGCGACGCCCGAGCCATGGGAGCACGAGATGAGAACAACCGACGCCGCGCCGCGGGTGCGCCTCGACCGGCCCGCGCCCCGCACGAGCAGTCTTCGCCGGCCCACGGTCGGCGTGCGGGTCTTCCGCGTCGTCAACGTCGTCGTCCTGGGCGGGTTCGCGCTGATCTGCCTGCTGCCGTTCCTCAACGTCCTGGGCAGCTCCTTCGCGACGCCCGGCGAGCTCGCCACGCGCCCCTTCGTGCTCATCCCCGA
>JAPSLD010000237.1 GCA_031181105.1 Isoptericola sp. | reverse complement strand
GCGGGGCGAGCGGGCGCACGTAGAGCACGGCGTGGTGGTGCGACGGCGTGCCGTCGGCGCCGGGGTCGCCCTCGCCCTCGCCGACGGGGTGCAGCACGAGCACGGCGTCGGGCTCGTGGTCGGTGCCGAGACCGGTGAGGTGGGCGAACGCCGAGTGCGGCCGGAAGCGGTAGTCGGTGTCGTTGGAGCGCGTCTTGAGCGGACCGGCCGGGATCACCAGCCGGGTCGCCGGGAACCGGGCCGACAGGCGGGCGCGCCGCTCGGCGGTGAACGGCACGGCGCGCGACGGCTCGACGCCGAGGTCGGGCCGCGGTGCCCACCCCGACATGACGAAGGCCTTGAACGCCTCCGAGCGCGGACGCTGCGAGCGGTTGCTCCCGCGGTCGGCGACCGGCTGGGCGGGTGCCTCGCTCGGCGTCTCGGTCGGCGGCGTCTCGGACGGGACGGTCGGGTCGACAGGGGTTGCGTCGGTCATGCGACCAGTCTCGCACCCGCGAGGTAGCGCGTCTCTCGCCGAGGTAGCGCGTCTCTCGCCGAGGTAGCGCGTCTCTCGCCGAGGTAGCGCGCTACCTCGGCGGGGCGCGCTACCTCGCGGAGCGGCTGAAGTCGCGCAGCGCGCGGTCGAGCACGCGGTTGAAGGCGTCGGGCGCGTCGGTGTTGACGTCGTGGCCGGCACCGGGGACGACGACGAGCGCACCCCGGTCCGCCGCCGCGAGGTGGCGCGCCTCGTCGAGCCGCATCCGGTCCCGCGACCCGTTGACGAGCCACACCGGCGCGCGGGTCGCGCGCACGTCCGCCACGGACGAGCGCCCGGCGAGCTGGGTGAGCGCGTCGGTGACCACGTCCCACCCGGGCGAGGCCGCCGTCGAGGAGCGCTGCCCGCCGAACGCGCCGGCGTCCGCGCCCGCCGCGAGCGAGCGGCCGGTCGCGAGGGTGCGCCAGCGGTCGGCGGCGCGGCGGACGTGCCGGCCGACCGCCGTCGAGCCCGCGACCGTGAGACGGGCGACGTCGCGGAAGAGGGCCACAGGCTTGCCGCGCGGGTCGGACGAGCACCCCACGGCCACGACGCCGGAGAGCGGTGCGGACGCGCTGCCGGCCGCGTGCCGGGCCGCCCACCCCAGGCTCGTGTACCCCCCGAGCGACAGGCCGACGAGGGTCACGCGACGTCCGTCGAACGACGCGACCGCCTCGTCGATGACGTCGAACGCGCGCTCGAGCGAGAAGCGCTCGCCGTGCCGCGTCCCGTGCGCCGGGAGGTCGACGGCGACGGCGGGGTGCCCGGCGTCGCGGACGTGGCGGACCTGGTGCGCCCAGATCGCCGAGGAGGTGCGCAGGCCGTGCACGAACACGACTGCGGGCGGCGCGGTGCGGAGGTCGGCGTTCATCCCTTCGATCGTCGCGCGCCCGTCGGGGGCTCGCGCGTGCACGCCCGGCGGGCCGTGTGGAGACCTCGTGCGGACCTGGCGCGGCCGAGCGCCCACATATCCTTGGGCCCGTGATCGACCTCCACACCCACTCGTCGGCGTCCGACGGGACCGACGACCCACGCCAGGTGATGGAGGCGGCGGCCGCGGCCGGCCTCACCGTCGTGGCGCTGACCGACCACGACACGACCGTCGGGTGGGAGGAGGCGGCGGAGGCTGCGGCACGGACCGGCGTGGCGCTCGTGCGCGGCACGGAGGTCTCGACGCGGGTGCGCACCCCCGAGGGCGCGGGCATCAGCGTCCACCTGCTGTCGTACCTGCACGACCCGACGGACACCGCGCTCGCCTACGAGCTCGAGCGCACGCGCACGTCGCGCCGCACGCGGGCGCGGGAGATGACCGACCGGCTCGCGCGGGACTACCCGATCACGTGGGAGACCGTCGTCGCGCACACGGGCGACGGCGCGACGGTGGGCCGGCCGCACCTCGCGGACGCGCTGGTCGCCCTCGGGGTCGTCGCGACGCGCGAGGAGGCGTTCGCCACGATGCTGCACCCCGGCGCGCCGTACTACGTGGCGCACTACGCGCCCGACGCCGAGACGGCGGTCCGTGCGGTCCGCGCCGCCGGCGGGGTGCCCGTCATGGCGCACCCGGGGGCGGGCGCGCGCGGTCGGGTCGTCTCGGACGACACGATCGCCGCGCTCGCCGACGCGGGCCTTGCCGGCCTCGAGGCCGACCACCGCGACCACGACGCCGCCACGCGCGCGCACCTGCGCGACCTCGCGTCCGCGCTCGGCCTGTTCGTCACCGGCTCGAGCGACTACCACGGCGCGGGAAAGAGGAACCGGCTGGGCGAGAACACGACCGCCCCCGAGGTGCTCGAGGCGATCGAGGGTCAGGGCTCGCTGCCCGTGGTCCGGTCGTGACCTGGTTCGACGTCGTGGTGTTCACCGAGGTCTTCGTCACGCTGTTCGTCATCATGGACCCGCCCGGCACGGTCCCGGTCTTCCTCGGCCTGACGTCGACCATGACCGCGCGCCAGCGCAACCGCGCCGCCCGGCAGGCGATCCTCGTGGCGTTCGGCGTGATCGTGGTCTTCGCGGTGTTCGGCCAGCAGGTGCTGCACTACATGGGCATCTCGTTGCCCGCCCTGCAGGCCGCGGGCGGGCTGCTCCTGCTGGTCGTGGCGATGGAGCTGCTGACGGGCAAGATGGAGCAGGCCGAGCCGTCGGGCAACCAGTCGGTCAACGTCGCCCTCGTGCCGCTCGGCACGCCGCTGCTCGCAGGGCCGGGCGCGATCGTGGCGACCATGGTGTTCGTCCAGCAGTCGCGCGGCTCGGGCGAGGTGCTCGCGCAGGTGGTGGCGATCGCCGCCGCGATCGTCGCGGTGCACGTCGCGCTCTACCTGTCCA
>JAPSLD010000025.1 GCA_031181105.1 Isoptericola sp. | reverse complement strand
CCACCGACGTCGGCGTGCTGCTCATCACGCACTACACGCGCATCCTGCGCTACATCAAGCCCGACTTCGTCCACGTCTTCGTCGACGGCAAGATCGCCGAGGAGGGCGGCCCCGAGCTCGCCGAGCGTCTCGAGAACGAGGGCTACGACCGCTTCCTCACCGCCGCTTCGGCCTGAGCCAGGGACCTGCGATGACCACCACCGACGCCGTGCGCCCCGGCCTCAGCGCGAGCGAGCTCGCCGCCGTGCGGGCGGACTTCCCGCTGCTCGGGCGCACCGTGCGGGGTGGCCGTCCGCTCGTCTACCTGGACTCGGCGGCCACGTCGCAGAAGCCGAACGTGGTGCTCGAGGCCGAGGTCGACTTCTACGAGCAGCGCAACGCGGCCGTGCACCGCGGCGCGCACCAGCTCGCCGAGGAGGCGACCGAGGCGTACGAGGGCGCGCGCGAGGCCGTCGCGGCGTTCGTCGGCGCGGACACCGACGAGATCGTCTGGACGCCCGGCGCGACCGCGGCGATCAACCTCGTCGCCTACGCGTTCGGCAACGCGACGGCCGGGCGCGGGGGAGCGGCCGCCGAGAGGTTCCGCCTCGCCCCCGGTGACGAGATCGTCGTGACCGAGGCCGAGCACCACGCCAACCTCGTGCCCTGGCAGGAGCTGTGCGCCCGCACGGGTGCCGTGCTGCGCTGGCTCGGCGTGACGGACGAGGGCCGGATCGACCTGTCGAACCTCGACGAGGTGATCACCGAGCGGACGCGGGTCGTGGCGTTCGGGCACGTGTCCAACGTGACCGGCGCGGTCGCCCCCGTGGCCGAGCTCGTGGCGGCCGCGCGCCGCGTCGGCGCGTGCACCGTGCTCGACGCGTGCCAGTCGGTGCCGAACCTCCCGGTCGACCTGCACGCCCTCGGGGTCGACTTCGCGGCGTTCAGCGGCCACAAGATGCTCGGGCCCACCGGCGTCGGGGCGCTCTACGGGCGGCGTGAGCTGCTCGAGGCGATGCCGCCGGTCACGACGGGCGGGTCGATGGTCGAGATCGTCACCATGGAGGCGACCACGTACGCGCCGCCGCCCCAGCGGTTCGAGGCCGGCACGCAGCCCGTGGCCCAGGCCGTCGGCATGGGCGTGGCCGCGCAGTGGCTCGGCGAGCTGGGCATGGAGGCGGTCGCCGCGCACGAGCGCGCCCTCGCCGCCGAGCTCGTCACGATCGCCGAGATCCCGGGGGTGCGCGTCGTCGGACCCGCGGACGCCCAGGACCGGCTCGCCGTCGTGTCGTTCGTCGTCGACGGCGTGCACGCGCACGACGTCGGCCAGGTCCTCGACGACCGTGGCATCGCGGTGCGCGTTGGCCACCACTGCGCGCAGCCGCTGCACCGGCGGTTCGGCGTGGCGGCCACGGCGCGCGCCTCGGCGTCGGTCTACACGACCGTCGAGGAGATCGCGGCGTTCCGGGAAGCATTGGGCGGGGTCCGGGCGTTCTTCGGTGCGGACCGGTGAGAGGACGACCGTGAGCGCGCTCGAGCAGATGTACCAGCAGGTGATCCTGGACCACGCGAAGCACCCCGTGGGCCGGGGTCTCGCTGACGTGCCCGAAGGGCACCTCGCGGGCGAGTCGCACCAGGTCAACCCGACGTGCGGCGACGAGGTGACGCTCCGCGTGGACGTCCAGCCCGGCGCCGGCGGCCCCCGGGTGGCCGCGGTCTCGTGGGAGGGCCAGGGGTGCTCGATCTCGCAGGCGTCGACGTCGGTGATGACCGAGCTCGTGACCGGGCGCGACGTCGCCGAGGTCGAGCGGCTCGACGCGTACTTCCACGACCTGATGTCCTCGCGCGGCAAGGGCCTGACCGAGGACGAGGCGCTCGACGAGCTCGGTGACGCGACCGCGTTCACCGGCGTCTCGCAGTACCCCGCCCGCATCAAGTGCGCGCTGCTCGGCTGGGCGGCGCTCAAGGACTCGCTCGCGCGCAGCGGCGCGCTGGCGGGCTGAACCGGAGGAGACGATGACAGAGAACACCGAGACGACGCAGGCCCCGACGACGGCGAGCCCGACGACGGCGAGCCCGACGACGGCCGCGGACGTCGAGGAGGCGCTGCGCGACGTCATCGACCCCGAGCTGGGCATCAACGTCGTCGACCTCGGCCTCGTCTACGGGGTCCAGGTGGACCAGAACAACCACGCGACGATCGACATGACGCTCACCTCGGCGGCGTGCCCGCTGACCGACGTCATCGAGGACCAGTCAGGCGCCGCGCTCGAGGGGATCGTCACCGGCTTCCGGATCAACTGGGTCTGGATGCCGCCGTGGGGCCCGGAGAAGATCACCGGCGAGGGTCGCGAGCAGCTGCGGATGCTCGGCTTCAACGTCTGACGCCGCGTGCTGGACGCGTCCTTCTCCGGGCTCGCCGCGTGGGCCGTCGGCCTCATGGAGACCCTCGGTGCGCCAGGAGCCGGCCTGGCCGTGGCGCTGGAGAACCTCTTCCCTCCGCTGCCGAGCGAGGTCATCCTGCCGCTGGCCGGGTTCACGGCGGCCCAGGGGACGCTCGTCCTCTGGCACGTCGTGGTCTGGACGACCGTGGGCTCGGTGGTCGGCGCGCTGCTGCTCTACGGTCTCGGCGCCTGGCTCGGACGCGCGCGCCTGCACCGCGTCGCCGACCGGATGCCCCTGGTCTCCGTCGACGAGGTCGTCACCGCGGAGCGCTGGTTCGAGCGCCACGGCGAGATGTCGGTGCTCTTCGGCCGCCTCGTGCCCGTGGTGCGCTCGCTCATCTCGGTCCCCGCGGGCGTGGAGCGCATGCCGATGGCGCGGTTCGTCCTCTGGACGGCGCTCGGCAGCGGGTTTTGGAACACGGCCCTCGTCACCGCGGGGTTCTGGCTCGGCGAGCGGTGGCACCTCGTCGAGTCCGGGGTGGGCTACCTCCAGGCGGCCGTGGTCGCCGTGCTGGTGCTCGGCGTGCTGGCATGGATCGTGCGGAAGGTGCGCCGGCGCGCTGCACGGCCCGGCCCCTCGCGGCCGCACGACGGCGGCGGCTGAGAGAGCCGTTGCCGCGCCCGGCCGCACGAGCGTAGGCTCGGGCGCATGGTCAGCCGCTGCGCCACGACGACGCCGGAACCCTCCGGCGCCCGCTGACCGCTGCACGCCAGCACCCATCATCAGCACCCAGGCCCCGGAGCTCGCTCCGGGGCCTTCGTCGTCCCGTCGGGCGGGCTCCGCGCATCCGAGGAGAACGCCATGAAGCCCGCACCCGCCGCCGTACCGTCCGCCGCCGTCGACCACCGCGACCTCGGCCGCGACATGGGCGTGTTCGCCACCAGCCCGCTCGTCGGGCCCGGACTGCCGCTCTGGCTGCCCGCCGGGGCCGCCGTCCGGCGCGAGCTCGAACGTCTCGCCGAGGACGTCGCGCTCGCCGACGGCTGCGAGCCGGTGTACTCGCCCGTCCTGGCCAAACGGTCGCTGTTCGAGCGGTCCGGGCACTGGGCCAAGTTCGCCGACGACATGTTCCCCCCGCTCGACGACGGCTCGGGCGACCCGCTCGTCCTGCGGCCGGCGAACTGCCCGCACCACGCCCAGGTCTACGCCGCCGAGCCCCGCAGCCACCGCGACCTCCCGCTGCGGTACCACGAGCTGGGCGCGATGTTCCGCTCCGAGCGCTCGGGCGTGCTCTCCGGCCTGAGCCGCGTGCGGCAGATCAACCTGGACGACACCCACGTGTTCTGCCGGCCCGACCAGGTCGCGGCCGAGGTGCGCCGCGCTCTCGACGCGGTGCTCGGGGTGCTCCGCGTCCTGGGTCTCGAGATCGACCACGTGCGGCTGTCCCGCCGCGACGGGTCGGACCGGTGGCTGGGCGACCCGGACCGGTGGACCGACGCGGAGGAGCAGCTGCGCAGCGTCGTGGCCGGCAGCGGTCTGCCGTGGGCGGACGGCCCCGGGGAGGCCGCGTTCTACGGTCCGAAGCTCGACGTCCAGGTCCGTGACGCCCGGGGCCAGGAGGAGACCCTCGCGACCGTGCAGCTCGACTTCAACCAGCCCGAGCGCTTCGGTCTCGAGTACGTCGCCGCGGACGGGTCGCGGGCACGTCCGGTGATGATCCACCGCGGCACCGTCGGCTCGATGGAGCGGATGGTGGCGTTCCTGCTCGAGCAGCACGCCGGCCGGCTGCCGTTCTGGCTGGCGCCGGTCCAGGTGTGCCTCCTGCCCGTCGAGGGAGTCGACGCCGGCCCGGTCGCCGACGCGCTCCGGGCACGCGGGCTGCGGGTGCGCCTGGAGGCGGAGGGATCGCTCGGCAACCGCGTCCGGCTCGCGCGCGGACGCCGCGACGCGCTGCTCGCGGTGGTCGGGCCGCGCGAGGCCGCGGCCGGGCAGGTCGCGGTGCAGGACCCCGCCACCGGCGCGAGGTCGAGCCTGGCGGTCGAGGACCTCGTCGAGCGTGCCACCGTCGCGGTGCGCGAGCGCCGGCCGCGCGTCAGCCTGTGACTCGACGGACCGTGCTCCCGCCGACCGGAGGTCACAGGGTCGAGGCGGACATCGCGTCGCAGTCGGCGAGCGTGCCGCCGTCGTACCCGATCGTGAACCAGCGCACCCGCTGGTCCGAGGTGCCGTGGGTGAAGCCGTCCGGGTCGATCCCCCCGGTGGTCTGCTGCTGGATGTGGTCGTCGCCGACGGCGGCCGCGGCGTCGACCGCCTGGCGCAGCTGCTCGGCCGTGATCGGGTCGAAGAACGTCAGGCCCGTGTCGGGGTCCCGCTCGGTCGCCCCGCTGCCGATCGCCATGCCGGCGAGGCAGTCGGCCATGAGCTCGAGGCGCACCGAGTCGGACTCGGGCCCGGTGGCGCTCCGGTCGGCGGCGTCCATGACGCCGAGGAGGTTCTCGACGTGGTGGCCCGTCTCGTGAGCCGTGACGTACGCCTCGGCCAGCGGGCCGCCCTCGGTGCCGAACCGGGAGGACAGCAGGTCGAAGAACGTCAGGTCCATGTAGATCGTCTGGTCCGGCGGGCAGTAGAACGGTCCGGTCGAGCTCGACGCCGCCCCGCACCCCGTGGTGGTCGCGCCGGAGAAGCTCTCGACCGGGGGCCGCACGTACTCCACGTCCGCCTGCTGGGGCAGGACGCGGTCCCAGTAGGCGTCGAGGAACTGGACGGTCGCGGACAGGCGGCACTCGCGGTCCGTGTTGGCCTCGTCGGCGGTGCAGTCACCGACGTGCTGCTCCTGGCCGGCGCCCGCCCCCTGCGGGGTCGTCGGCTGCCCCTGGAGCAGCTGGCCGGGGTCGCCTCCGAGCAGCACGACGACGACCGCCACCAGGATCGTGCCGATGCCGCCGCCCACGGCGATGCCGCGGCCCCGGCCCCCGCGCCGGACGCGCCCGCCCTCGAACTGACCGCCCTCGCTGAACGTCACGGGGCCACGCTAGGTCCGAGGGGGTCGCCTCGCCCGGTATGACGGGCGCGAGGCCGCCGGTCGACGCCGTAGACTCGGAGGGCTGCTCGCGGCCCGTCGGGCCCCGCCGAGCGCCACACCCCCCACCTGAGGAAGCATCCCTGTGATCACCGCACACGACGTCGAGCTGCGCGTCGGCGCCCGCGTCCTGCTGCACGGCGCGACGTTCCGCATCTCCGCCGGCGACCGCATCGGCCTGGTCGGCCGCAACGGCGCGGGCAAGACGACGCTGACCAAGACGCTGGCGGGGGAGACGCAGCCGACGGGCGGGCGGATCACCCGCAGCGGCGACGTCGGGTACCTGCCGCAGGACCCGCGCACGGGTGACCTCGACGTCGTCGCGATCGACCGGGTGCTCGGCGCGCGCGGCCTCGACCTGATCGTGCGGCAGATGCGCGAGACCGAGGGTGCGATGGCGTCCGCGGACCCCGAGACCCAGGCCGCCGCGCTCGAGCGGTACCCGAGGCTCGAGTCGCGCTTCCTCGCCGCGGGCGGCTACGCGGCCGAGTCGGAGGCCCACCGGATCACGAGCAACCTCGGCCTCGACGAGCGCGTCCTCGCCCAGCCGCTCGGCACGCTCTCGGGCGGCCAGCGCCGGCGCATCGAGCTGGCCCGCATCCTGTTCTCCGGCGTCGAGACCCTGCTGCTCGACGAGCCCACGAACCACCTCGACGCCGACTCGATCCTGTGGCTGCGCGACTACCTCAAGGGCTACAGCGGCGGCTTCGTCGTCATCAGCCACGACGTCGAGCTGCTGCGCGCGACGGTCAACAAGGTGTTCCACCTCGACGCCAACCGCGGCGAGCTCGACCAGTACAACCTCCGCTGGGACGCCTACCTCGAGCAGCGCGAGACCGACGAGCGGCGGCGCCGTCGCGAGCGGGCCAACGCCGAGAAGAAGGCGGGCGCGCTCCTGGCCCAGGCCGACAAGATGCGGGCCAAGGCGACCAAGGCCACGGCCGCGCAGAACATGATGAAGCGCGCCGAGCGGATGCTCGCCGGGGTCGAGGGGGAGCGCGCCTCCGACCGGGTGGCCAAGCTGCGCTTCCCGACGCCCGCACCGTGCGGTCGCACGCCGATCACGGCACGCGAGCTGTCGAAGAGCTACGGCTCGCAGGAGGTCTTCGCGGGCGTCGACCTGGCGATCGACCGGGGTTCGCGCGTCGTCGTGCTCGGCCTCAACGGCGCGGGCAAGACGACGCTGCTGCGCATGCTCGCCGGCGTCGAGAAGCCCGACACGGGCGAGGTCGTCCCCGGGCACGGGCTGAAGCTGGGCTACTACGCCCAGGAGCACGACACGCTCGACATGGACGCCACCGTCGTGGAGAACCTCCGCCACGCGGCGCCCGACCTGACCGACACCCAGGTGCGGTCCGTCCTCGGGTCGTTCCTGTTCAGCGGTGACGACGCCGAGAAGCCGGCGCACGTGCTCTCCGGCGGCGAGAAGACGCGACTGGCGCTCGCCACCCTCGTGGTCTCGAGCGCCAACGTGCTGCTGCTCGACGAGCCGACCAACAACCTCGACCCGGCGTCGCGCGCCGAGATCCTCGGCGCGCTCAAGACGTACGAGGGCGCGGTCGTCATGGTCACGCACGACGACGGCGCGGTCGAGGCGCTCGAGCCCGAGCGCGTGCTGCTGCTGCCCGACGGCGACGAGGACCTCTGGTCCGACGACTACGCCGAGCTCGTGTCCCTGGCCTGAGCGCCCGCGTCGAGGAGTGCGTCCTCGTAGTCCTCGTCCGACGCGCGCCGCGCCCGCTCCCGGCGGCGCGGCTGGAGGTCGGACTCCTCGAGGAGCGCGCCCGCCGTCACGGTGACGGGCCGGGTCTCGCGCCGCCACAGCAGCACGTAGCCCCCGACGGCGCCGGCCGCGAAGACCAGCCACTGGAACGCGTAGCTCAGGTGCGAGCCGGGATCGGTGTCGGGCGGGGGCAGCGCGCCGGGGGAGACGGCCGGCGCCGGGTCCTCGGCGCGCAGCTGGCCGTACGCGTCCACCGTGCGCCCCGCGGCCCAGTCGCCCCCGGCCCGGCCGGCGGCGAGCACCTGCTCGGTGCTGATCGCCTGCACCTGGCCGTCCGGGGCGCTGCGGTCCGACGCCGGCTCGTCGGCCCGGAGGGTCACGACCGCGCGCACCTCGCCGTCGGGCGGGGCGGGGACGGACGACGGCGCGCTGGCGTCCTCGCCGAGCGGGACGAAGCCGCGGTCCACGACGACCACGACCTCGCCGCCGCCGGGAAGGTCGGCCTCGAACGGCACCAGGACGTGGAAGCCCGGCGTGCTCTGGACCGGCCGGTTCCGCAGCAGGACTGTTGCGTCGGGCACGTAGCGCCCCTCGAGGACGGCCGGCCGCCACACGTCGCCGGGCTCCAGCCGGGCGCCCGGCCCGGGCAGCAGCTCGCCGACGGGGACGGGCTCCGCCGAGTAGTTCGCCTCGACGAGGTCGATCTGCGCCTCGCGCTCGGTGTACCGGTGCCACTGCCAGCGTGCGGCGACGAGGCACAGCACCGCGAGCAGCACGGCGGCGACGCCGAGGGTCAGCCACTGCCGGCGGGTGCGCCCGTCCGACCCCGTGGCCGGCGCGTCGGCCGTCACTCGCGCTCCAGCGCGTCGACCGGGACCGTCTGCCGCCAGAACGAGCGCGCGCCCAGGAACTGCTCGAGGTGCTCGCGGTGGGTCTCGCACGCGAGCCAGACCTTGCGGCGCTCGGGCGTGTGGATGCGCGGGTTGTTCCAGAGCAGCCCCCAGGCCGCCTCCGCGCGGCAGCCCTTGGCGGAGCACACCAGCTCGCCGGCGACGCGGTCGGCGCCGCCGGACAGCACGTCGATCATCTCGTCCTCTCGTCGCGGTCGTCGCCACCCCGCGCGCCCGGCTCGCCGGTGGCGTCCTCCCGGTGCTCGACGACGCGTCCCGCACCCGGTCCGGGAACCGGCCCCGCGACGCCGCCGGCCGACGGCGGGAGCGCGGCCGGCGTCGGCGCGTCGACCGGCGAGCTGTCGTACGCCACCCGGTCGCGGCCCGCGTTGGCGAACAGCACCGCCGAGTACGGCAGCACGACGGCCGCGACGACGAGCACCCACCGCCACCAGTCGTCCACGACGATCGCGCCGACGAAGCAGGCGACGCGGATGCCCATCTGGACCAGGTAGCGCGTCATGCGGCGCGACTGGTCGTGGGCGAGCGGCTCGGGGGCCCTCGTGATCGAGTGGACCTCCGCGGCCGGCCCGGGCGACCGGCGGTGCGGACCCGGCGAGCTCGCGCGCGGGATGCTCATCCAGCCAGTCTACGAGCCCGGAAGGCACCCACCGGACCTTGTAGGAATCCGACAAACTCTCCGAGCGCGCTGTGCTGAGGCGCGCGCGCTCGCGCCGCCGTGCCCGGGGTAGCGTCACCGGGGGCCCTGCGCGGTGCGGGACCCGCCCCCGACGACCGAGGAGGAACCCGGTGAGCAGCACGACAGGACGCGTCGTCGTCGTGACCGGAGCAGCGCGCGGCATCGGCCGCTCGATCGCCGAGCGGTTCGTCGCCGCCGGCGACACGGTCGCGACCCTCTACCGCGGCGGCGAGCTCCCCGAGGGCGTGCACGGGTTCGTGGCGGACGTCACCGACACGTCGGCGGTCGACGGGGCGTTCGGTGAGATCGAGAGCTCGCTCGGCCCGGTCGAGGTGCTCGTGGCGAACGCCGGCGTGACCCGCGACCAGCTGCTCATGCGCATGAGCGACGAGGAGTTCGAGACCGTCCTCGACGTCAACCTCACGGGCACCTTCCGCTGCGTGCGCCGCGCGTCCAAGGGCATGATCCGCGCCCGCAAGGGGCGCATCGTGCTCGTCGGCTCCGTCGTGGGCCTGTACGGCGGCCCCGGTCAGGTCAACTACTCCTCGTCCAAGGCCGCGCTCGTGGGCATGGCCCGCTCGATCACGCGCGAGCTCGGCGGCCGCGGCATCACCGCCAACGTCGTGGCGCCGGGCTTCGTCGAGACCGACATGACCGCGGCGCTGCCGGAGAAGACCCAGACGGAGTACAAGGCCTCCATCCCGGCCGGTCGGTTCGCCACCCCCGAGGAGGTGGCCGGCGTCGTCGAGTTCCTCGCCTCCGACGCCGCCGCCTACGTCAGCGGCGCCGTGGTGCCGGTCGACGGCGGCCTCGGCATGGGCCACTGATCCGTTACGCTCCCCACACACCACGAAAGGTCACCATGGGTCTCCTCGACGGCAAGAAGCTCCTCGTCACGGGCGTCCTCACGGACAGCTCCATCGCGTTCCACACGGCCCGCCTCGCCCAGCAGGAGGGCGCCGAGGTCGTCCTGTCGTCGTTCGGCCGGCAGATGAAGCTCACGCAGGCGTTCGCGCGCCGCCTGCCCGCCGAGGCCCCCGTCGTCGAGCTCGACGTCACGAGCGGCGAGGACCTCGACGCGCTCGCCGGCCGCGTGCGCGAGCACGTCGACCGGCTCGACGGCGTCGTGCACTCGATCGGCTTCGCGCCGCAGTCCGTCATGGGCGGCAACTTCCTGTCGGGCGAGTGGCCCGACGTCGCGACCGCCATCGAGATCTCGGCGTACTCGCTCAAGTCGCTCGCCGTGGCGGCCAAGCCGCTCATGACGTCGGGCGGCTCGCTCGTCGGCCTGACGTTCGACGCGCGCTACGCGTGGCCGGTCTACGACTGGATGGGCGTGGCCAAGGCCGCCTTCGAGGCGACCAACCGCTATCTGGCCCGTGACCTCGGCCCCGACGGCATCCGGTGTAACCTCGTCTCCGCCGGGCCCCTGCGCACGACGGCCGCGAAGTCGATCCCCGGCTTCGCGACCATGGAGGAGGCCTGGCCGCAGCGGGCGCCCCTCGGCTGGGACCAGTCGAACCCGGAGCCCGCCGCTCGCGCTGTCGCGGCACTCCTCTCGGACTGGTTCCCGGCGACCACGGGCGAGATCGTCCACGTCGACGGCGGTGTGCACGCGATGGGCCAGTGAACCGACCGCACGACTGAGACGGGGCGCATGAACGCGGCGAAGCAGGACGAGAACGCGACGACGGCCGTGCGCCGGCTCGTGCTGCTCCGGCACGCCAAGGCCGAGCCCGTCCGCGAGGCCGGAGCCGACGCCCAGCGCCCGCTCGCCCTCAAGGGTCGCCGCCAGGCGTCCGGTGTCGGCATGGCGCTCACCGCCGCCGGCCTGGTGCCGGAGCTCGCGCTCGTCTCGTCCGCCGTGCGCACCCGCCAGACGTGGGAGCTCGCCCGCGCGCACCTCGACGTCGGCGACGCCCTCGTCGAGGTGCGCGACGAGCTGTACGAGGCGAGCGTCGGCGACGTGCTGGACCTCGTGCGGGCGGTCGACCCGGGCGTCGGGACGGTGCTCGTCCTGGGCCACGAGCCGACCATGGCCGCGACCGCGGCCTACCTCGCCGGTCCCGGGTCGGACGACGCCGCCCTCGCCCAGGTGCGCGTCGGCGTCCCGACCGCGACGTACTCCGTGCTGGAGAGCGCCGAGCACCCCTGGTCCGAGTGGGGCAGGCACGCGGCACGCCTCGTGCACGTGGGCCGGCCCTCCTAGCCAGCCGTCGGAGCAGGCCGTCAGCGCGACCCGAGCACGTCGTCGGTCGTGGTGACCTCGACCAGCGGCGCGTACAGGCGCATCGCGTCGAGCGCACGCTCGTGGTCGGCCCGGGAGGCGCCCGCGCACGCGTCGGCCGCGACGTGGACGCGTCGCCCGGCGTCGGCGGCGGCGAGGGCCGTCGAGATCACGCAGCAGTCGGTCGACACGCCCGCGAGGACGAGCTCGCCGGCGCCCTGCGTCGCCTCCTCGAGCTCCGGGCCCCACTTGCCGAACGTCGTCCGCGTGACGACGGGGTGACCGGACGGGTCGAGCTCGTCGACGACGGCGTAGAGCGGGTCGTCGGGCGGCACCAGGGCGAACGGCCACTGCTCGAAGTACGCCCGCCACGCGCCCTCGGGCTCGGCCGGCGCGACGTACCGGGTGAAGACGGCGCGGTCGCCGAACGCCTCGAGCAGCCGCCGGGTCCCGGCGAGCGCCTGGGCGTAGCCGGGGGAGGCCCAGGGGCTCGGCGGGTGCGCGAACACGTTCTGCATGTCGACCACGACGAGCCACGCGTCGTCGGCGACCCGGCTCACCGGTTCTCCTGGCGCCGGACGTCTCCGCGCGTCGTGACCAGCGTGCCGGCGAACCCGATCACCAGCGCCACGAGCACGCCGAGGTTGGCCCACGCCCACGCGCCCTCGCGGCCGCCGAGCGGGCCGAGCAGGTAGCCCTGCCAGGCGAGCCAGCCGGCGGACGCGTTGGTGACGAGCCCCCAGCCGATCACCGTCCCGCCGAGGACCAGGGCCACGGCCGACCACCGCACCGCCCCGTAGCGCCCGCGCCGGTCGTACAGCTCGGCCTCGGCGTAGTGGCGCCTGCGCAGGAGGATGTCGGCGAGCAGCACGCCGCACCAGGCCGCGATCGGCACGCCGAGCGTGATGAGGAAGCCCTGGAACGGCCCGAGGAAGCTCTCGGCGACGAAGACGACGTAGACGGCGCCGAGCACCATGAGGACCCCGTCGATCGCCGCGGCGACCCAGCGGGGCGCGGGCAGGCCGAGGGACAGCAGGGCGAGGCCCGAGGAGTAGATGTCGAGCGCCGCGCCGCCGACGAGGCCGGCGAGCGCGACGATCGCGAACGGGACCAGGAACCACGTCGGCAGGAGCGTCGCCAGCGCGCCGATCGGGTCGACGTCGATCGCCGCCGCCAGCGCGGGGTCCGAGCCGGCCAGGAGGAGACCGGCCGTCAGCAGCAGCACGGGTGGCAGCGCCGCGCCGAACGTCGTCCACCCCACGACGCCCGCGCCGGACGCCGTGCGGGGCAGGTAGCGCGAGTAGTCGGCCGCCATGTTGACCCAGCCGAGGCCGAACCCCGTCATCATGAAGACCAGGCCGCCGACGACCTGCGGCACGCCGCCCGCCGGCACCGACATGACGCTCGCCCAGTCGACGTGGTGCGCCACGAGCGCGACGTACACGACCGTGAGCACGGCGGTCAGGACGGTGATGACCTTCTGCAGCCGCATGACCAGGTGGAAGCCGAAGACGCCCGCGGCCATCACCACCAGCGCGACCACGACGAGCGTGACCGCCTGCGTGACCGTGCCGCCGCCCCAGCCCAGCTCGCCGAGCACCGTCGCGGCCGCCAGCGTGGCGAGCGAGACGAGCACCGTCTCCCAACCCACGGTGAGGATCCACGACAGCAGCGAGGGCAGCCGGTTGCCCTCGACGCCGAACGCCGCCCGGCTGAGCACCATGGTGGGGGCGGAGCCCCGGCGCCCCGCGAGCGAGATGACGCCGCAGAACAGGAACGAGACCAGGATCCCGGCGACGCCCACCGCCACGGCCTGCCAGAACGAGACCGCGAACGCGAGCAGCCACGCGCCGTAGCCCAGCCCGAGCACGGAGACGTTCGCCGCGAACCAGGGCCAGAACAGGTCGCGCGGCGTGCCGTGCCGCTCGGACTCCTCGATGGTGTTGAGCGCGTTGAGCTCGATGCTCGTGGCCACGGTCCCTCCTCAGCCGACGGTCGCGTCGACCCGGTCGATGACGTCCAGCACGGCGTCGAGGCGCGGCCCCTCGACGCTGAACGGCGCCTGCGCGCGAACCACGGGCTTGGCGGCGAACGCGATGCCGATGCCGGCCGCGCGGATCATGTCGAGGTCGTTGGCGCCGTCGCCCACGGCGACGGTGTCGTGCAGCCCGAGGCCGGCCTGCGCGGCCCACTCGCGCAGCGTCGCCTCCTTGTACGCCCGGTCCACGACCGGGCCCACGGTGCGCCCGGTGAGCACGCCGCCGGCGACCTCGAGCCGGTTCGCGCGCCAGAGGCGGATGCCGAGCGAGTCGGCGAGCGGCCCGAGGACCTCGGCGAACCCGCCGGACACCAGCCCGAACTCCCAGCCGCGCCGCCGCACCTCGGCGACCAGCTCCTGGGCGCCCGGCGTGAGCCGCACCGCGGCGCGGACCTCGTCGAGCGCGGCGACCGGCACGCCGGCGAGCGTCGCGACGCGCTCGCGCAGGGAGGCGGCGAAGTCGAGCTCGCCGCGCATCGCGCGCTCGGTCACCGCGGTGACCTCGGCGCGCGTGCCGGCGTGGTCGGCGATGAGCTCGATGACCTCGTCCGAGATGAAGGTCGAGTCGACGTCGGTCACGACGAGACGCCGCCGGCCGCTCGTGCGCGGGCCGGCGGCGTCTGCCGTCGAGACGTCGGGCAGGGGGTCAGGCAACGACGGTTCCCTTCGGGACGACGGTGATCCCCGAGTCGGTGACGGCGAAGCCGCGTGCCCGGTCCTGCTCGTGGTCGACGCCGATCCGGGCCCGGGAGCTCACCACCACGTTCTTGTCGAGGATCGCGCGGTGGACCTGGGCGTGCCGGTGCACCTGCACCCCGTCCATGAGGACCGAGTCGGTCACGGTGGCCCACGAGTGCAGGTGCACGCCGGGGGACAGGATGGACCCGGCGACCGTCGCGCCGGAGATCAGGACACCAGGTGAGACGACCGAGTCCGCCGCGTGCCCGAGGCGGCCCGGCCCCGCGTGCACGAACTTGGCCGGCGGCAGACCGGTGTACCCCGTGTACAGGGGCCAGTCCTCGTTGTAGAGGTTGAACACCGGCTGGACCGCGATCAGGTCCTTGTTGGCGTCGAAGTAGGCGTCGATGGTCCCGACGTCGCGCCAGTAGTCGCGGTCCCGGTCCGTCGAGCCGGGCACGTCGTTGCGGATGAAGTCGTACACGCCGGCGGTCCCCTGCGCCACGAACGCCGGGATGATGTCGCCGCCCATGTCGTGCCGCGAGTCCGGGTCGGCCGAGTCCTTCGTGACGGCCTCGACGAGGGCGTCGGCGTCGAACACGTAGTTGCCCATCGACGCCAGGACCTCCTGGGGCGAGTCCGGGAGCCCGACGGGGTTCGTCGGCTTCTCGAGGAACTCGCGGATCCGCGTCGGGTCCGCGGGATCGACGTCGATCACCCCGAACTGGTCGGCGAGCGCGATGGGCTGGCGGATGGCGGCGACGGACGCGCGGGCCCCCGACTCGACGTGCGCCTCGACCATCTGCGAGAAGTCCATGCGGTACACGTGGTCGGCGCCGACCACGACGACGATGTCGGGCCGCTCGTCGTCGATGATGTTGAGGCACTGGTAGATCGCGTCGGCGCTGCCGAGGTACCAGTGCTTGCCGACACGCTGCTGCGCCGGCACCGGGGCGACGTAGTTGCCCAGCAGCGGCGACATCCGCCACGTCTTCGAGATGTGGCGGTCGAGCGAGTGCGACTTGTACTGGGTCAGCACGATGACGCGCAGGTAGCGCGAGTTGATGATGTTGGACAGGGCGAAGTCCACGAGGCGGTAGATGCCGCCGAAGGGCACCGCGGGCTTGGCGCGATGGGCCGTGAGCGGCATCAGGCGCTTGCCCTCGCCCCCGGCGAGGACGATGGCGAGGACTCTCGGGTTGGACGCCATGGCACAGACCATAGGGCCGCCGGGCGGTTCGTGCCGCACGACCGCGCCGACCGGACTACGTTGTGACCCGTGAGCGCGCTGAGGGTCGACCTGCTGAGCCGTGAGTACCCGCCCCACGTCTACGGTGGCGCCGGCGTCCACGTCGCCGAGCTGGCGGCCGTCCTGCGTCCGCACGCCGACGTCCGGGTGCGCTGCTTCGACGGGCCGCGCGCACCCGAGGAGGGGGCCCGCGGGGTCACCGGCTACGACGTGCCGCCCGCGCTCGCGGGCGCCAACCCCGCGCTCGGCACGCTCGGCGTCGACCTCGCGATGGCCGACGACGTCGCCGGCGCGGACGTCGTCCACTCCCACACCTGGTACGCCAACATGGCGGGACACCTGGGCGGCCTGCTCCACGGCGTCCCGCACGTGGTGACCGCCCACTCGCTCGAGCCGCTGCGGCCGTGGAAGGCCGAGCAGCTCGGGGGCGGGTACGCGCTGTCCTCCTGGGCCGAGCGGACCGCGTACCTCGGGGCGGCGGCGATCATCGCCGTCTCGGCCGGCATGCGGGCCGACATCCTGCGCGTGTACCCCGAGCTCGACCCCGACCGCGTCCACGTCGTGCACAACGGCATCGACCTGACCGGCTGGCGCAGGCCGCCGGCCGACGACGCGCAGGCCGAGCGGGTGGTGCGCGCCCGCGGCATCGACCCCGAGCGTCCCGCCGTCGTGTTCGTCGGCCGGATCACCCGCCAGAAGGGTCTGCCGTACCTGCTGCGCGCCGCCGCGGCGCTGCCGCCCGAGGTGCAGCTGGTGCTGTGCGCCGGGGCCCCGGACACGCCCGAGATCATGGCCGAGGTCCGCGGGCTCGTGGCGGACCTGCGGGCGCAGCGCGGCACCGGCGACGCCGGCGTCGTCTGGATCGAGGAGATGCTGCCGCGCCAGGAGCTGGTCGCCGTGCTGGCCGCGTCCACGGTCTTCGTCTGCCCGTCGGTCTACGAGCCGCTCGGCATCGTCAACCTCGAGGCCATGGCCGTGGGCCTGCCGGTGGTGGGCACCGCGACCGGCGGTATCCCCGAGGTCGTCGACGACGGCGTCACGGGCGTCCTGGTGCCGATCGAGCAGTCCGACGACGGCACCGGGACCCCGCTCGACCCGGACCGGTTCGTCGCCGACCTCGCGGCCGCGCTGACCGGCGTCGTCTCCGACCCCGCGCGTGCTGCCGCGATGGGGGCGGCGGGGCGCCGGCGGGCCGAGGAGCACTTCGCGTGGGCCGCGATCGCCGAGCGCACCATGGCGGTCTACCGCCACGTCCTCGACGGCTGAGTCAGCGCGCGGCGCCGTACGTCGCGGCGCTCAGCGCGTGCCGGGCCGTGCGCTCGACCTCGCGCAGGGCGGTCGATCGCTGGTCCGCCTGCCACAGGTTGACCGCGCCGCCGTCGTCGGCGGTCGCGAGGTCCACGATCGCCAGGAGGCGCGTCGCCAGCTGGAGCACGCGACCGCGACGCCCGTCGAGGTCGGGCACGGGCCACCCGTGCGTCGAGGCGTTGCGGACCCGCTCGATCGCGTCCGCCGCGTCGTCGCGCCAGCGTGCCACGTCCAGCGAGTCGAGCGCGTCGGTGGCGGTGACGAGGCTCGTGCGCAGCTCGCGCTCGGCGTCGGCGAGCGACCCGATCGAGGCCGCCACGAGCGTGGACCAGGCACCGACCTCGCGCACCTCCCACGTCACCAGGTGCCCGGGCTCGAGGACGCTGCCGAACTCGGTGATCCGCGGGACCGCGGCCCACGAGCCCTCGGGCGTCGTGACGACGACGCACTCGCCGGCGTCGGTGGCGTCCACGGTGGCCGCGGCCGGCACGCCGGCCGGGTCACCGGGGGCGGGCAGCAGGGCGCACACCTCGCGGGGACCGGCCAGCCAGCGCGTGACGAGCGTGCGCAGGTCGGTGGCGCCGTCGCTGCCGGGCAGCCCGACGACGGCGTGCGGCTCGTCGTCGCCCTGCACGCTGCGCACCGCCACACCCGGCGACGCACCCACCGACTGCAGCCACAGCGCCAGGACGGCGCTGCGCGGCAGGGCGGTGCGGTCGGCGCTCACGGGGGCCAGAGTAGACGCTCGGGTCACGCGGCGCTCCGGTAGGGTCGGGGCTCATGAGCTCCGTTCTCGACCTGAAGGGCGTCACCGTCCGTCGCGGTACCAGCACCATCCTCGACAGCATCGACTGGCAGGTCAACGAGGGCGAGCGATGGGTCGTGCTCGGCCCGAACGGCGCCGGGAAGACGACCCTCCTGCAGATCGTCGCCGCGCGGATGCACCCCTCGGGCGGCACGGCCGACCTGCTGGGGGAGCGGCTGGGGCGCGTCGACGTCTTCGAGCTGCGCCCGCGGATCGGGTTCTCGTCGGCGGCGCTGGCCGACAAGATCCCCGCCTACGAGACGGTGCGCGACGTCGTGCTCACCGCCGCGTACGGCATCACCGGACGCTGGCAGGAGACCTACGAGGAGTTCGACGAGCGCCGCGCCGCCGACCTGCTCGCGGCGTTCGACGTCGCCCAGCTCGCCGACCGTCGCTACGGCACGCTCAGCGAGGGCGAGCGCAAGCGCGTCCAGATCGCCCGGGCGCTCATGACCGACCCCGAGATCCTCCTGCTCGACGAGCCCGCGGCCGGTCTCGACCTCGCCGGGCGCGAGGAGCTGGTGGGTGCGCTCGCCGAGCTCGCGGGGGACCAGTCGTCCCCGGTGCTGGTCCTCGTGACCCACCACGTCGAGGAGATCCCGCCGGGGTTCACGCACCTGCTGCTGCTCGGCCAGGGCCACGTCCAGGCGGCCGGCCCGATCGAGGAGGTCCTCACGGCGGCCAACCTCTCGGAGGCGTTCGGGATGCCGCTGCTCGTCGCGCACGGCGGCGGCCGCTGGCTCGCTCGCGCGGCGCGACCCGCCGGGCGGTGATCCGCCGCCCGCAGACGGGGTACTGTTGGTAAAGTTCCAGCAAAACCTCGTGCTCGGAGGCGACGATGCAAGGCTGGCTCTGGTGGCTCGGTGCGGCGCTCGTGCTCGCCGTGATCGAGATGCTGTCGCTCGACCTCGTGCTCATCATGCTCGCCGGCGGTGCCGCCGCGGGCGGCGTGGTCGCCGCGGCCGGCGGCCCGTTCTGGCTGCAGATCGTCGCGGCCTGCGCCGTGGCGACGCTCCTGCTGTTCACGCTCCGGCCGTGGCTCCTGCGCCACCTGCGGGACCGGGTACCCCTGGTCGAGACCAACGCCGCGGCGCACGTGGGGCGGCTCGCGCTCGTCGTCGCCGACGTCACCGAGACCGCGGGCCGGGTCAAGCTCGCCGGTGAGGTGTGGAGCGCGCGGCTCGTCGACGACCAGGTGCCCAGCTCGTCGGGTCGTGTGCCCGAGGGGACCGAGGTCCGCGTCGTGCGGATCGACGGGGCGACCGCCGTCGTCGAGCCGATCACGGCGTCGCACGAGCATCCCGAGCACCTCGCCTGACCGCCGCGCCGGAGCAGCCTTGCTCCACCTCCACCAGAAGGGGACCGTCGTGAACGACCTCCAACCAGGGACCGTCGTGGGCTACCTGGTCCTGATCGCCCTCGTCATCTTCATCATCACGGCACTGGCGAAGGCCGTGCGGATCGTCCCCCAGGCCACGGCGCTGATCATCGAGCGCCTCGGCCGCTACAGCAAGACGTTCGAGCCGGGCCTGCACCTGCTGGTGCCGTTCGTCGACAAGGTGCGCGCCGGCGTCGACCTCCGCGAGCAGGTCGTGTCGTTCCCGCCCCAGCCCGTGATCACGAGCGACAACCTCGTCGTCAGCATCGACACGGTCATCTACTTCCAGGTGACCAACCCCAAGTCGGCCGTGTACGAGATCGCGAACTACATCACCGGTATCGAGCAGCTCACCGTCACCACGCTGCGCAACGTCGTCGGCTCGATGGACCTCGAGCAGACGCTGACCAGCCGGGACCAGATCAACGGCCAGCTGCGCGGCGTGCTCGACGAGGCGACCGGGCGCTGGGGCGTGCGCGTCAACCGCGTCGAGCTCAAGTCGATCGAGCCGCCGGCGAGCGTCCAGGGCGCGATGGAGCAGCAGATGCGCGCCGAGCGCGACCGCCGCGCCACGATCCTCACGGCCGAGGGCGTGAAGCAGTCGCAGATCCTCACGGCCGAGGGTGAGAAGCAGTCGCAGATCCTGCGTGCCGAGGGTGACGCCCAGGCGCAGATCCTCCGGGCCGAGGGTGAGGCGCGGGCGATCCTCCAGGTCTTCGGCGCCATCCACGAGGGCGACGCCGACCCCAAGCTGCTGGCCTACCAGTACCTGCAGATGCTGCCCGAGATCGCGAACGGCACGGCGTCCAAGCTCTGGGTCGTGCCGACCGAGTTCACCGCCGCGCTCGGCTCGATCGCCAAGGGGTTCGGCGGCGTGCCGGGCTCGCCCGGCATCCCGGGCGAGCCGGGGGAGGAGATGTCGGCGTCCCCCGAGCGCGCCTCGACCTACCGCCCGACGGCGCTCGAGGACCCGGGCGAGGCCCTCGCCGAGGCGCGGCGCCAGGCCGAGGCCGCGACCGCCGACGCGACGAGCTCCGGCACGCGTTCCGGCATGCCGTTCGACCCGTCGGCCGAGCGCGGCCAGCGCCCGGTGGGAGACCGTCCCGCACCTCCGACGACCGCGCCGAGGCCGCGCACCCTCGGCGGCGAGCCCGACCAGCCGCCGGAGCAGCCGCAGCCCTAGGCGCGGAAAGGCCTTGGTGGGCGGCCGGGCACCGCCCTACGGTGACGGCGTGAGCACCGAGACCGCGCACGGACGGGAGCCCTGATGCTCGTCGCCCTGGCGCGCCGCTACCTGCGCCCCTACGCCGGGCCGGTCGCGGCGCTCCTGGTCCTGCAGCTGCTCGCGACGCTCGCGTCGCTGTTCCTGCCGTCGCTCAACGCCGACATCGTCGACCAGGGCGTCACCCGTGGGGACACCGCCCTCGTCGTGCGGGTGGGGTCGTGGATGCTCGGGGTGAGCGTCGTCCAGGTCGTGTGCGCGGTCGGCGCGGTCTACCTCGGGGCGCGCGCCGCGACGGCGCTCGGCCGCGACGTGCGCCGAGACCTGTTCGACGCCGTCCAGGGCTTCTCGGCGCGCGAGCTCGGGCAGCTCGGGACGCCGTCGCTCATCACCCGCACGACGAACGACGTGCAGCAGGTCCAGATGGTCGTGCTCATGACGTTCACCGTCATGGTCATGGCGCCCATCATGCTCGTCGGCGGCGTGCTCATGGCCCTGCAGGAGGACGTGCGCCTCTCGGGCCTCCTGCTTGTCGTCGTCCCCGTCCTCGCCGTGACCATGGGCCTGCTGCTGTGGCGGATGGTGCCGTACTTCCGTGCCATGCAGAAGCGCATCGACGCGATCAACGGCGTGCTGCGCGAGCAGATCACCGGGCTGCGCGTCGTCCGCGCCTTCGTGCGCGAGCGGCGCGAGCTGCAGCGGTTCGGCGCGGCCAACGCGGCGC
>JAPSLD010000236.1 GCA_031181105.1 Isoptericola sp. | reverse complement strand
TGAAGTGCGGCAGGTACGAGACGGTCTGGACCGTCTTCTTGAACAGCCGCGAACGGACCTCGTTGAGCAGCAGGGCGAGGATGATCGGCAGCGGGAAGACGATGACGAGGGCCAGGCCGCCGAGGACTGCCGTGTTGGTGAAGACCTCCCAGAACTTCGGGTCCTGGATGAACATCTGGACGTAGTAGAGGCCGACCCACTCCTCGCCGAAGATCGACCCTCCCGGCCGGAACCGGCGGAACGCGATGACGTTCCCCAGCATCGGCAGGTAGCGGAAGATCAGGAAGAAGACCAGCGGCAGGACGACGAAGGTGTACAACCGCCAGTCCTTGCGGATCGCCTCCGCCCACGTCTGCCGGCCGCCGCGGCCGCGGCGGCGCGTCCCGGCGAGCGACGCCTGCTGCGCGTCCACCCTCACGGGGGCGGCCGCGACCGTCCCTGTGCCTTGTGCCATGCGTGCTCCCGGTGTGTCACGTCGTCGTGGTCCGGCCCGGGCGGCCGCCCGTGGCCCCCGAGCGTCGAAACTTTCGGCTTCGAAAACGTTGTCGACGTCACGGACACTAGGACCTGGATCACACCTCGGTCAAGTGCTGTCGGCATCACGGTCTGGTCACGGGCACGGCAGGCTTTGCGCCGCAGCGGTGTCCCGCGCCTCGTGACGGTCGACGGTCCGCGACCGATGAAAACGTACGCACGGCGCCCAGGTCCGCACCGCGGCTGGTGTAACGTCGTGTCGAAACTTGCGAGACGACGACGCCGCCGTCTCGCCCGAGGCTCTCCCGAGAAGGCCCGATGGCCCAGCAGACGTCCGACACCCGCCGCGGCGGCGCGCCGACGATCGCGCAGATCGCGCGCGAGGTCGGCGTGTCCGTGCCGACCGTCTCCAAGGTGCTCAACGGACGGTCCGACGTCGCGCCCTCGACCCGGGCCCGGGTGGAGGAGGCGTTGAGCCGGCACCGCTACCGGCGTCGCCGTGTCGCCCCGCCGACACCCGGCGTCGGGCTCGTGGACCTCGTGTTCCACCGGCTCGGGTCGACCTGGTCGATGGAGATCATCCGCGGCGTCGAGCAGGCGGCGGCGGCCGCGCGCACGAGCGTCATCCTGTCCGAGCTCAGCGGCGAGCACCGGCCGCCGCGCACCTGGCTCGAGACGACCCTCGCGCGCCCGCCGGTCGGCGTCCTGCTCGTCGCGTCCCAGCTCACGCCCGCGCAGCAGAGCATGCTCTCCAGCCGCGCGATCCCGTTCGTCGTCATCGACACCGACGGCGAGCCTCCCGCGGACGTGCCGACCGTCGGCTCGGACAACTGGAACGGCGGCCTCGCGGCGACCCGGCACCTCCTCGAGCTCGGCCACCGGCGGATCGCCGTGATCTCCGGCCCGGCCGACATGCTGTGCAGCCGGGCCCGCGTCGACGGCTACCGCAGCGCGCTGGCCGAGGCCGGCGTCGACGTCGAGACCGACCTGGTCCGGACCGGCAACTTCGAGGTCGAGTCCGGCTACTCGGAGGGCCTGCGGCTGCTGTCGCGGGCCGACCGGCCGACCGGCGTCTTCGCCGGCTCCGACATGCAGGCGCTCGGCGTGCTGCGCGCCGCGCGCGAGCTCGGTCTGCACGTGCCCGACGACGTGTCGGTCATCGGGTACGACGACCTGCCCATCGCGCAGTGGGCGGGGCCGCCGATCACGACGGTGCGCCAGCCGCTGGCCCAGATGGGCTCGATCGCCACCCGCATGGTGCTCGACCTCGCGGCCGGCGACGCGCCGATCATGCGCCGCGTCAACCTCGCCACCGAGCTCGTGGTCCGCGAGTCGACCGCCCCCCCCCGCCGAGGTAGCGCGGGACTCGCCGAGGTAGCGCGGGACTCGCCGAGGTAGCGCGGGACTCGCCGAGGTAGCGCCCGGACCGTCGTCGGACGAGACGGAGACGCCCGACGGCGGCACGGGGCCGCCGTCGGGCGCTACCTCGCGGTGAGACGCGCTACCTCGCGGGAGAACGCGCTACCTCGCGCAAGAACGCGCTACCTCGCGGTGAGACGCGCTACCTCGCGCAGAGACGCGCTACCTCAGCGCTGGACGCGCGCACTGCCGCCCTTGGCGAGCTTCGCCACCTCGGCGAGGGTCGCCATCGTGGTGTCGCCGGGCGTGGTCATGGCCAGCGCGCCGTGCGCGGCGCCGTACTCGACGGCCTCCTGCAGCGAGCCGAGCTCCATGAGCCCGTACGCCAGGCCGGACGCGAAGGAGTCGCCGCCGCCGACCCGGTCGAAGATCTCGAGGTCGGGCCGGTGCGTCGCCTCGACGAAGCCCTCGGCGCGCGACCACGCGATGGCGCCCCAGTCGTTGCGCGACGCCGTCCTGACGCCGCGCAGCGTCGTCGCGATGACCTGGAAGTTCGGGTACGCCTCGGACGCGGTGTTGATCATCGCCCGGAACGCACCGGTGTCGAGGTCGGTGAGGTTCTCGTCGACGCCCTCGACCTCGAAGCCGAGCGAGGCGGTGAAGTCCTCCTCGTTGCCGATCATGACGTCGACGTGCGAGGCGAGCCGGCGGTTGACCTCGCGGGCCCGCTCGACCCCGCCGATGCCCTTCCACAGCGACGGGCGGTAGTTGAGGTCGTACGACACGATCGTGCCGTGGCGGCGGGCCGCGGACATCGCCGCCTCGGCCACCTCCGCGGTCGACTCGGACAGCGCCGCGAAGATGCCGCCCGTGTGGAGCCACCGCACGCCCGAGCCGAACAGCGCGTCCCAGTCGACGTCGCCGGGCTGCATCTGCGCGATCGCGGTGTTGCCGCGGTCGCTGACGCCGACCGCGCCGCGCACGCCGTAGCCGCGCTCGGTGAAGTTGAGGCCGTTGCGCACCGACCGGCCGATGCCGTC
>JAPSLD010000235.1 GCA_031181105.1 Isoptericola sp. | reverse complement strand
CCGCCGGAGCTTCCTCGGGCTCATGGGGCTCGGCGCCGCCGCGATCGGCGTGCCGTCGGTGCTGGCCTCCTGCAGCAGCAACGGAGCCGTGGGCGCCGGCGGAGGTGGGGGGAGCGTGAGCCAGGGGGTCCTGCCCAAGTACGTGCCCATCGAGTACGTCGCGCCGGACTTCCCGAGCGTCAACGGATCCACCGCCGGCTACGCGAAGATCCCCACCGAGCTGGTCAAGGCGTTCGCCGCACCCCCCGGCAAGGGCGGCACCTACACGGCGATGACGCCGCTGTGGGGGACCATCCCGCCCGCCGAGGGCAACCAGTACTACGCGGCCGTCAACGAGGCGCTCGGCACAACGATCGAGTTCCAGATCTCCGACGGGAACACGTACGGGGACAAGCTCGCCGCGGTGCTCGCCTCGGCCAAGGACGTGCCGGACTGGGTCTCGATCCCCTCGTGGAACATCCCGCCGCGCTTCGGCCAGGCCGTCGAGTCGCTCTTCGAGGACCTCACGCCGTACCTGGCGGGGGACAAGGTCACGAAGTACAAGAACCTCGCGAACATCCCGACCGACGCCTGGCGCTTCTGCGTCTTCAACGACAAGCTGTACGGCCTGCCGTTCCCGGGCGAGGTCATCACCGACGCCATCTTCTACCGGGCGGACATCTTCGCCGAGCTCGGGATCACGGAGCAGCCGCGCAGCGCGCAGGAGCTGCTCGACCTCGCGAAGGAGATCACCGACCCGTCCGCCCAGCGCTGGGGCACCGACGACCTCTGGACGGCGGCCACGATGATGTTCGCCGTCCCGCCGAAGTGGAAGGTCGACGACGCCGGCACGCTCGTGCACCGGGTGGAGTCCGAGGAGTACCGGGCAGCGCTCGAGTGGCAGGCGAAGCTGTACGCGTCGGGCGTCGTCCACCCGGACGCCGTCGCGGACAACGCCGCCGACGCGAAGCAGCGCTTCGAGTCCGGCCAGACGCTCATCGCCAACGACGGCGTCGGCGGCTGGCACGAGGCGCTCGGGCGCCAGCTCGCCGGCAACCCGGACTACGACCAGCAGCCGTTCGAGCCGATCGCGCACGACGGGGGCACGCCGCGCCTGTTCAAGGGCAACCCGGCCAACATCTTCTCGTTCATCAAGAAGAACGAGGACCCCGCCAGGATCGAGGAGATGCTGGCCGTCGCCGACTTCCTCGCGGCGCCGTTCGGCACCCAGGAGTACCAGCTCGTCAACTTCGGCGTCGAGGGCGTGCACTACACGCTCGACCAGGACAACCTCCCCGTCGCCACCGATCTCGCCGCGACCGAGCTCCAGCCGACCTACATCTTCCTCGTCGACCCGCCGGTCGTGAACACCAAGGTGCAGTACCCCGGCTTCGTCGAGGACTTCTGCACGTGGATGGCCGACGCGGCGCAGTACCTCGAGGAGCCGGTCTTCTACGGCATGCAGATCACGGAGCCGAGCCAGTTCGCGTCGCTGGCCACGCCCTTCCCCGACCTCGAGAAGGACATCGCGCGCGGCCGCAAGTCGATGGCCGACCTCGACGCCGCGGTCGAGACCTGGCGCGCGTCGGGCGGGGACGAGCTGCGCGCCTTCTACCAGGACATCCTGGACGCGCAGTGACGTCGAGAGCGGCGCAGGGCGTCCGCGTGCGTGGGGACGCGGACGAGAACGTGCCCTCGGCGACCCCCGGGGTCGTCGAGGGCGCGTCGCCCGAGCGCGCCTCGATCCCCACCCGCAAGGTCTCGTGGCGGGTGCGCCTGCGGCGTGACCGGTCGCTCGTCCTCATGACGCTGCCGGCCGTCCTGCTGCTCGCGGTCTTCGCCTACGTGCCCATGCTCGGGAACGTCGTCGCGTGGCAGGACTACTCGCCCTACGTGGGGATCCTCGACAGCCCGTTCGTGGGCTGGTGGAACTTCGAACGGCTCTTCGTCAACCCCACGTTCTGGCACGCGGTGACGAACACGCTGCTCATCACGGGGTTCCAGCTCGTGTTCTTCTTCCCCGTGCCGATCGTCATGGCGCTGCTGCTCAACAGCGTGATGACCCCGCGGATCCGCACCGCGATCCAGTCGGTCGTCTACCTTCCCCACTTCTTCTCGTGGGTCATCGTGGTGACGATCTTCCAGCAGATGTTCGGCGGCGCCGGGTTCGTCGCGCAGCGGCTCGGCGAGCACGGGTACTCGGGCTTCGACCTGATGACGAACCCGGACACGTTCCTGCTGCTCATCACGGCTCAGTCGGTCTGGAAGGACGCCGGCTGGGGGATGATCATCTTCCTCGCGGCGCTGTCCACCGTCGACCCGGCGCTCTACGAGGCGTCGGTCATGGACGGTGCGAGCAAGTGGCGACGGGTCTGGCACATCACGCTGCCGGCGCTCCGGCCCACCATCATCCTGCTCCTGATCCTCCGCCTGGGCGACGCCCTCACGGTGGGCTTCGAGCAGCTCATCCTCCAGCGCGGCGCCGTCGGCGCCGACGCTGCCGAGGTGATCGACACGTACGTCTACTACCAGGGCGTGATCAACGGCGACTGGTCCTTCGCGGCGGCCGCGGGCCTCCTCAAGGGCGTGGTCTCCCTGCTGCTCGTCCTCGGTGCCAACAAGCTCGCCCACGTGTTCGGCGAGGCGGGGGTGTACAAGCGCGCATGACGACCTCGACCATGACCTCAGGATCCCCGGGCGCCGCGGTCGCGCCCTCGGGCACGAACCCGCCGCGGCGACCCACCCTGCGCCGGCGGTCCCGGCACCGCCCGACGTGGGACGAGGCCCCCGGGCCCGCAGGCTTCGCGGCGAAGGCCGTCGCGCTCACGTTCATCGTGCTGGCGGTCGCCTTCCCGCTCTACACGATCGTCCTGACGAGCCTGTCCACCCAGGCGGAC
>JAPSLD010000234.1 GCA_031181105.1 Isoptericola sp. | reverse complement strand
TGGCGGTGGTGCGCACGTCGCGCCTGCCGGCGCTGTTCCCGCTGCGCGCGCTCGCGACCGTCTACGTCGACGTGTTCCGCGGGGTCCCGGTCCTGCTCGTGCTGCTGCTCGTCGGCTTCGGGCTGCCGGCCCTGCGGCTCGAGTGGCTGCCCGTGAGCGCGGCGTTCCTGGGCGGCCTCGCGATCCTCCTGACGTACACGGCGTACCTCGCGGAGATCTTCCGGGCGGGCATCGAGTCGGTGCACCCCTCGCAGGTCGCCGCGGCGCGGTCGCTCGGCCTCACGCGCGGGCAGGCGGTGCGCCGCGTCGTGCTGCCGCAGGCGGTGCGGAACGTCACCGCCCCCGTCGCGAGCGTGCTCGTCTCGCTGCAGAAGGACTCGGGGCTCATCTCGATCCTGGGCGCCGTCGACGCGATCCGCGCAGCGCAGATCGCGACCACCGGGGACTACAACTTCACGCCCTACGTCGTGGCGGGCGTGCTGTTCCTCCTCGTCTCGATCCCGCTCACCCGTCTCGTCGACGCGTGGTCGGCCAGGCAGGGCTGGCGCGGGCAGCTGCGCGGCGTCAGCGGCGCGGGGGCCGTGCGGTGACCGCCAGGACGGCCGTGCCCGGGCCGACGGCGCCGCTGCTGTCGCTGCGCGGGGTGCGCAAGACCTACGGGGCCGGCGACGCGCGCAAGGTCGTGCTCGACGGCATCGACCTCGACGTCGCCGAGCACGCGTGCGTCGTCGTCGTGGGCTCCTCGGGCTCGGGCAAGTCGACGCTGCTTCGCGTGGTCGACCTGCTCGAGGACGTCGACGACGGCCAGGTCCTGCTCGACGGCGAGGACGTCGCGGACCCCTGGGTCGACGCGAACGCGGTGCGCTCGCGGCTCGCGATGGTGTTCCAGCAGTACAACCTCTTCCCGCACCTGCGGGTCCTCGACAACGTGACGCTGGCCCCGCGCGTCGTGCACCGGTGGCCGCGCGCCCGGGCGGAGGAGGCGGGCCTGGCGATGCTCGAGAAGGTCGGCCTCGGGCACAAGGCGCGCGCGTACCCGGACCAGCTCTCGGGCGGTGAGCAGCAGCGCGCCGCGATCGCGCGCGCGCTCGTCACCGGCCCCGAGCTGCTCCTGCTCGACGAGGTGACCTCCGCGCTCGACCCCGAGCTCGTCGGCGAGGTGCTGGACCTGCTGTTCGCCCTGCGCGACGAGGGCACGACCATGCTGGTCGCGACGCACGAGATGGGCTTCGCCCGCGAGGTCGCCGACGAGGTCGTCTTCCTGCACGACGGCCGGGTGCACGAGCGGGGCGCACCGGCGCAGGTGCTCGACGAGCCGCGGCGCGAGCGCACGCGCGAGTTCCTGCGCCGGCTGCGCTGACGTCACCCCGACCGCGCTGGGTGGACCGAGCGCACCGGGCGCCCGTCGCCTGTATCAGGCGGCGGGCGTCGTGCTCCCCATCGGTGGAGGTGCGACCACCATGAGACGACTCGTCCTGTGCTGCGACGGCACGTGGAACCATGCGGCGAACTCGCAGGTCTCGAACATCGAGAAGCTCGCGCGCGCCGTGCGGCCGGGCCTGGTGCCGGGTACGGACACCGTCCAGGTCGTCGGGTACGTGGGCGGCGTGGGGGCGCGCGGGTACGCGGTCGACCGGCTGCTCGGGGGCGCGTTCGGGTACGGCTTCACCCGCAACGTCGTCGAGGGCTACCGCTTCCTGGCGACGAGCTACGAACCCGGCGACGAGATCGTCGTCCTCGGCTACTCGCGCGGCGCGTACACCGCGCGCAGCGTGGTCGGCATGGTCTCCCAGGTCGGGCTGCTGACCCCCGAGGCCGTGGACGCCGGCCTGCTGTGCGAGGCCGAGCGGGTCTACCGCCTCCGCGCGAACCGGCCCGAGGAGGCGGACGCCGTGGCGCGCGAGAAGGCGCGCTTCAAGGCCGAGCACTCCTGGGACGCGCCGGTGCGGTTCCTGGGCGTCTTCGACACCGTCGGGGCCCTCGGGGTGCCCGTGCTGTCGCGGCGCAAGCACCGCTTCCACGACGTCCGCCTCTCGTCGACCGTGCAGACGGCCCGGCAGGCGCTCGCGATCGACGAGCGCCGCATCACCTTCGCGCCGTGCCTGTGGGAGGTGCCCGACGACGACCCGGCGGGCCGCGTCGAGCAGGTGTGGTTCCCGGGCACCCACGGCGACGTCGGCGGGGGTGGCTCGAGGTGCGGCCTCTCGGACGTCGCGCTCGAGTGGATGGCCGACGAGCTGCGCGCCGTGGGCGTCGCCGTCGACGACCGGCGCCTCGCCGCCCAGCTGTCCCGCCGGGCGCCGCTCCTGCTGCGCCAGGACCCGCCCTGGTTCTTCCGTCTGCTCAACGGCGTCAAGCGGCTCCGGCCGCGCTACGAGCAGGTGGACGGGCGCACCGTCTTCCGGCGCGGCCTGCGCGTGCTCGCGGCGCCGGCGCCCGGCGGCGGCTGGCGCGACGGCGTCCTGCTCGCCGACACGGCGCTGCGGCACGTCGCGCGCGACGACTACCTCGCGCACGCCCCGAACCTCGCGTGGTGGGTCGCCGACGCCGGCGGCGTCGAGCACCTGCCGACCGAGCACGTGCGCAGCGCGCGAGGCGACCTGCGCCCGCTCGTGCCCGCCTGATCAGCGGCTCGGGACGTAGTCCTCGAGCGCCGACGGCGGGTCGGTGAGGTCCGGGTCCCGGTCGAGGTACGCCTTGGTCTCGCGGACGATCAGGCCGGAGAGCACGAGCAGCCCGATGAGGTTCGGCAGCGCCATGAGGCCGTTGAGGACGTCGGCGATGCTCCAGACGAGCTCGAGCTCCCACAGGGCGCCGACGAGGCACACCAGCGTGAAGAGCGCCCGGTAGGGGAGCGAGACGCGGATGCCGAACAGCGTCGTCGCGCACCGCTCGCCGTA
>JAPSLD010000024.1 GCA_031181105.1 Isoptericola sp. | reverse complement strand
GCGCGGCAGGCCGAGGTGCGCCGCGACCGCCGCCGCGGGCGACGGGCCCGCCTGCGCCGCGAGGTAGGCGAGCACGCGCACGGCGCTGCGGGCGGCCGGGACGTCAGCCATGCGCGCTCCCTCCGAGGGCTTCCAGGGCCGGTGTCTGGGATCTCAGACTGAACCTCGCGCCGGGGCGCTGTCGAGCGGGCGGGCGTGGTGTGTCCTGGCGGTATGTCCGCAACGGTGCAGCACCGCCCGGCCGTCGGCGTCGTCGAGGTCACGGGCGACCCCCTGACGATCGACGACGTCGTCGCGGTCGCCCGCCACGGCGCACGGGTGCGCGTCACCGACCGCGCGCTCGCCGGGATGGCCGCGAGCCGTGCCGTGGTCGAGTCCCTCGCCGACGACGACCGGCCGCACTACGGCGTCTCCACCGGGTTCGGTGCGCTCGCGCGCCGGCACATCCCCGTCGCGCGGCGCGCGCAGCTCCAGCTCGCCCTGGTGCGCTCGCACGCCGCCGGGGCCGGGCCGGAGGTCGAGCGCGAGGTCGTGCGCGCGCTGCAGCTGCTGCGCCTCGCGACGCTCGCCACCGGCCGCACCGGCGCACGGCCCGTCCTCGCGACGACCTACGCGGCGATGCTCGACGCCGGCATCACGCCCGTGGTGCACGAGTTCGGCTCGCTCGGCTGCTCCGGCGACCTTGCGCCGCTCGCGCACGTGGCGCTCGCGGCGCTCGGCGAGGGGCAGGTGCGCGACGCCGACGGCGCGCTCCGACCGGCCGGCGAGGCGCTCGCGGGCGCCGGCATCGAGCCGCTGGTGCTCGCCGAGAAGGAGGGCCTCGCGCTCGTCAACGGCACCGACGGCATGCTCGGCATGCTGTGCCTGGCCGTCCACGACCTGCGGACGCTGCTCCGGACGGCCGACGTGGCCGCGGCGACGAGCGTCGAGGCGCTGCTCGGGTCGGACGCGCCGTTCGCCGCGGACCTCGTCGCGCTGCGCCCGCACCCGGGCCAGGCGGCGTCGGCGGCCAACCTGCGGGCGCTGCTCGCGGGATCGCCCGTGGTCGCCAGCCACCGCACCGTCGACGCCCACGGCCGGCCCGAGTGCACGCGCGTCCAGGACGCGTACTCGCTGCGGTGCGCGCCGCAGGTGCACGGCGCGGCGCGCGACACGCTCGACCACGCGGCCGCCGTCGCGGGCCGCGAGCTCGCGTCGGCGATCGACAACCCGGTCGTGACCGTCGACGGACGCGTCGAGTCCAACGGCAACTTCCACGGCGCGCCCGTGGCGTACGCGCTGGACTTCCTCGCGATCGCGGTCGCCGACGTCGCGTCGATGAGCGAGCGGCGCACCGACCGGTTCCTCGACGTCGCGCGCAGCGAGGGGCTGCCGGCGTTCCTCGCCGACGACCCCGGCGTCGACTCCGGCCTCATGATCGCGCAGTACACCGCGGCGGGGATCGTCTCGGAGCTCAAGCGGCTCGCCGCGCCCGCGAGCGTGGACTCGATCCCGTCGTCGGCGATGCAGGAGGACCACGTGTCGATGGGGTGGGCGGCGGCGCGCAAGCTGCGGCGGGCGGTCGACGGGCTGGGCCGCGTGCTCGCGATCGAGCTGCTCACCGCCGTGCGCGCGCTCGACCTGCGTGGTGCGGCGACCGGTCTTGCGCCCGCGGCGGGCACCGGCGCCGTGCGCGACCTGCTGCGCACCGTCGTGCCGGGGCCCGGCCCGGACCGTCACCTCGCGCCGGAGATCGACGCCGTGACCCGCCTCGTCGCGGACGGGAGCGTCGTGGCCGGCGCACGTGCCGCCGTCGGGCACCTGGACTGAGAGGAGACACCGATGACGCACGACCTCGGCACCCCGGTGCCGGTCCGCGCCCCGCGCGGGACGGCCCTGACCGCGCGGAGCTGGCAGACCGAGGCCCCGCTGCGCATGCTCATGAACAACCTCGACCCGGAGGTCGCCGAGCGGCCGGACGACCTCGTCGTCTACGGCGGCACGGGCCGCGCGGCGCGGGACTGGCCGAGCTTCCACGCCATCGTGCGCACGCTGACCGACCTGCGCGACGACGAGACGCTGCTCGTGCAGTCCGGCAAGCCGGTCGGGGTGCTGCGCACGCACGAGTGGGCGCCGCGGGTGCTCATCGCGAGCTCGAACCTCGTGGGGGACTGGGCGACGTGGCCCGAGTTCCGCCGGCTCGAGGCCATGGGCCTGACGATGTACGGGCAGATGACCGCCGGCTCGTGGATCTACATCGGCTCGCAGGGGATCCTGCAGGGGACGTACGAGACGCTCGCGGCCGTGGCGGCCAAGCGGTTCGGCGGCTCGCTCGCCGGGACGCTGACGCTCACGGGCGGCTGCGGCGGCATGGGCGGGGCGCAGCCGCTCGCGGTGACGCTCAACGGCGGCGTGTGCCTCGTGGCCGACGTCGACCGCTCGCGTCTCGAGCGGCGGGTGCGCGACCGCTACCTCGACGAGGTCGCCGGCTCGCTCGACGACGCGGTGCGGCGCGCCGAGGCGGCGCGCTCCGAGCGGCGCGCGCTGTCGGTGGGCGTGGTCGGCAACAGCGCGCACGTGGTGCCCGAGCTGCTGCGCCGCGGCGTCGCCGTCGACGTCGTGACCGACCAGACCTCGGCGCACGACCCGCTGTCGTACCTGCCGCTCGGCGTGAGCGTCGAGGAGTGGGCCGACTACGCGGCGGCCAAGCCGGAGGAGCTCACCGAGCGGGCGCGCGAGTCGATGGCGCGGCACGTCGAGGGCATGGTCGGGTTCCTCGACGCGGGCGCCGAGGTGTTCGACTACGGCAACTCCATCCGCGACGAGGCCCGGCGCGGCGGCTACGAGCGGGCCTTCGACGTCCCCGGGTTCGTGCCCGCGTACGTCCGGCCGCTGTTCGCCCAGGGAAAGGGACCGTTCCGGTGGGCCGCGCTGTCGGGCGACCCGCGCGACATCGCCGCGAGCGACGAGGCGGTGCTGCGGCTGTTCCCCGACGACGACCATCTGCACCGGTGGATCCGCGCCGCGCAGGAGCGCGTCGCGTACCAGGGCCTGCCGGCGCGGATCTGCTGGCTCGGGCACGGCGAGCGCGACCGCGCGGGGCTGGCGTTCAACGAGCTCGTCGCCTCGGGTGCGGTGCGCGCGCCGATCGTGATCGGCCGCGACCACCTCGACGCCGGGTCCGTCGCCTCGCCCTACCGCGAGACCGAGGCCATGGCCGACGGCTCCGACGCGATCGCCGACTGGCCCCTGCTCAACGCGCTCACCGCCGCGTCGTCGGGTGCCACCTGGGTGTCGATCCACCACGGCGGGGGCGTGGGGATGGGCCGGTCGATCCACGCCGGGCAGGTGTCGGTCGCGGACGGTACCGAGCTGGCGGCGGCCAAGCTGGCGCGGGTGCTGTCCAACGACCCGGGGCTCGGCGTCCTGCGGCACGTCGACGCCGGGTACGAGGACGCCGTCGCCGCGGCCGAGCGCGGCGGCCTGCGCGTGCCGATGCGGGAGTCGTGATGCCCGACGTCGGTACGCGCCCCGCGTCGTCGGCCCGCGGCTCGCTGCTGCTCACCGGCATCGGCGAGCTCACCACGAACGTGCGGGGCCGGCCGGGGGCGGACCACCCGCGCGACCCGACCGGCGTCGTGCACGACGCGGCCGTGCTGCTCGACGGCGACCACGTCGCGTGGGCCGGACCCGAGCGAGACGCGAGCACCGCCGTCGTGCGGGCGCTGGGCCGCGAGCCGGACCGGATGGAGGACCTCGGCGGGCGGGCCGTGCTGCCGGGGTTCGTCGACTCCCACACGCACCTGGTGTTCGCCGGCGACAGGGCGGGCGAGTTCGAGGCGCGCATGGCGGGACACCCCTATGCCGCGGGCGGGATCCGCACGACCGTCGCGGCGACGCGCGCGGCGTCGGACGCCGACCTGCGCACGGGGCTGCGCCGGCTCGTCGACGAGGCGCTCGCCCAGGGCACCACGACCCTCGAGACCAAGAGCGGGTACGGGCTCACCGTGGCCGACGAGGAGCGGTCGGTGCGGCTGGCGCGCGAGGTGACCGACGAGGTCACCTTCCTGGGCGCGCACGTGGTCCCGCCGGAGTACGCGGACGGCTCGCCCCGGAAGGCCGAGGAGTACGTCGACCTCGTGTGCGGCGAGATGCTGCGGGCCTGCGCCCCGCACGCCCGGTGGGTCGACGTGTTCTGCGAGACAGGTGCGTTCACGCCCGAGCAGGCGCGGACGGTGCTGCGCGCGGGGACCGCGGCGGGGCTCGGGGTGCGCGTGCACGCGAACCAGCTCGGGCCCGGCGAGGGCGTGCGGCTCGCCGTGGAGCTCGGGGCGGCGTCGGTCGACCACTGCACGTACCTCACGGACGACGACGTGGCGGCGCTCGCGGGCTCGTCCACCGTGGCGACCCTGCTCCCCGGCGTCGAGTTCTCGACGCGCCATCCGTACCCCGACGCGCGCCGGCTGCTCGACGCCGGCGTCGTCGTCGCGCTGGCGAGCGACTGCAACCCCGGGTCGTCGTACACGAGCTCGATGCCGCTGTGCGTGGCGCTCGCCGTGCGCGAGACAGGCATGACCGTGGCGGAGGCGGTGTGGGCCGCGACCGCGGGCGGGGCGCGGGCGCTGCGGCGGTCCGACGTCGGGTGGCTCGGGGCCGGTTCGCGGGCGGACCTCGTGGTGCTCGACGCGCCCAGCCGGGTCCACCTCGCCTACCGGCCCGGCGTGCCGCTCGTGGCGCGGGTGTACCGCTCCGGCGCCGAGGTAGCGCGTTCGTTCGCGACGTAGCGCGTCTCGCGTCGAGGTAGCGCGTCTTGCGACGAGGTAGCGCGTCTTGCGACGAGGTAGCGCGTCTTGCGACGAGGTAGCGCGTCTTGCGACGAGGTAGCGCGTCTTGCGACGAGGTAGCGCTACCTCGCCGGACCCTGCGCTCCGTCGCGCAGGGCGACGCCGGCCAGCACCTCGAGCACGCACAGCGCGGCGAGCCGCACGGTGCGGCCGTCGGGGGCGTCCGCCGTCGCGTCGACCTCCGCGATGTCGACGGACCGCACCCGCGCGTCGCTCGCGAGAGCGCGCACCAGCGCCCGCAGCTCGTGCGCCCCGAGCCCGCCCGGCACGCTCGCCGGGCACCCGGGTGCGACGGACCTGTCGCACACGTCCACGTCGACGTCCACGTGCACCGGCCCGCCCGCTGCCCCGGCCACCTCGAGCGCCTCGCGCACCACGTCCCGCGCACCCCGGCGCCGGCTATCGTCGAGCGTCACCACGCGGATCCCGAGGTCGTGCGCGCGGCGCACGTACGGCGCCGAGTTGGCGAAGTCGGCGATGCCCACCTGCATCACGCGCCGCGGGTCGAGGCCGGCCTCGATCAGCCGCCGCACCGGCGAACCGTTCGACACGCCGTCGCGCAGGTCGTGGTGCGCGTCGAGCGTGACCAGCCCCGCCGTCCCGAGCGAGTCGCCCCACGCGCCGAGCGCGGCCGGCACCGTGAGCGCGTTGTCACCGCCGAGCGCCACCAGCACCCGCGCCGCCGCGAGCGCCCGCCCGACGGCGGCACGCGCCCGGTCCTCGCCCTGCGGCCCGTCGGGCTCGGCCACGTCCCCGTGGTCGACGACGGTCAGGGCGCCCAGGTCGAGCGGCCCGCCGCCGTCGGGCGAGGCGACGAGGGCGAGGCTGTAGCGCCGCAGGGCGTCGCGCACCGCCGCCGGGGTCGCGTGCGCGCCGGTGGGGGACAGGGACGTCCGCCAGGTCCCGATCCCGAGCAGCGCGACGTCGGCCGGCCCGTCCGAAGCCGCAGGCCACCCGCCCGCGCGCGGCCAGAGGGGGTCGTGGGACGTCGTCGTGCTCACACCCGCGACGGTACGCGACCCGTCACGGCGCGGGCGAGACCGGCACGAACCGGACGCGCGCACCGGGGGGCAGCTGTCCGGCCAGCCCGACGTCGGAGGCGCGCACCGCCCCGACCACCGGGTAGCCGCCCGTCAGGGGGTGGTCCGCGAGGAAGAGCACGGGCTGGCCGTCCGCCGGCACCTGCACCGCGCCCGTCATCACGCCCTCGCTCGGCAGCTCGGCGTCTTCGCGCTCCACGGCCCGCCGCAGCGGCCGCGCACCGGCGAGCCGCAGCCCGACGCGGTTCGAACCGTCGGTGACCTCCCACTCCTGCTCCGCGAGCAGCGCGAGCGCCTCGTCGTCGAACCAGTCGTCCCGCGGGCCGAGCACCAGCCGCAGCCCGACGACGTCGCCCGGCGCGGGCAGCGACGCCGGGTCGCGCGCCCCGACGTCGCCCACCTCGACCACCCCCGCGCTGTGAGCGGACTCTTGGCCCGCTTGCGCGGGCGAGACAGGGCCAAAAGTCCGCTCACAACGGAGGAGGGTGCCCGCGGTGAGCGGGGCGGGGCCGAGGCCGGAGAGCACGTCGGTCGAGCGCGACCCGAGCACCTCCGGCACGTCGAGGCCGCCGCGGACGGCGACGTAGGTCCGCAGGCCGCGTGCCGGCGGGCCGAGCTCGAGCACGTCACCGTCGCGCAGCACGACGGGTCGCGCGAGCGCGGCGGGCCTCGGGTCGCCGTCGGCGGGGTGGACGGTGAGCGGCGCCGGCGCGCCCGCCGCCGCGACCACGACGTCGCCGTGCGCGCGCAGCCGCAGCCCGCCGCCGGTGGCCTCGACGGCCGCCGTACCGACCGGGTTCCCGACGGCGCGGTTCGCGGCGCGCAGGCTCCGTGCGTCGACGGCGCCCGACGTCGAGACGCCCATCGCCGCGTGCCCCGGCCGGCCGAGGTCCTCGACGAGCGCCTGCAGGCCCGGGCTCACGACCTCGAGCGCGGCTGCGGCCGTCGTGCGGTCGGTGGTCTGTGCCGAGGTCGGTGATCCGGATCGCCGATCTAGCGACGGATCGCCGACCCGACCACCGGGCGCCACACCCCTGGCCGCCCCGCCCGCGGCGAGCGACGCCGACGCCCGCACCGCGACGAACCGCACGCGGTCGCCCGGCTGCCAGATCGCCGGCGGGTCCCGCTCGGCGTCCCACACCGCGACGTCGGTGCGCCCCACGAGCTGCCAGCCGCCCGGGCTCTCGCGCGGGTACACGCCGCTGTACGGGCCGGCCATGGCCACGGACCCCGCGGGGACGCGCGTGCGGGGCGTGGCCCGCCGCGGCACGACGAGCGCCTCGTCGTCGCCCTGCAGGTAGGCGAAGCCGGGTGCGAACCCCACGAACCCCACCGTGAACAGCGCCCCGGTGTGCCGCCGGAAGAGCTCCTCGACGCTCCACCCCAGCAGCTCTGCGACGGCCGCCAGGTCCTCGCCGTCGTAGACGGTCGGGAGCTCGATCTCGCGCACCCCGGCGTGCTCCGCGCCCTCGAGCGGCCGCGAGCGCAGCTCCCGCGCGAGCGCCTCCGCCGTCGTCGTCCAGGGGTCGAACGGCACGAGCAGCGTCCGGGCCCCCGGGACCACCTCTCCCACGCCGCGCGGGGGTGCGCTCCGCACCGAGGCGGCGAGCGCCGCCGCCTCCGCGAGCGAGCCGACCTCCACGAGCAGCGCGTCGTCGCGCGCCACCCGGAGGCGCACGATCACGCCCTGGCGCCGGCGAACGAGGCCACGCGCACCCCGGCCTCCGTCAGCACGGTGCGGACGCGCCGGGCCATCGCGACGGCGCCGGGCGAGTCGCCGTGCACGCAGATCGAGTCGGCGTGGACCGGCACGAGCGTGCCGTCGTCGGCCGCGACGACGCCGTCGGTCACGAGGCGCAGCATGCGGCGCGCGACCTCGTCGGGGTCGTCCAGCACCGCGCCCGGCTCGGAGCGCGGCACCAGGGTCCCGTCGGCGCGGTACGCGCGGTCGGCGAACGCCTCCGTCGCCGTCGTGAGCCCTGCCGCCGTCGCCGCGGCGAGCGCCCGGCTGCCGGGCAGGCCGAGCACCACGAGCGACGGGTCGACGGCGGCCACGGCCGCCGCGACGTCCGCCGCCACGCGCTCGTCCACGGCCGCGGTGTTGTACAGCGCGCCGTGCGGCTTGACGTACGTGACCCGCCCGCCCTCGGCGGCCGCGAGGCCCGCCAGCGCCCCGACCTGGTACGCGACGTCGGCCTGCAGCTCCTCGCTCGGCACGTCCATGCGGCGGCGCCCGAACCCGGCCAGGTCCCGGTAACCCACGTGGGCCCCGACCGCCACGCCGCGCCGGACGGCGAGCCGGACGGTGCGGCGGATCGTGGCCGGGTCGCCCGCGTGGAACCCGCACGCCACGTTGGCGCTCGAGACGACCGCGAGCATCGCGTCGTCGTCGCCCAGGCGCCAGCGGCCGAAGCCTTCACCGAGGTCGCTGTTGAGGTCGACGGCGCTCATGGGGTCAGTGTCCTCCTGGTGTACCGGGCGGCACGAGCACATGACGAGCGGGCGAAGTTCTGCGCGCACGGTGGCGCTGCGGGACCGGTCCAGAGCACAGTGGAGCCTACAGGCCGACGGGCAGATAATGTCGCCTGCGTCACACACATGTGCGTGAACTGTGCGAGGATGCGAGCAGCACCATGCCGGACCCCGGGGGAGGACACCGTCCGTGAAGCTGCGGAAGGATGCTGACCAGGCATCTCGCGCCGACGACGACGACGTCGCCGGCGGGCGACGTCGGGTCGCCGTGCGAGTCCTGGGCTCCGCGGCCGCGTCGACGGTGCTCGCGGTCGGCTTCCTCGCGTCGTCCGTCGCGAGCGTCCCGTGGAACGAGTTCCCGTCGCACCGGCACGACGCCGGTCCGTCCGTCGCGGAGCCCGTCTCGGTCGGGCGCATCGGCAGCACGGGCACGACGGCGGCCGACGGGCCGCAGACCGTCGCCCAGGTCCTCGAGATCCTCGAGCGGGCCGAGCGCACCGCCGTCGCGGCGGACCACCCCCGTACCCCCGAGATCGACCAGGCGGCGGCCGAGCTCGGCATGCTCCTGAGCGTCTACACCGCGCAGCAGCACGCGCTGAGCGACCCGCGCCCGGGTCTCCGCGCCCCGGGCGACCGGGCGGTCCCGCGCGGCGTCGGCGTCGGCGACGCCGTGCCGGTCAGCGACGCGACCGTCGTCGCGGACGTCGTGGCAGTGCGTGACGGTGCGCGTGACGACGGGCCGGCGCCGAACCGGCCGTCGCGTGACGACCTCGTCGGAGACGACGGCGACCTCCGGCCACCGGCCGTCGCCACGCCGCCGGCCGAGACCGAGCAGCCGGCCGAGACCGAGGAGCCCGCCGAGAGCGATCCGCCGGCCGAGAGCGAGCCGGACGGGACGACGACCCCAGAGGACACCGAGCCGTCCGCCGACGTCGCGCCGCCCGCCGAGATCGATCCGCACGACGCCCGGCACGAGGGCGAGGACGCCGCGACCGCGCACGAGCACGGCGACGAGACGGTCACCTTCGACGACGTCGTGGTCGCGGCCACGCGTCTCGCCAGCCTGCTCGACCCGGCGTCCGCGTCGTACGTGGCCAACATCCTCCCGGCCGACGGTCTCTCGCCGAACGGCGCCGAGGCCGTCCGCGCCGAGCTCACCGAGTCGCTCCTCGAGGCGGTCGAGCGGTACGCGGGCACCATCGACGGCTACCAGAACGGACGCATCCCGGCCTCGGTCCTGTGCCCGCTCGACTTCGCGCCCGGGCACCTCCTGCGGTGCGACGCCGCCGAGCAGCTCACCTTGCTGAGCGAGGCGTACGAGGCCGAGTTCGGCGTGCCGATCCCGATCACCGACTCCTACCGGTCGTACGCCGCGCAGGTCGCGGTGCGCGCCGCGAAGCCCCATCTCGCGGCGGTGCCGGGCACGTCGAACCACGGCTGGGGCCTCGCCGTCGACCTGTCGTACCCGATCTCGAGCGGCAGGTCCGCCGAGTACGTCTGGCTGCGGGTGCACGGGCCGGACTACGGCTGGGACAACCCCGGGTGGGCGCGGCCGAACGGCTCGAAGCCCGAGCCGTGGCACTTCGAGTTCTTCGCGGGCGGCCCGATCCCCGACCGCGCCTGGTCCTCCTCCGACGTGCGCACCGGCGGCTCGGCCGCCCCGCGCGACGGTGCTGACAAGGACGGCACGCGCGACGGGGACCCGACGCCGAGCTCGTCGCCCAGCACGCCGAAGCCCGAGCCGGTGCAGCCCGAGCCGGTGCAGCCCAAGCCGACGCCGACGCCCGAGCCGTCGACCAAGCCGTCGGCGGAGCCGTCACCGAAGCCGAGCCCGTCGACGTCCCCCAAGCCCAGCCCGTCCCCCTCGCCGAGCGTCACGCCCACACCGACGGACGAGCCCACGGAAGAGCCCACGCAGGAGCCGACGGAGCAGCCAACGCCGGAGCCGACGGACCAGCCCACGGAGCCGGCCCCTGCGGACGAGCAGTCCGGACAGGACTCGGACCAGCAGGCCGGCGACGGCGAGACCGAAGAGGCGTCCGCCGACGCCGCCCGCACCGAGGAGTCCGAGCTCGCGGCCACGGACGACGGCGGCGACGAGGGCGAGGAGTGACCGGCCCGACGTCGGTCGGCGACCCGGGCCGGTTCCTGCGCCACGGGCGGCTCGAGTCCCTGCCCCGCCGGTGGCGGGACAAGGTCGCGGTCACGCGCTACCTGGCGACCCGCGCGCTGCCCGAGCTGCTGGAGCCGGTCACGGAGCGGGAGCTGACCGACCGCCTCGCCGAGCTGGCCGACGACCCGGTCGGGCTGCGACGCGCGATGGTGGACCTCGGCCTGGTGCGCCGCACGCGCGACGGCTCCGAGTACTGGCGGACCGAGCGGACCGAGCACGACCCGGACACCGTCGTCGAGCGCGCCGCCGACCGTCTCCTCGACGACACGCACGGGCAGCGCCCGTGACACCCGAGGAGCGGGCGCACGCGGCGCTCGAGGCGTCGGGCATCGCGTTCGAGATCACCCGCCACGGGCACGTGCGGTCGCTGGCCGAGGCCGCCGCCGCGCGCGGGGTGGACCCGTCCCGCATCGTCAAGACGATCGTGGTGCGGCGCTCGGACGACGACTACCTGTTCGTCCTCGTGCCGGGCGGGCGCACCATCGCGTGGCCCAAGCTGCGCGCGCTCCTCGGCGTCGCCCGGCTGTCCATGCCCGACCAGCACGTGGCTCGCGACGTGACCGGGTACGAGCGGGGCACGATCACACCGTTCGGCTCGCTCCGGCCGTGGCCGGTCGTCGCGGACACCCGCGTGGCCGAAGCGGGTACCGTGTCCGTGGGAGCAGGTGGGCACGGCGTCGCGGCCACCGTCGACGGTGCCGAGCTCGTCCGGGTGCTCTCCGCCGAGGTGGCAGACGTCACCGCGCCGGAGGGCGAGGGGTAGGAACCCGACCCCGGCTGGACACATCTGCTCGACAGGGGAAAACTCGGTGCCGGGCCGCCTACGGGGGCAGGGCGACCGGCAGCCATGCCTGCGGGCGGGACCTCCGAACGGGAGCCAGACCACTTCATGGACACCGACACGCGTACGGGATCAGGCTCAGGGATCACCTGCACCCACGGGGAGGACGGAACTTACCTCACCCTCTGGGGGGAGGTCGACGCCGCTCTGCGTGAGTCGGCGAGCGAGGCCATGGCGTCCCTCGCGGGCCGTCCCGTGCCCCTGCCCGTCGTGCTCGACGCCCGGGACGTCACCTTCATCGACTCCTCGGGGATCGCGTTCATCCTGCAGGTCTACATGCTGGGCCAGGAGACGGGCGCCCCGGTGAGCCTGCTCGAACCGTCCGACGCCGTGAGCGAGGTGCTCGAGATGGTCGGCATGGGTGGGCGCATCCCCGTCATCTCGGCGGAGGCCTCCGGCTGACGCTGACGCTCCTTCGCTCAGGCCGTGTGACGCGTCGTCCCGCGCACCGCGAGCGACACCGGGCCGGTCACGTGCTCAGGTTCGACGGCGGTGCCCGGGTCTGTGCCGGGCGCCCGCTCGATCAGCCGGTCCAGCAGGCGCAGCGCGTGATCCGTCATCGCGTCGTGCCCCGGGTCGACGGTGGTCAGCGCCGGTACGAGGAACTCGGACGCGTCGAGGTTGTCGAACCCGACGACCTGGACGTCGTCGGGCACACGCAGGCCTGCCTCGGCGAGCCCGGCGAGCACGCCCGTCGCGAGCGTGTCGGTGAACGCGAACACCCCGTCGAACGGTGCTCCGGCGGCGACCAGACGGCGGACGGCCTCGCGCCCGTCTGCGAGGTCGGACTGACCGGCCGGCAGGACCAGCGCATCGTCGGCCATGAGCCCGGCCTCCTCGTGCGCGCGGCGCCAGCCCAGCGTGCGGAGGTAGGTCATGCCGCGGCCGCTCCTCGAGCCGCCGACTGCCGCGACGCGACGTGACCCCGTCGCCAGCAGGTGCGCAGTGGCGAGCCGTGCGCCCTCGACGTTGTCCATCCGCACCTGGTCGAAGCGGTCGGGCATGTCCTGCTCACCCAGCAGCACGACCGGGACCGTCGTACGCAGCCGCGCGACGTCGTCGGGCGTCATGCCGACGACGCTGAGCAGCACGCCGTCGTAGAGGTGGAGACGGGCGAGCGTGAGGGCTTTGAGCTCGCCCTCGCGGCTTGCGCCGCTCTGCTCGACGACGAGGTGCCGGCCCGACGCCTCGAGACGCCGGGCGAGACGTGCGGCGAGCTCGCCGAAGTACGCGTGGTCGAAGCGCGGGACGACCAGCGCGACGGTGTTCGTGCGGCCCGCGCGGAGGTGCCGGGCGGTGAGGTTCAGCTCGTAGCCGAGGTCGTCGACGGCGGCGAGCACCCGACGGCGGGTGTCCTCGCCGACGCGCTTGCGCCCCGTCAGGACGTTGGACACCGTCATCACCGACACGCCGGCCGCGCGCGCGACGTCGCTCATCGTGGCCGGCATCGCGCTCCTCCGCAGATCTCTGTGCTGCACACGGTATCTCCCGGAAAGCGGTGCGTCGCCGCGACGTGGACGACCTGATCAGAAAGGGGGCTAGCGCCCGGGCCCCGGGATGCATAGACTCCCGGGCCAGCGCGGTTTATCGATACACCACGATGGTGCTCGACCGCCAAGCAGTCACGATCGAGTGGACGAAGGAGTTCTTCGATGAAGCGATCTCGGCTTATGGCCGCTGCCCTGGGCGCGGCGCTCGCCGTCTCCGCCGCCGCGGGGTGCGGCTCCGGCGCAGGCAACGACGCGAGCACCCTGACCTTCCTGTCCTGGACGGGTGAGGAGCAGATGCAGCCGATCCTGGACGCCTTCCACGAGGCGAACCCGGACATCACCGTCGAGGCGTCGTACGCACCGCCCGTCGCGGAGTACATCCAGACGCTGCAGACGCGCGTCCTCTCGGGCACCGCACCGGACGTCTTCATGATCGCCGCGGAGAACAAGACGAGCCTCATCGAGGGTGGGCACGTCGTCGACCTCACGAACGAGCCGTTCATGGACAAGATCCCGGACTTCAACAAGGAGACGTACGGGCGCGACGGTCGGGTCTACGGGATGTCGGTGTCGTCGTGGGCGGCCGGCTACCTCTACAACAAGGACCTGCTGGCCCAGGTCGGATACGACTCCGTGCCTGAGTCCTGGGACGAGTTCCTGGTGATGTGCGAGGAGCTCCAGGCGGCCGGGGTCACGCCGTTCCTCGAGAGCGTCGACCAGATGCCCACCACGGTCTCCGCGTGGATCGGCGCCAAGAGCTATGAGATGGAACCCACGCTCGACGAGCTCATCTTCTCGGGCGAGTCGACGTTCGAGGAGCAGTGGACCCCTGCGCTCGAGGAGTACAACCGCCTGTTTACCGAGGGGATCGTCGCCAAGGACGTCGTCGGGCTCGACGGTGACATGGTCCGCGACGAGTTCGCCAACGGCCGCGTCGCCGTGATCAATGCCGGTCCCTGGGTGATCAACGCGATCCGTGAGGCCTCCCCCGACCTGGAGTTCGAGTTCGCACCCGTCCCGGCGCTGCCGGACGGCACGCCGTTCCAGGCCGGAGCCGCCACGCCGGGCTACGCCATCAACTCCCAGGCGAGCGAGGAGAAGCAGGCGATGGCGAAGAAGTTCCTCGACTTCCTCGCGTCGCCCGAGGGCGTGGCGGTGTTCGAGGAGCAGACCAACGACGTCACCGTCACCAGCGACTTCGAGCCGACGCCGGACCCGGCGTTCGAGCCGCTGGCCGCCGCGATCCGCGAAGGCCGGCTCTACCTGCCGATGATCTCGTGGCAGCGGTCCGAGGACGTGCTCAACGTCGAGGCCGTGGCTCAGATCCAGCGCATGATCCAGGGCCAGGTGGACCCCGCCGGTGTCGCCACGGCTCTGGACACCAAGCTCGCGTCGTCCTGACCGAACGGTTCGGGGCGCGGGCCACGTCCGCTCGCGCCCCGAGCTCTGCCGAAAGGTAGGCCGCACATGGCAACAAGCACGCTTCCGCCGGTGACCGTTCGTGAGGGACTCGCACAGGGACGTCGCCGACGCAGGACCGGGGGTGGCTGGAAGCAGCTCGCCGTCAGCCAGGCGTTCCTGCTCCCGGCGGTGCTCGTCCTGGTCTTCCTGTTCGTCGTGCCGCTCGCGCAGTCCTTCTACTGGAGCTTGACCGACTTCACTGGGTACAGCACCGATGTCACCTTCACCGGGCTGAGCAACTACCGCACGATCCTCACCGACCCGTCGATGCTCGCCGCCCTCGGCTTCACACTGCTCTTCGGTGTCGGTACGACCGTCATCGTGACCGTCATCGCGATCCCTCTCGCGGTCCAGCTCAACAAGCGGTTCTTCGGGCGGAACTTCGTGCGGTCGCTCTGGTTCTTCCCGGCGATCCCCAGCATGGCGATCCTCGGTCTGGTCTGGCGCTACATCTTGTCGCCGATCGAGTCCGGCGTCGTGAACTCGGTGCTCGACGACCTCTTCGGGATCGGGCCGTTCGGCTGGCTGTCGGACGATTCCCTCGCTCGGTTCTCCGTGATCCTCGTGGGCATCTGGTCTGCCGCCGGGTGGCACGCCGTGCTGTACATGGCCTACCTCCAGTCGATCCCGAGCGAGTACTACGAGGTCGCGAGGATCGACGGTGCGTCGCCGCGGCAGCAGTTCTTCGCGATCACGCTCCCTCTGCTGACGCCGGCTCTCGTCATCAGCACGTTCCTCCTGATGACCGCGGGCCTCAAGGTGTTCGACCTGCCGTACACGCTGACGAACGGCGGACCGGGGTTCGCGACGTACACCATCACCCAGTCGATCGTGGTCTCCGGTGTGAGCCAGGGACGCTACGGGCTCGCGTCCGCACTCGCCGTGCTGTTCACCCTCGCCGTCGCCCTGCTGGCCTTCGGCCAGCTGTGGCTGACGAAGACGATCGAGAGGAGGTTCGTGTGATGACCCGAACCGTCCGGCGCGCAGCGCTCAGCCTCGGGATGATCCTTCTCGCCTGCCTCGTCGCGATCCCGCTCTACTACGTCGTCGTCAACACCTTCAAGACGCAGGGCGACATGGTCGCGGCACCGCTCACGCCACCGTCGGAGCCCTTCCTCGGGAACTACCAGCAGGTTCTGACGGACCCGCGGATCTACCGCTCGTTCGTGAACACGTTCCTCGTGACGGCGGCGGCGGTGCTGCTGCAGCTGCTCGTGGGCGCGCTCGCGGCATACGCCATGGTGGTTCGGACCACGAGACTGAACCGGGTGATCGGAGGGCTGCTCCTGCTGGGGTTCATCGTGCCCGGGCAGTCGACGCTGATCCCGCTCTACCGCACCCTTGTCGGGTTCCAGCTGGTCGACACCCTCACCGGCCTGGTGATCATGTACCTGGGCGGCTCGATCTTCTGCTACTTCCTCATCCAGGGCTACATACGCACCCTGCCGTTCGAGATCGTCGAGGCCGCTCGGCTCGACGGCGCGGGGGCGTTTCAGATCTTCTGGCGGATCGTGCTCCCGCTCATCAAGCCCATCCTCGTGACCGTCGGCGTGTTCCAGACGATGTGGGTCTGGAACGACTTCCTCCTGCCCACCGTCATGATCTCGACGCCCGAGAAGCGCACCGTCGTGCTGCAGGTCTACAACGCGGTCTCGGAGTTCACGACCGACTGGCCGATGTTCATGACCGTGTCGGTCGTCGCACTGATCCCCATGGTCGTCTTCTTCGTCTTCACCCAGCGACACATCGTGAACGGTCTGCTGGCCGGTGGGGTCAAGGGATGACGGACACAACGAACGGAGAGCACCTGATGTCTGGCCCCACTCGCGCCGTGATCGACCTCGACCTTCCCGGCCCGACGATCTCGAGGCACGTCTACGGCCACTTCGCCGAGCACCTCGGACGGTGCGTCTACGGCGGGTTCTGGGTGGGCGAGGACTCCGACGTCCCGAACGAGGGCGGCATCCGGCTCGACGTGGTCGAGGCGCTGCGCGAGCTGAGGATCCCCAACCTGCGCTGGCCGGGCGGCTGCTTCGCCGACGACTACCACTGGCGCGACGGCGTCGGCCCGCGAGACCGGCGCCCGCGCATGGTCAACTCCCACTGGGGTGACGTCGTCGAGGACAACGCGTTCGGCACGCACGAGTTCATGGCGCTGTGCGAGCTGCTCGGCGCGGAGCCGTACGTCAGCGGCAACGTCGGCTCGGGCTCGGTGCGCGAGATGAGCGAGTGGATCGAGTACCTGACCCGCGCCGACGACTCGCCGATGGCGGCGCTGCGCCGCGAGAACGGACGCGACGAGCCGTGGAAGGTGCCGTTCTGGGGCATCGGCAACGAGGCGTGGGGATGCGGCGGCAACCTGCGCGCCGAGCAGTTCGCCTCGCTGGCCCGCCAGTACTCGACGTACGTGCGCGAGCACGCCGGCAACGAGGTCTACCGGATCGCCGCGGGTGCGAGCGACCACGACTACCACTGGACCGAGACGCTCATGCGGTCGTTCGACCCGCTCGACGCGGGCGACGGCCGCGCGATGCCGTTCCAGGGCATCTCGCTGCACTACTACACGATGACCGGCCCCTGGTCGGACAAGGGCTCGGCCACGGAGTTCTCGGTCGACGAGTGGTACCTCGCGCTGGCCCGCGCCGCCCACATGGACGAGCTGCTCGACCGGCACGGCGCCGTCATGGACCGCTACGACCCGAAGAAGCGCGTCGGCCTCGTCGTCGACGAGTGGGGCACGTGGTGGAACGTCGAGCCGGGCACCAACCCGGGGTTCCTGTACCAGCAGAACACGTTGCGCGACGCGCTGGTCGCCTCCCTCCACCTCGACGCGTTCCACCGGCACGCCGACCGCGTCGTCATGGCCAACATCGCCCAGACCGTCAACGTGCTCCAGGCGATGCTGCTCACCGACCCGGACACGAACGCGCTCGTGCGCACGCCGACGTTCCACGTCTTCGCGATGAACGTCGGCCACCACGACGCCGCGGCGCTCGACGTCCACCTCGTCGACGACGTGCCGGCGCGCACCGTCGACGGCACGGTGCTCCCGATGGTGTCGGCGTCGGCGTCGACCACGGGCGGCTCCGCGCTCGTGTCCCTGACCAACCTCGACGCCGACGCCTCCCGCACCGTGGTGCTCGACCTGCGCGGGCGTGACGTCGTCGGGCACTCCGCACGCGTGCTCACGGCCGACGCGCTCGCCGCGCACAACACCCCCGACCGGCCCGACGCCGTCGCGCCGGTCGCGCTCGCGTCCGTGCGCGAGCACCCGCGCGGCCTGGAGGTGGAGCTGCCCGCGCACGCGTACGCGACGGTGGAGCTCGCGCTGGCGTGAGGGGGCGGCGGGCCGGAACGCACCGTACGGGTGTGACGTACGACACGTCGTCTCGAGGCATGCTCGCGTCATGATCCCGGGCGAGACTGCTCTCCGTCGTGGGGGCGGTCCGTGGGTATCCGGCGAGACTCGTTGCCTCGCAGGACCCGCGTGAGCACGTGAACGAGTGCTCCCAGACCTCACAGGAGCCTCATCCATGCTTCCCCGCCGCCTCCTCGGCGCGCTCGTCGTCGTGGTGCTCTCGGCCACGATGGCCGTCACGGACGTCGTCGTCCCGGTCGCCCCGGCACCGGTCGCTCACGCCGCCGCCGAGCGCGTGCCGGAGTCGCCCGTCGTACGACGCGGTGCCGAGTACCACCTGAAGCACTCGATGTCCGCCGGCGCGGCCGACGAGGTCTTCACCTACGGCCGTGCCGGGGACGAGGTGTGGTTCGCCGACACGGACGGGAACGGCACGGACACCCCGGTCGTGCGACGGGCGAGCACGCTGCACATCCGGCACTCGATGTCGGCGGGACCCGCCGACATCCAGGTGGTCTACGGCCGGGCGGGCGACGCGCTGCTCTTCGCGGACCTGGACGGCGACGGCACGGACACGCCGGTGGTGCGGCGTGGCGCGGAGTTCCACGTGCGCAGCTCGCTGACCTCAGGTCCGGCGGACGTGGTGTTCCGGTACGGGCGTGCCACGGACCAGGTGTTCTTCGCGGACCTGGACGGTGACGGGACGGACACGCCGGTGGTGCGGCGAGGTGCGGAGTTCCACGTGCGCAGCTCGCTGACGTCGGGTCCGGCGGACGTGGTGTTCCGGTACGGGCGTGCCACGGACCAGGTGTTCTTCGCGGACCTGGACGGTGACGGGACGGACACGCCGGTGGTGCGGCGTGGCGCGGAGTTCCACGTGCGCAGCTCGCTGACGTCGGGTCCGGCGGACGAGGTCGTCGTCTACGGCCGGGCGGGCGACGACGTCTACTTCGGCAGGTGGAAGGCCCCGCTGGAGCCCCTGGAGCTCGAGCTGACGAGCACCGCCTCGCGGTGGTGGTCGCTCGGCAACGCGTACGCCGACAACACGGTCAACACGGCCGCGTTCCGGCGGGACTCCGTCACGAGCGGGATGGTCGGCAGCGAGCGCCTGCAGTTCACGGCGTACTACGACCGCCGTGGGCGGGTCGTGCTCGCCCGCCGCGTGCACGGCAGCGACGACTGGAAGGTCGAGGTCACGCAGCACCGCGGCCCGATCACCGACGCCCACAACGTCATCTCGATCGGCCTCGACGGGCAGGGGTACCTGCACGTCGCCTGGGGCATGCACGGTGCCCCGCTCGCGTACGCGCGCAGCGACCGCCCGGGCTCGCTGACGCTCGGCGACATCAAACCCATGGTCCGGACCGCGGCCCTGACGCAGCAGGCCGAGGCCCGCGAGTCCTCGGTCACGTACCCGCAGTTCCTGCCGACGGCGGACGGTGACCTGTTCTTCCTCTACCGCCACGGCCGGTCCGGCAACGGTGACGTGGTGCTCAACCGGCTCGACTCTCGTTCGCAGACGTGGTCCCGCGTCGCCGACAACCTGCTCGGGGGCGAGGGGCAGCGCAGCGCGTACTGGCAGGCGGTCACGGACGACGCGGGGCGGCTCCACCTGTCCTGGACGTACCGGGAGACGTCGGACGTCATGACGAACTGGGACGTGATGTACGCCGTCTCCACCGACGACACCGCGACCAAGTGGGCGCGGTCGGACGGGAGCCGCTACGACGCGCTGCCGATCACGGTGCAGGACGCCGAGCGGGTGTCCGAGGTCCCCCAGCAGAGCAACCTCATCAACCAGACCCACATGACGCTCGACGACGACGGGAACCCGTTCATCGCCACCTATCACGACGACGACCGCGGCGAGACCCAGTACATGGTCATGTACCACGACGGGGCCCGGTGGCACAGCGTGAACACCGGAGTACGCCAGGGGCGCGTCGACCTCAGCGGTGCGGGGACGCTGGCGCTGCCCCTCTCGCGGCCCGACATCGCCGTCCGTGGCTCGGGGAGGGATGCCGAGGTGGTCCTGCTGGTCCGGGACACCGCCCTGCGGGGCTCGGAGCAGAGCAACGTGGCCACGGTGGTGCGCACGGGGAAGGGGGGCATCGGTGGTGGCGCGTGGTACCTGCGCGACCTGACCACCGGGCCCGTGCACTCGTGGGAGCCCACCTACGACACCCGGCTCTGGCAGGACGAGGGCGTGCTGGAGGTCTACCTGCAGTACTCGGCCCAGGGGAACCACGAGACGACCGTGGAGACGCCTCCGGCACGGGTCTACGTGGTGCGCGTGGACCTCGGCGACTGGCCGGAGCTGAGGAGGGCCGCCGAGGCGGACGTGGCGCCGCCGGCCTGACCCGGCCGGCTCGACCCGTCCGGCTCGACCAGTCGGCATGGCAGGGTGGGGCCGTGCACGACTCCGCCGTCGGCCCCGACCACGTCCTGCGCGCCCGGCTGCGCGCGCACCGCGTGCACGGGCCGGATCTTCCCGACCTGCCGTCCGTCGTCGGGCACCTGCTGGCCGTGCAGGGCCAGGAGCTCCGGCCCGCGCTGTGGGGCGCCTCCCGGAGGGTCGAGCCGGGCCGGGAGCCGGGGGAGTCGGCGACGACGGCGGCGCTCGACGCCGGGGAGGTCCTGCGCACGCACGTCCTGCGGCCCACCTGGCACCTCGTGCGCCCGGAGGACGTCCGCTGGCTCGTCGAGCTCACCGCGCCGCGCGTGCGTCGGCAGATGGCGTCGACGGAGCGCGCGTGGGGCATCGGCGACCCGGGCCCCGGCGTGGACCGCGTCGCCGCGGAGGTCGCGGCGGGGCCGCGGACCCGGGCCGAGCTGCGCGACGCGCTCGTCGCGCACGGCCTCGTCGCCGAGGACGCTCCCGGCATCCACGTGACGCAGGTGCTCATGCACGCCGAGCTCGAGCGGCTCGTGGTCAGCGGCCCGTCGCGCGGGCGCGAGCAGACGTACGCCGCGTTCGACGACCGCGTCCCCGGCGGCTACGGGCCGCTCGGCGAGCGGTTCGACGCCGAGGCGGCCGTCGTCGAGCTGTGGCGCCGGTACCTGCCCGCCCGGGCGTACGCGACGGTCAAGGACCTGGCGCAGTGGTGCACGCTCACGCTCGCCGCCCTGCGCCGCGG
>JAPSLD010000233.1 GCA_031181105.1 Isoptericola sp. | reverse complement strand
GCGCTGACGCGCGTCTCGGGCGTCGCGTACTGGAACTCGATGCCGGGCGACTTCACGCCGATGACCGTCACGCCGTAGCGCTTGCGGATGTCGGACTGCGCGAGCGTGAAGCCCTGCATCTCCTTGGGCGGGCGCATCTTGACGATCGTGAAGCCGTCCTCGACCTCGATGTAGTCGAGCATCTTGCCGCTCACGAGGTGCGCGACGCGCGAGCCCGCGTCGGCCTCCGGGAAGACGACGTGGTGGGCGCCGATGCGGGTCAGGATGCGCCCGTGCTCCGCCGAGATCGCCTTCGCCCAGATCTGGGGCGTGCCGAGGTCGACGAGGTTGCCCGTGATGAGCACCGACGCCTCGAGCGAGGTGCCGACGCCGACGACGGCGACGCCGAAGTCGCGCGCGCCGAGCTGCTCGAGCGCCTCGGGGTTCGACGCGTCCGCCTCGACGAGCGGCAGCCGGCCCGAGTAGTGCGCGACGAGGCTCTCGTCGCGCTCGACGGCGAGCACGTCCTGGCCCAGCCGGTCGAGCGTCAGCGCGATGGACGACCCGAACCGGCCGAGGCCGACGACGAGCACGCCGGCGTCCCGCTCGGGAGCCTTCTTCTCGGGCACTGTGGATCCTCTCTGCACGGCTCGGCCGGTGGACCGGCTCAGCCGATGATGGGCCGTTCCTCGGGGAAGCGTACGATGCGGCGCCGGTCGCGCAGGGCGATCGCGCCGAGCACGGAGATGATGCCCACGCGCCCCAGGAACATCAGCGCGCAGAGCCAGTACTTGGCGGCGTCCGGGAGCAGGCCCGTGATGCCTGTCGACAGGCCGACGGTCGCGAACGCCGAGATGACCTCGAACAGCACGCGCGACAGCTCGAACTCCGTGATCTCCAGCAGGGCCAGGCACGAGACGAGCACCGCCGTCGCCCCCATGAAGACGACCGCGATCGACAGCCGGAGCGTGTCGCGCGGCAGGCGGCGCCCGAACACCTCGGTGTCCCGGTCGCCGCGCGCCTCGGCGACGATCGCCAGGAGCATGATGGCGAGCGTCGTGACCTTGATGCCGCCCGCCGTCGACGCCGACCCGCCGCCCACGAACATGAGCGCGTCGGTCACGAGCCACGTCTCCTGGCGCATCTCGCCCGTGTCGAGGGTGCTGAACCCGCCCGAGCGGGGGTTGATCGCGGTGAAGAAGACGGACAGGAGCCGGTGGCCGAGCCCCTGGGTGCCCAGGGTGCGCTCGTTGGTCCACTCCATCGCGCCGATGAGCACCATGCCCGCGGCGACGAGCACGAGGCTCGTCGTCATCGTCAGCTTGGTGTGCAGGGACCAGCTGCGCAGCCACCGCCGCCCCTCGCGGCGCGTCACGAGCAGGTTGTGGATCACGGGGAACCCGAGCGAGCCGATGAGGACGCCGAGCCCGATCGGCACGATGACCAGCCAGTCCGCCGCGTACGGCTCGAGCCCCTCGCTCGTCGGGACGAACCCCGCGTTGTTGAACGCCGAGACGCCGTAGAAGACCGAGTGCCACACCGCGTCGCCGACGCTGTCGCCCAGCGCGAGGAAGCGCGGGAGCAGGACCAGGGCGATGATCGCCTCGATCGTCGTGGACGTGACGACGATCAGCCGGACGAGGGCGCCGACCTCGCCGAGCCGGCTCGTCTTGGTCTCCGACGCCGTGAGGAGACGCTGGGTCAGGCCGATGCGCCGCGAGACGGCCATGCCGAGGAGCGACGCGATGACCATGACGCCGAGCCCGCCGACCTTGATGCCCGTGAGGATGACGACGCGTCCGTAGTCGGACCAGTACTCGCCGGTGTCGACGACGACGAGCCCGGTGATGCAGACGGCCGACGTGGCCGTGAAGAGCGCGTCGACGAAGGGCGCGCGCTCGCCCGTCGCGGTCGCGAACGGCGGCAGCAGCAGCAGCGTGAAGAACGCGATGACCGCGGCGAACACGGCCATGGCCAGGCGTGCCGGGTACTCGCGGGCGACCTGGTCCGCCCACTCGTGCAGAGCCAGGCGCCGACCGCGCCACGTCGCCGCCACCTGGCCTCCCTCCGGTCCGCGTGTGCACCCGCTGCACCCGCAGCACGCCCCGTCTCGGCGACGGAGCGTGCCGCACCAGCCTGCCACGGGTTCGGCTACCGTGGCGGGATGCGCGTCGCCCGGCTCCTGTGGAGCCCCGAGCTCCTGCGATACGACTTCGGTCCCGGGCACCCGATGTCGCCGGCGCGCCTCGACCTCACCCTCCGCCTCGTCCGCGAGCTCGGGCTGCTCGACGTGCCCGGCCTGGACGTGGCCGACGTCGGGCCCGCGTCCGACGAGATCCTGCTGACCGTGCACGACGCCGAGTACGTCGAGGCCGTCCGCCGGGCGGCCGCGACGGGCACCCCCGACCCGCTGCGCGGGCTCGGGACCGAGGACGACCCGGTCTTCGCGGGCATGCACGAGGCCGCGGCGCGCATCGTCGGCGCGTCGGTCGACGCGGCCGAGGCCGTGTGGCGCGGCGAGGCCCTGCACGGCGTGAACGTCGCGGGCGGGATGCACCACGCACGTCGCGACGCGGCGTCGGGGTTCTGCGTCTACAACGACGCCGCCGCGGCGGTGCAGCGGCTGCTCGACCTGGGTGCGGAGCGGGTCGCGTACGTCGACCTCGACGCGCACCACGGCGACGGCGTCGAGGCCGCGTTCTGGGACGACGACCGCGTGGTGACGCTCTCGGTCCACCAGGACGGGCACACGCTCTTCCCCGGCACGGGGAGCCCTGCCGACGCGGGCGGCACGCGCGCGCAGGGCACGGCGGTCAACGTCGCCCTGCCGCCGCACACGGACGGCACGCGCTGGCTGCGGGCGATCGACGCCGTCGTACCGGCCGTGCTGCGCGAGCTGCGGCCCCAGGCGATCGTGTCGCAGCACGGCTGCGACGCGCACGGCAACGACCCGCTCACGGACCTCGACGTCGGCGTGGAGGCGCAGGTCCTCGCGGCCCGGTGGCTGCACGACCTGGCGCA
>JAPSLD010000232.1 GCA_031181105.1 Isoptericola sp. | reverse complement strand
TCGGCTACTGGAACACGTACCAGAACGCGATCCTGTACATCAACGACTCCACGAAGTGGCCGATCCAGATCCTGCTGCGCCAGATCGTCATCGTCGCGAGCGGCATGAACGCGGACGCCACGGTCGTCGACGTCGTGCCGCCGGCGCAGTCCGTGAAGATGTCCGTGATCGTCGTGGCGACGCTGCCGATGCTGCTCGTCTACCCGTTCATCCAGCGCTACTTCGTCAAGGGTGCGCTCATCGGTTCCGTCAAGGGCTGACCGGGCGGTAGGCCGCGTGGTACCCCCACGCCGGGTCGGCCGACTCGCCGAACACCTGTGACTGGACGGCCAGGGAGCCGTCGGCCGCCCAGGCGAGCCGTGCCCGCCAGGTGGCCAGGTCGTCACCGTGCATGGCGCAGCGCAGGTCGAGCGTGTCCGGGCCGCTCCAGCCCGCGGTGACCACCGCCGGCTGGCCGTCGAGCCGCGCCCGGGTCGGACCGTCGAACCGCAGCTCGAGCTCCCAGCCCCCGGCCACGGCCCCGGCACCCGCCGCGCGCACGCGGCCGCCGTCGTGGCCGAGGGACAGGACGAGCTCCGCCGGTCCGGGGCCGGGGTGGGTGTTCGCGTAGCGCGCCTCGACCGGGCGCGCGTGCGCGGCGTCGTGCCGCGGTGCCGGCCACGCGAGCTCGACGCCCGGGGCGCCGTCGAGACCGGCCCGGCCGCCGTCGTCGAGCGCGGCGGCGAGCGGCTCGACGAGCAGCCCGAGGACGTCGTCGAGGAGGCGCTGGTCGCCGCTCGCGCAGGCCTGGGAGTCCGCGGTGACCACGACGGCGAGGGACCGCGCCGGATCCCCGTAGACGATCTGCCCGCCGAGGCCGAACATCAGCCAGCCTCCCTGCGGCGGGAGCCAGAGCTGGTAGCCGTAGCCGTGGCGCAGCGACGCGCCCCACGTCTGCAGGGCGGTGCCGGCCTGCGGTCGGACCGCGGCGGTCAGGTAGTCGGCCGGCAGCAGCCGCGCGCCGTCGTGCACGCCGCCGTCGTTCAGCAGGTGCGCCAGGCCCAGCAGGTCCCGGGGCGTGCAGACCATGCCCGAGCCGCCGTGGCTGACGCCCTCCGGCCCGGTGAGGAAGCGCAGGTCCCGGCCGACGCCCAGCGGGTCGAGCAGGCGGGGGCGCAGGTACTCGGCGAGCGACGTGCCCGCCAGCCGCTCCACGAGGGCGGCGAGCACGTAGGACGCGCTCGTGTCGTACGTGAAGACGGTGCCCGGCGGGTGCGTCGGCGGCACGCGGAAGTACGACTCCAGCCATCCGCCCTCGGTGAGCTTGTACGTCGTCGACCGGTGCGGGCCGCGCATCGCGAGCATGTGCCGCAGCGTCGTGGCCTCGAGCCACGGGTGCACGGGCCGCATCTCGGGGAAGTGGTCGACCACCCGGTCGTCCAGGTCGAGCGCGCCCTCGCCGGCGAGGAGGCCGATCGCGAGTCCCGTGACCGTCTTGGACACCGAGTACATCCGCTGCGGCGCGTCCAGGCCGAGGGGGTCGCACGCGGCGGCCAGGACCGTGTCGCCGCCGACGCTCACCTGGACCGTGTGGAGGGCGATGTCGAGCGCGTGCGCCCGGTGCGCGAGCCCGGCCACGCGCTCGCCGACGGTCGTGCGCGCGGTCTCGATGCTCATCGGCTCAGACCCCGGTCGCGGACCGCGGCGTACTGCTCGCGGACCACCGGCTGCGGGTCGGCGTCGAGCGTCGTGGCGATCGTGGTCGACCACGAGGGCGCCTCGGCGGCCGGGTCGGCGGTCGCGGCGAGCACCCACGCCGCCTGACGGGCCGCGCCGTCGGCCACGTACTCGCCCGGTTCGGGGACCGAGACGGGCAGCCCGAGCACCTGCGGCGCGACGGCCTGCACGGCGGGTGACTGGGCGGCGCCGCCGATGAGCAGCACCCGCTCGACCGGGACGTCCTGGGCGCGCAGCGCGTCGAGCCCGTCGGCGAGCCCGCACAGCATGCCCTCGACGTACGCGCGGGCCAGGTGCTCGCGGGTCGACGTCGCCAGGCGGATGCCGTGGAGGGTCCCGGTCGCGTCCGGACGGTTCGGGGTGCGCTCGCCCTCGAGGTACGGCACGAGCACGAGCCCGTCCGCCCCGGGCGGGGCGGCCAGCGCGAGGCGCGCCAGCTCGTCGAAGTCGCACCCCAGCACGGTCCGGGCGGCGTCGAGCACCCGCGCGGCGTTGAGCGTCACGGCGAGCATGAGCGCGTTGCCGGTCGCGTCGGCGAACCCGTTGATCGCGCCGGACCCGTCCGCCGTGCGCCGCGGCGCCACCGCGGACACGACGCCGGAGGTCCCGATCGAGATCGCGATGTCGCCGGGCCGCATCCCCAGCCCGAGCGACGCGCCCGCGTTGTCGCCGGCGCCCGGGCCGAGGAGCGCGCCGCCGTCGACGGCGGAGCCGGCCACGGACGGGTGGGCGACGCCGCCGGGCTCGGACGGGCCCAGCACGCGCGGCAGCACGACGTCGTCGCGCCCCAGGGCGAGCTCGAGCAGGTCGCGGCGGTAGGCCCCGGCGCGCTGCCCGTCCGGGCCGTCGGCCTCGGCGTCGTAGTACCCCGTGCCCGAGGCGTCGGAGCGGTCGGTGAAGAGCTGGTCGAGCTGCGGGCCGAGCGGGGCCGACGGGTCCCCGGCCGGCCCGTACCCGGCGATGCGCCAGCTCAGCCAGTCGTGGGGGAGCGCGACGGCGGCGACGCGCGCCGCGTTCTCGGGCTCGGCGTCGCGCAGCCAGCGCAGCTTGGTGATCGTCAGGGAGGCGACGAGCACCGACCCGGTGGCGTCGGCCCACCGCTGGGCGCCGGCCTCGCGCGAGCCGTCGCCGAGCTCGTGGACCAGGTCCTCGGCGGCCGCCGCGGACCGGGTGTCGTTCCACAGCAGCGCGTCGCGGACCACGTTGCCCTCGGCGTCGAGGGCGACCATGCCGTGCTGCTGGCCGCCGACCGCGATCGCCGCGACGTCGTCGAGCCCGCCGGCCT
>JAPSLD010000231.1 GCA_031181105.1 Isoptericola sp. | reverse complement strand
TTGAACAGCAGGTTGTCGCGCAGGATGCCGGCGTTGTTGACGAGGATCGTGGGCGGCCCGAGCTCGTCGGCGACGCGCGCCACGGCCGCGGAGACGGCGTCGGCGTCGGCGACGTCCACCCCGATCCCGAGCGCACGCCCGCCGCCCGAGGCGATGTCCGACGCGGTCTCGGCGGCCTGCTCGTCGAGCAGGTCCAGCACGGCGACGGCGTGGCCGTCGGCGGCGAGCCGGCGGGCGGTGGCGGCCCCGATGCCGCGAGCGCCTCCGGTCACGATCGCGGTGCGGGACTCCGTGGGACGGGTCATGGGTGACGACCTCCTCGTCGTTCTGCCGGTGGGCGTGCCGGTGCCTGTGACGCTGACCGGCGCGGTTGACAGGGTAGCCGCGGCGACGAACACTGGAGGTGTTCGAACAAGCGTTCGAACACGTGCTAGACCGCCGGGAGGAGGCCGCGTGACCGTCGTCGTCCCCGAGCGCGAGGCCGGTGCCCGCCACGCGCACGCGCTGGCCGCCCTGCGTGAGGCCGAGCAGCGCACCACGACCCTCCCGGCCGACGGGCGGGCGTGGCCGGTGCACCCCGCCCTGGCCCGCCTGGTCCCGGGCGGCGCGCTGCGCGGCGGCGGGACGCTGTCCGTGCGGGGCTCGACGTCGCTGCTGCTGGCGCTGCTGGCGGCGCCGTCGCAGGAGGGGGCGTGGGTGGCGTTCGTCGGGGCGCCCGCGGTGGGCATGCTCGCGGCCGCCGACGTCGGGGTCGTGCTCGAGCGCACCGCGCTCGTGCCCCGGCCCGGCCCGGACGCGCCGGCCGTCGTCGCCGCGCTCCTCGACGGCATGGACGTCGTGGTCACGGGGCCGCGGGCGGCGCTGACCGACGCCGACCGGCGGCGGCTGGCGGCCCGCGCGCGCGAGCGGGGCGCCCTCCTGGCCTCGACCACCGCCTGGCCCGGCGCGCACGTGACCCTCGACGCCCGCGGCGGGTCCTGGGCGGGAGCCGACGCCGGCGCGGGCTGGCTGCGCCGGCGGACGCTGAGCGTGCTGCGCACCGGCCGCGGCGCCGCCGCGCGCCCCGTGGAGATCGACGTCGAGGTGCCCACGGTCGTCGAGCCCGCCCCGGTCGCGGCGCCTGCCGCCGGCGCGGCCGGGGGCGGGCACCTGCGGGTGGTGGCGTGATGCGCACGGCCGTCCTCTGGGTCCCGGACTGGCCCGTGGTCGCGGCCCTCGCCGTCGCGGGCCTCGACGCGCACGTCCCGGCCGCGGTCATGGCCGCGGGCGCCACGGTCGCGGTGTCCGCCGTCGCGCGGTCGCAGGGGGTGCGCCGCGGCATGCGCCGCCGGCAGGCGCAGGAGCGCTGCCCCGAGCTCGTCCTGCTCGAGGCCGACGACGCCCGCGACGCGCGGGAGTTCGAGCCCGTGGCGCTCGCGGCCGAGTCGGTCGTCGCCGGGCTCGAGGTCGCCCGCCCGGGACTGCTCCTGCTGCCCGCCGACGGCGCCGCCCGGTACCACGGGTCCGAGCGGGCCCTCGCGGAGGCGCTCGTCGGCGCGGTCGCCGCGCGGACCGGGCACGAGTGCCAGGTCGGGGTCGCCGACGGCCTGCTCGCCGCGGTGCTCGCGGCCCGCTCCGACGCCGTCGTGCCGCCCGGCACCTCGCCCGCGTTCCTCGCCGGGCGGCCCGTGGGCGAGCTCGTGCACGCCGCGGCCGACGCGGCCACCGCCGCAGCGGTCGACGAGGCCGTGAGCCTGTGGTGGCGCCTCGGCCTGCGCACCCTGGGCGACCTCGCCGCGCTGCCGGTCGCGAGCGTCGGCGCCCGGTTCGGCGACCTCGGGTCCTGGGCGCACCGGCTCGCGCTCGGGGAGGACCTGCGCCCGCCCGCGCGCCGCCGGATCGAGGCCGACCTCGCCGTCGCCCAGGACCTCGACCCGCCGGCGCTGCGGGTCGACGTGGCCACGTTCGCCGCGCGCCGCCTCGCCGAGGAGCTGCACGCCCTGCTCGCGGACCGCGGGCTCGCGTGCGGGCGGCTGCGCATCACCGCGCACACCGCCGAGCGCGAGCTCGAGCGCGTGTGGCGCACCGACGACGCCGCCACGGGCGGCATGAGCGCCGCCCGGATCACCGACCGCGTGCGCTGGCAGCTCGAGGGCTGGCTGAGCGCGCCGCCCGGCCGCGACGCGCCGGTCGTCGCCCCGATCGTCCGGCTCGCGCTGGCGGCCGAGGAGGTGGCGCCCGCCGGCGTGCACCAGCCGCGCCTGTGGGGTCCCGACGCGGGGGAGGACGCCCGCGCGCGCCGGGCGCTCGGGCGCGTCCAGGGCCTGCTCGGCGGCGACGCCGTGCTCACGGTCCGGATCCAGGGCGGCCGCGACGCGCGCGACCGCGTGCAGCTCGTGCCCTTCGGGGAGGAGGCCGCGCCCGAGCGGGACCCCGGGCTGCCCTGGCCCGGCGCGCTGCCGAGCCCCGCGCCGGCCACCCTCCTGCCCGAGCCGGTGCCCGCGCGCGTGCTCGACGTCGCCGGGCGCGACGTCGTCGTCGACGTGCGCCTCGCCGCGAGCGGCGAGCCCGCGCTCGTCCGCTGGGGCGACCCTGGTCAGGAGGAGGAGCAGAAGGTGGTCGGCTGGGCCGGTCCGTGGCCGCTCGCCGAGCGGTGGTGGTGCGCCGGGCCGCGTCGCGTCCACCTGCAGGCGGTGCTCGACGACGGGCGCGGGCTCCTGCTGGCCCAGGCGGCCGGGCGCTGGCAGGTGGAGGCCTTGTATGACTAGCCCGGCGCCGCGGTACGCCGAGCTGCACGCCCACTCCGCGTACAGCTTCCTCGACGGCGCCTCGCACCCCGAGGAGCTCGCGGCCGAGGCGGCGCGCCTGGGGCTCGAGGCGCTCGCGGTCACCGACCACGACGGCCTGTACGGCGTCGTGCGGTTCTCGCAGGCGGCCAAGGCCGTCGGGCTGCCGACCGTGTTCGGGGCCGAGCTGCACCTCGACGCCCCCACGCCCGGCGGGCCGCCCGTCCTCGACGAGCCCACCGGCGT
>JAPSLD010000230.1 GCA_031181105.1 Isoptericola sp. | reverse complement strand
GGCGCTCCCCGGGCGAGACGACCTCGCCGGGCGCGACGCGCCGCCCGTCGCCGTGCAGGGTCCAGCCGATGCTCATGGTGCTCCGATCGTGGGGGCCGAGGGACCGTGAAGGTCTGGTGAAGGGTGCAAGCGCACACCTTATCGGCGCCCCCGGCCCCCGATCGGTCAGAGCTGCGGGGCGACCTCGCGCGCGACCAGGTCGAGGTGGTCGAGGTCGTCCAGGTCCAGGACCTGGAGGTACACGCGCTGGACGCCCTGGTCGCGCAGCGCCGCCAGGCGGTCGACCGCCTCGGGCACCGTGCCCGCGATGCCGTGCTCGCGCAGCTCGGCGGGCTCGCGGCCGATCGCCGCCGCGCGGCGGGTGAACTCGGCCTCGTCGGCGCCGACGGCCAGGACGAGCGCGACGGACTGCGTGAGGGACTCGGGCGAGCGACCGGCGTCGGCCAGCGCCTTGTTGATGACGTCGATGCGCGGGCCGATCGCGTCGATCTCGGGGAAGGCCTGGTTGTACTCGTCGGCGAAGCGGGCCGCGAGCGCCGGCGTGCGCCTCGGGCCGCCGCCGCCGACGATCACGGGGATCTTGGCCTGCGCGGGCTTGGGCAGGGCCGGGGAGTCCGTGAGGGTGTAGTGCGTGCCGGAGAACGAGTAGGTCTCCCCCACGGGCGTGCCCCACAGGCCCGTCACGATCTCGAGCTGCTCCTCGAGAATCCCGAAGCGCTTGGCCGGGAACGGGATGCCGTAGGCGGTGTGCTCGGCCTCGAACCAGCCGGCGCCGAGACCCAGCTCGACGCGGCCGCCCGACATCTGGTCGACCTGCGCCACCTGGATCGCCAGCACGCCCGGGTAGCGGAACGTCGCCGACGACACGAGCGTGCCGAGGCGCACCGTGGAGGTGTCGCGCGCGAGGCCCGCGAGGGTGGTCCACGCGTCGGTGGGCCCGGGCAGGCCGTCGCCGCCCATCGTCAGGTAGTGGTCCGAGCGGAAGAACGCGCTGAAGCCGAGGTCCTCGGTGGCCTTCGCCACCGCGAGGAGGGTGTCGTACGAGGCGCCCTGCTGGGGCTCGGTGAAGATGCGCAGGTCGAGGGTCATCGCGGTGGTCTCCTGGTGGTCAGCCGAAGGTGGGGCGCTCGGTGCGCGAGCGCTTGAGCTCGAAGAAGTGCGGGTACGACGCGAGGGCGACCGCGCCGTCGAACAGCCGCACCGCGTCCTCGCCGCGCGGGATGCGCGTGAGGACGGGGCCGAAGAAGGCGACGCCGTCGACGTGGATCGTGGGCGTGCCGACCTCGTCCCCGACGGGGGCCATGCCGGCCTCGTGCGACTCCGCGAGCGCGCCGTCGTAGGCGTCCGACGTCGCGGCGTCGGCGAGCTCGGCGGGCAGGCCCGCCTCGGCGAGCGCGTCGCGCGCGACGGCGTCGAGGTCCTCGACCTGCCGGTCGTGGATGCGGGTGCCCGCGGCGGTGTAGAAGTCCGAGAACGCCTCGGCGCCGTGCTCGGCCTGCACGGCCGCCGCCACGCGGCCGATGCCGCGCGACGCCTCGATGCGCTCCCGGTAGTCGGCCGGGATGTCCCTGTCGCGGTTGAGCAGGTAGAGGCTCATGAGCCGGAACGTGAGCCGGACGTCACGGTGCTGCGCGACCTCGAGCGCCCAGCGCGAGGTGATCCACGCGAACGGGCACAGCGGGTCGACGTACACGTCGACGACCGGGGTGGTGCTGCCGGACCCACGGGTCGCGGCGGTCTCGGTCGGGGCGGTGCGGGGGGCGACATCGGTGAGGGTCACGTGCATCCACGATACCCGCGGCAACCGAAACGGTTCGAGGCGTGGTCCCGCACGCGCACGCACCACGGCGGCTACGCTCGACGTCGTGCGCAACGTGCGGTGGTCGAGCTTCGGGACGGTCGTGGGTGCGTCCGTGGTGGCGCTGCTCATGCTCGTCCTCGTGGTGCGCGGACGCGTGTGGGCGTGGATCCCGTTCGCGATCGCGGCCGGCGTCGCCGTGCGCGAGGTCCGGTTCCTGCAGCGGTCGCGGCGCGCGTCCACCGTCGGGTTCGACGAACGTCGCCGCGGGCGCGCGGAGTAGCCTCCCTGCCATGACCGCCGTCCGGACGCACACCCACGCGCAGGCCGTCGACGCCGCGATCGAGCTGTTCTCGCGCAAGGGGTACGAGCAGACGACCGTCGAGGAGATCGCCGACGCCGCGCAGATCAGCCGGGCGACGTTCTTCCGCCGCTTCCGCTCCAAGGAGGACGTGGTGTTCGCCGACCACGAGCTCCTGCTGGAGGAGGTCGTGGTCATGCTCGCCGAGACGCGCCCCGAGGCGCGGGCGAGCGAGGAGTCCGGCCGCTCGTCCGAGCGGGCGTGGGACCCCGCCGTCGACCCGTACCTCGAGGTGTGCCGGGCCGCCCGCCTCGTCTTCGACCACCACGTGGGCCAGCGGGAGACGTCGCTCGCGCGGCACCGGCTGCTGCAGCAGGTGCCGGCGCTGCGCGACCGCGAGCTCGTGACGACGCACCGGTACGAGCGGGCGTTCACGGCCTACCTGCGCGACACCCTGCCGCCCGACCGGTCGATGACGACGATGTCGATCGCGTTCGCCGCCTCGGTGGTCGCGGTGCACAACGCGATCCTGCGGCGTTGGCTGCGCAACCCGCACCTCGACCTGCGCCCGGAGCTCGAGGAGGCCTTCGCCGACCTGCGGCGCGTGGCGACCGCGCCGGTTCCCGGGCCGTCCGACGCCACCACGGGGACCTCCGCGCCCGACCGGCGCGCGCCGGAGCGGCTCGTGACGGAACGGCACGTCGCCGAGGCGTACCCGGACGGCGGCGAGGCCTCGGCCGTCGTCCGCACCGCCGGCACCGACGGCAAGCGCGTCGTCGTGGCCGTGCTGGAGCCCGGCGCAGGTCCGGACGACGTGGCCCGCGCGGTCCGCGACGCCCTCGCCTGAGCCGGAGGTGCAGCGGAGGGTGAGGGCCGAGGAACGAGGCACTCGCCCGGAGCGCAACCGCAGGCTCAGGCGACGAAGGGCTCGCCTGAGCCGGAGGTGCAGCGGAGGGTGAGGGCC
>JAPSLD010000229.1 GCA_031181105.1 Isoptericola sp. | reverse complement strand
GCCAGGTTCACCTGTGCCAGCGGCGTCTCACCGGGCAGGAGCGTCAGCGTGAGTGCGCGCTGGGTGAAGGACTCGGTCCCGGTGGGGTCGTGCGCGGGAAGGTCGCCCGGCCGCTCCTGGACGTTCACCACGATGCTGACGACGTCGTTCAGCCCGTCGAACACCGGCGACAGAGCCGTCAGCGTCGGCGTGAGCACTTCCGTGTTCACGGTGCCCGCCAGGGTGCTCACCAGGCCGGTCTCCCCGAAGAGAACGCTGTTGAGCGGGCCGGCGAGCCCGTCGACCAGGGTGCCGAGCGGCAGCTCGAGCGGGATACCGGAGAGCGAGATCGCGATCGTCGCGTCGTCGGCCGGGACCGTGCCGGCGACGATCTCGCCGAGGGTGGTCTCCAGGTCGATCGAGAGGTCCAGCAGCGCCGGGAGCACGGGAACCGGGTTCGCGACCGAAGCGTCGACCGTCAGCGTGAGCGTCGCCGCGAGCAGAGCCGTCTCCACGGCATCGACCAGCTCGGTCGTGAGGTCGTCCAGAGCAGCGGCCAGGCCGGCGGCGATCGCGGCGAGCGCCTCGTCGGTCAGCAGCTCGGTGTTGGGCGGGAGGTCGTTGAGCGACCCTTCACCGAGGATGGTCTCGAGGTCGACGCTCACCGTGCCCTCGGCCAGGTTGATCACGACGCCCTCGTCGCCGAAGCTGTCCGCGAGGACGGGTGCGAGGGCGGCGGGGATGTCGACGTCGATCGCGACCGTGGGCTCGAGGTCCGCGCCGAGGAGGGCGAGGACCGGGTCGAGGACGCCGAGCGCGTTGAGCGCGTCGGCGAGCTCGCCGTCGCTCCCGACGAGCGAGCTCACGGCGGTGTTGATCACCGGCACGACGTCGTCGTTCACGAGCGTCACGATGTCTCCGACGGCCGGGCTCTCGAGCTCCAGGCTCGCGTCGGCGATGAGGTAGTCACCGGTCGGCTCGCCGCCCGCCGGCCACGCGGCCGAGGCCGCGAGCGCGCCGAGCTCGAGGTCGAGCTGCGAGACGACGTCGGCAAGCGTCTCGTCGAGCAGCGGCGTGAGCGAGACGGTGGCGTTCGACGGGAACTCGTCGGAGCCGCCGACCGAGATGGCGCCCTGGTCGCTCACCGCACCGGACGCGGCGAGCGCGCCCTCGGCGTCGGCCGCCGCGTACTGGTTGACGGCGCCGAGCGCGATCAGATCGTTCCCGGGGAAGAGCAGCAGGTCGTCCTGGAGCTCCACGATGACGGCGTTCAGGACGTCGGCACTCAGCGGGTTGGTATCGAGGGTGTCCCCGGACGGGTGCTCGGCGTGGGCCCCGCGGATCTCGGCGATGTCGTCGAGGTCTACCGACAGGACGCTCCCGCCGAGGAACGTGCCCAGCGCCTCGGTCTGGTCGGTCGGCTCGGCCGTCGCGACCGAAGCGCCGGCGAACGCCGCGGCGCCCACGACTCCGGCCGAGGTGAAGGCCCCGACGGTGCGCCTGATGGTGGTCCGGTCGAAGCGTCGTCGGTGACGTGGCCGCTGCCGGCCCGCCGTCGGTGGTGCTGTGTCGCGATCCTGCGCGCGCGTACGCCAAGCCTTCACGCTTGCCCCCTGGCATGTCCGGGGCCACTCCGGTGGTGGCCTCCGCGCGTCACGCTAGGTGGCGCGGATCACACCGACCAGGGTTGCCCGCGGCAGGGATCACCGCGGTGCGGGTGAAGTTCGGCGACTTTCAGGAACCAACCGGACAGATCCGGAACGGGGAGACGGGGCCAGCGTGCTCGTCAGGCGTTGGTGATGGCCAGCGCGACGTTGTGACCGCCGAACCCGAACGAGTTGTTGATCGCGACGACGTCGCCGTCGGGCAGCTTCTCGGGCGCCGAGCGCACGAGCGGCACCTGCAGCTCCGGGTCCGGGTTGTCGACGTTGATCGTGGGCGGGGCGAGCCGCTCCGAAACCGCCTTGACGGTGAACAGCGCCTCGAGCGCACCGGCGCCGCCCAGGAGGTGCCCCGTCATCGACTTGGTCGCCGAGAGCTGCACGTGGTCCGCGTCGTCGCCGAGCAGCGCCCGGATCGAGCGGGTCTCGGTCAGGTCGCCGACCTTGGTCGACGTCGCGTGCGCGTTGACGTGCACGACGTCGGCCCCGGTGACACCGGCGTCCTCGAGCGCACGGCGCATTGCCGCGACCTGACCCTTGCCATCCGGGTCGGGGGAGGTGATGTGGTAGGCGTCAGCAGACAGCCCGACGCCAGAGATCCGGGCGTAGACGTTCGCGCCGCGCGCAGCCGCGTGCTCGGCGCTCTCGAGCACGAGCACCGCCGCACCCTCGCCGATCACGAAGCCGTCCCGGTCGACGTCGTACGGCCGGGACGCGCCCTGCGGGTCGTCGTTGCGCAGCGACAACGTGCGCGACGCCGCGAACGCGGCGATCGGCATCGGGTGGATCGTGGCCTCCGTGCCGCCCGCGACGACGACGTCGGCCCGGCCGTTGCGGATCATGTCGACCGCGTAGCCGATCGCCTCCGCGCCCGAGGCGCACGCCGACACGAGCGCGTGCGCACCGGCCTGGGCGCCGAGCTCGAGCGAGACGTACGCGGCGGGGGAGTTGGGCATGAGCATCGGGACGGTCATGGGGAGCATGCGGCGCGCGCCGCGCTCCTTGAGCACGTCCCAGCCGTCCAGCGTCGTCCAGATGCCGCCGATGCCCGAGGACACCACGGCGCCGAGCCGTTCGCCGTCGACCTCCGGGGCGCCGGCGTCCTGCCACGCCTCGCGCGCCGCGATCATCGCGTACTGCGTCGAGGGGTCCATGCGCTTGAGCTCGGGGCGCGGGAGGACCTCTTCGGGCTTGACCTTGATGGTCGCCGCGAAGGTGACCGGGATCCCGTACCTCTCCGCCCAGTCGTTCTCGAGCGGCCGGGCGCCGGACTCGCCCGCCAGGGCGGCCGCCCAGGTGGTCGGCGCGTCGCCGCCCAGAGGCGTGGTGGCGCCGAGGCCTGTGACGACGACGTCGCGTGCTGCGGTCATGGTGCTCTCCTGCTCGGGTGACGGGGCGGGTCCGGGGGGGCCCGGGGGGCCGGCCCGCCCGGC
>JAPSLD010000228.1 GCA_031181105.1 Isoptericola sp. | reverse complement strand
TGTACCTCAAGCTCAAGGTCGCTCAGGGTGACCTGACGATCGAGGTCCCGGCCGAGAACGTGGACCTCGTGGGCGTGCGCGACGTGGTCGACCAGCAGGGCCTGGACAAGGTCTTCGAGGTGCTCCGTGCTCCGTACACGGAGGAGCCGACCAACTGGTCGCGCCGGTACAAGGCGAACCTGGAGAAGCTGGCGTCCGGTGACGTCATCAAGGTGGCCGAGGTCGTCCGCGACCTCTCGCGCCGGGACGCCGACCGCGGCCTCTCGGCGGGGGAGAAGCGGATGCTGGCGAAGGCCCGCCAGATCCTCGTCTCCGAGCTCGCGCTGGCCGAGCACACGGAGGAGGACAAGGCCGAGGCCATCCTCGACGAGGTGCTCGCCTCCTGATCGCACCGGCCGCCGCGGGGGACCGTCGGTGACCACCCTCGCGATCCTCACCGCCGCCGGGTCGGGAACCCGGCTCGGGCGCGACGTGCCCAAGGCGCTCGTCGACCTCGGCGGGTCGCCCCTGGTGCTGCACGCGGCACGTTGCCTCGCGGCGTCCGGGGTGGTCGACCGGATCGTCGTGACGGCGCCGGCGGGCCTCGCCGGCGCGGTGTCCGACGTCGTCGCCGCGGACGCGCACGTCGCGTGCCCCGTCCGGGTGGTCGACGGCGGGCCCACCCGCCAGGCGTCCGTCGCCGCCGGTCTCGCGCTCGCCGGCCCCGAGGACGACGTCGTCCTCGTGCACGACGCCGCGCGGCCGCTCGCTCCGCCCGAGCTGGTCCGGCGCGTCGTGGCGGCCGTCCGGGCCGGGCACCCCGCCGTCGTGCCCGGGCTGCCGGTCACCGATACCATCAAGCGCGTGTCTCCCGCCGCCGCCACCCGTGCGTCGGCGGCGCGTCCGGACCCCGGGCCCGTCGTCGAGCGAGTCGTGGACACGCCCGACCGCGCCCTGCTGCGGGCCGTGCAGACGCCCCAGGGGTTCGACCGTGCGCTCCTCCAGCGCGCCCACGCCGCCGGGGCCGCGCGTGCCGCACAGGAGGACGTCGCCGCGACGGACGACGCCGGGCTCGTGGAGGCGCTGGGCGAGGAGGTGCACGTCGTCGCGGGCGAGGAGTCGGCGCTGAAGATCACCACCGAGCGCGACCTCGCCCTCGCCCGCGTGCTGCTCGAGGGGCGCCGGTGACCGCCCGGCTCCCGCGCACCGGCGTGGGGGTCGACGTGCACGCCTACGCGCCCGAGGGGTCGCCCCGCGAGCTGTGGCTCGCCGGGCTGCACTGGCCGGGCGAGCGCGGCCTCGCGGGCCACTCCGACGCCGACGTCGCCGCCCACGCCGCCGCGGACGCGCTCTTCTCCGCGGCCGGCATCGGGGACCTCGGCTCCCACTTCGGCACGGGCGAGCCCGAGTGGGCCGGGGCCTCCGGGGTGGCGCTGCTGGCCGAGGCCGCGCGCCGCGTCCGCGCCGCGGGCTTCGACATCGGCAACGTCGCGGTCCAGGTGGTCGGCAACCGCCCGCGTCTCGGCCCGCGCCGCGCCGAGGGCGAGGCGGCGTTGTCTCGGGCGGCGGGCGCCCCGGTGTCGGTGTCGGCCACGACGACCGACGGGCTCGGGCTGACCGGCCGGGGGGAGGGAGTGGCGGCGATCGCGACCGCGATCGTCGTCGCGCACGGATCGTGAAGCGCCTCCCGCTCGCGCAGCGACGCGCGCACCTGGCCGACGTGGCGCTGCTGATCGCCGCGCGCGACGGGCTCGACGCCGTCACGGTGCGCGCGGTCGCGCGCGAGGCGGGCGTGTCCCTCGGCACCGTCCACTACTGCTTCGACGACAAGGACGAGCTCCTGCGGGAGATGGGCCGCGCGCTCGTGGCGGTCGCGGTCGACCCCGTGCGCGGGTCGCTGCCCGCCGGGGGCGACTTCTCCGCCCTCGTCCACGCGGCGGCCGACGGGCTCATGGCGGGGCTGCGCACGATGGAGGGCCGGCGCCTCCTGTCGTTCGAGCTCTCGACCGCCGGGGCGCGCTCGGTCGCCATGAACGACGTCGCCCGCGTCCACATCGACCAGGTGACGGACATGGCGGTCGGCGTCCTCACCGAGCTCGCCGACCGCGTGGGGATCACCTACCGGATCGAGCTCGGGCTCCTCGCACGGCTCGTGGTCGCGGTGATCGACGGCGTCGAGCTGCGCTGGCTCGTCGAGCGCGACGACGACGCCACGCTCGCCACCTTCCACGAGCTCGCCGACGTCGTCGCGTCCTACGTGGTGGCCGACGGCGAGCAGGCGGCGACGACGCCGGGCGGCGGCGAGGCCGTCGCGACCACGGTGCTGGCGCACGAGGTGGTGGTCGGGACCATCGCGCCGGAGGTGACCGTCACGCCCCAGGCCGCCGCCGAGGAGGCCGCCGCCGGGGCCGCGACCCCCACCGTCCCCGAGGGCGGCCCGGCCGCCCCGCACCCGCTGGCAGAACGGCCGGCCGGTACCCTGGACGGGTGACCCTCCGCCTGTTCGACACCGCGACGCGCGACGTGCGCGACTTCGTCCCCCTCAACCCGGGCGAGGTCGGCATCTACCTGTGCGGCGCCACGGTCCAGGCGCCCCCGCACGTGGGCCACCTGCGACCGGCGGTCGCGTTCGACGTCCTGCGGCGCTGGCTGCAGCGCAAGGGGCTGCGCGTCACGCTCATCCGCAACATCACCGACATCGACGACAAGATCCTCGCCAAGGCCGCCGCGGCCGGCGTGCCCTGGTGGGCCCACGCGGCGCGCTACGAGCGCGCGTTCACCGCCGCCTACGACGCGCTGGGGGTCCTGCCGCCCACCTACGAGCCGCGCGCGACCCAGCACGTGCCCGACATGGTCCGGCTGATGCAGCGCCTCGTCGAGCGCGGGCACGCGTACGCGACCGGCCCCGGCAACGTGTGGTTCGACGTCCGGTCCTGGCCCGACTACGGCGACCTGACCAAGCAGCGCCTCGAGGACCTCAACCCCGAGGCGGCGGACGACGAGCTGGCGTCCGAGAAGCGCGACCCGCACGACTTCGCGCTGTGGAAGGCGCCGAAGCCGGGCGAGCCCGAGACCGCGGCCTGGGACACGCCGTTCGGACGCGGCCGGCCCGGCTGGCACC
>JAPSLD010000227.1 GCA_031181105.1 Isoptericola sp. | reverse complement strand
TCCGGGCGGCGCCGGGGGAGCAGCAGGGCGCGTGCCGCCGCCTCGCGGAAGCGCGCCGCGAACATGATCGACGAGCCGAGCTCGCCGCGGACGGCGTCGAGCACCTCGTCGGGGTCGACCAGCAGGTCCTCGGCCGTGACGCCCGGAGGGCCGGCCGGGCCGCCGTCTCCCGCCCCCGCGCCCAGGTCCCGGCCCGTGGTGCCCCCGCCCGAGTCCCAGCCCGTGCTGCCCCCGCCCAGGTCCCAGCCCGTGCTGCCCCCGCCCAGGTCCCAGCCCGAGTCGCCGGCGTCGGGCAGCCGCAGCACGATGCCGTCGTCGGCGTGCATGGCGGCGACGTCGAGCCCGTACCGCTCGCGCAGCCGGGCGGCGACGACGAGGGCCCACGGTGCGTGCACGCGCGCGCCGAACGGGGAGTGGATCACCACGCGCCAGTCGCCCAGCTCGTCGCGGAACCGCTCGACGACGACCGTCCGGTCGTCCGGCAGCCTGCCCGTCGCCTCGCGCTGCTCGGTGAGGTAGGCCGCGAGGTTGTCGGCCGCCCAGGCGTCGAGACCGGCGTCGCGGAGCCGGGCGCGGCCGAGCTCGCCGTCGGCGCCGAGCGTCGCGTCGGTCTCCCGGACGAACGCGCCGACCGCGCGGCCCAGCTCGGCCGGCCGGCCGGGGGAGTCGCCCTTCCAGAACGGAAGCCGCCCGGGCAGGCCCGGCGCGGGCGTGACGAGCACGCGGTCGGGGGTGATCTCCTCGATGCGCCACGTGGACGAGCCGAGCGTGAAGGTGTCGCCGACGCGCGACTCGTAGACCATCTCCTCGTCGAGCTCGCCGACCCGCTTGCCGCCGCGCACCGCGCCGCGCTCGCCGTCGCCGTCGGTCGCGAGGTAGACGCCGTACAGGCCGCGGTCGGGGATCGTGCCGCCGCTGGTGGCGGCGAGACGCAGGGCGCCGGGCCGGCCGGACAGGCGCCCGGACGCCCGGTCCCACACGATGCGTGCCCGCAGCTCGGCGAAGTCCTCGCTCGGGTACCGGCCGGCGAGCATGTCCAGCACCGCGTGCCACGTCGCGTCGCCCAGCGTGGCGAACGGCGCCGCCCGCCGGACGGTCGCGAGGAGCTCGTCGGCCTGCCAGTCGTCGACGGCGAGCGCGGCGACCACCTGCTGCGCGACGACGTCGAGGGGGTTGGCCGGCACGTGCAGGTGCTCGATCTCGCCCGCGCGCATGCGCTGGGTCACGACGGTGGCGGGCACCAGGTCGCCGCGGAACGTCGGGAAGACCACGCCGCGCGAGACCGCCCCGACCTGGTGCCCGGCGCGGCCGATGCGCTGCAGGCCGCTGGCGACCGACGGCGGTGACCCCACCTGGACCACCAGGTCGACTGCGCCCATGTCGATCCCCAGCTCGAGCGAGGACGTCGCGACGACCGCGGGCAGGCGTCCCTCCTTGAGCTCGGACTCGGTGCGCGTGCGCTCCGTACGGCTCATGGACCCGTGGTGGGCGCGGGCCAGCACGGGCGCCGCCGAGCCGTCGGGCAGGGCGGGCACCGCCGCCGCCGTGCCCGACTGCGCGGGGGTCTGCGCCGCCTGCTGCGTGGCCGGGTCCGGCACGTCGATCCCGAGCCGCTCGGCCCACAGCTCGTTCATCCGTGCCGTGAGGCGCTCGGCCCCGCGGCGGGAGTTGGTGAAGACGAGGGTCGAGCGGTGCTCGGTCACCAGGTCGACGACGCGCTCCTCGACGTGCGGCCACACCGACGCGCGCCGCAGCGGGGACGTCGCGGCGCCCGTCAGGTCGGCCTCCTCGTCGCCCGCGGGCACCCTGCCGGCACGCGGTGCGCTCGCCGCCGCGCCGCCGTCGTCCGGTCCTCCGGGGCCGGGCGCCGCCGAGTCGAGGTCGGCCAGGTCCGGCACGGGCACGACGACGTCGATGTCCCACTTCTTGGCCGCGGGCGGCTGCACGACGACGACCTCGCGGCCCCCGTCGGCGGGCGGTCGGTGGCCGCCCAGGAACGTCGCGACGTCCTCGACCGGGCGTACCGTGGCCGACAGGCCGACGCGCTGCGCCGGGCGCTCGAGCAGGGCGTCGAGGCGCTCGAGGCTCAGCGCGAGGTGCGCGCCCCGCTTCGTCCCGGCGACGGCGTGGATCTCGTCGACGATCACGGTCTCGACGCCGGCGAGGCCCGCGCGCGCCTGCGAGGTCAGCACGAGGAACAGCGACTCGGGCGTCGTGATGAGCACGTCCGGCGGTCGTGTGGCGAACGCCCTGCGCTCGGAGGGCGGGGTGTCGCCGGTGCGCATCCCGACCTCGACGTCGGTGACCTGCAGCCCCCCGCGCGCCGCGGCCTGGCGGATGCCGGCGAGCGGCGAGCGCAGGTTGCGCTGGACGTCCGCGGCGAGCGCCTTGAGCGGCGAGACGTAGACCACCCGGCAGCGCCGCGACCGCTCCTCGGGCGGCGGCTGCGTCGTGAGCCGGTCGATCGCCCAGAGGAACGCCGCGAGCGTCTTGCCCGATCCGGTCGGCGCCACGACCAGGGCGTGCCGGTCGGCGCCGATCGCCTCCCACGCGCCGGCCTGGGCCGGCGTCGGCTCGGCGAACGCGCCCGCGAACCACGCGCGCGTGGCCGGGCCGAAGCGCTCGAGCGGTGACGTCACCTGGCCATTGTGCGGCCCGCCACCGACATCGCGAGCGCACGGCGCAGGGCGGCCCGCGCCGGCGTGGCAGGCTGGGGTGGTGCGCCACAGCGACTTCGCCCAGCTCGTCGACGAGGTCTTCGGACCTGCCTACGGCCGCGCCCTGGTGCGCGAGCAGGTGCTCCCGCGCCTGGGCGACCGCACGCCCGCCGACGCGCTGGCCGACGGCGTGGAGCCGCGCGTCGTCTGGCACGCGCTGTGCGACGCGCTGGACGTGCCCGAGCCGCAGCGCTGGGGGCGCGACGACCGCCGGCAGGCGCCGCCCGCGCGCTGACCGCCGGCGGCGTGCGGGGACGGTCCCGGCGGGGGAGCGTGGGTCCGTGAGCCTGGTGAGCCCGGTGAGCCTGGTGGTGACGTGGCTCGGCCACTCGACGGCGGTGCTCGACCTGGCGACCCCGGACGGCGCCGTGCGGCTCGTCACCGACCCGTTGC
>JAPSLD010000226.1 GCA_031181105.1 Isoptericola sp. | reverse complement strand
AGGTTCGCCAGGACGGCGACGTCGCGGTTGCGGAACGCGACGACGTCGGGCGAGCCGGCGAACGCGTCCAGCCAGGCGAGGCCGCCGTGCCCGAGGCCCTCGGCGCGGCGCACCGCCAGCGCGGCCCGGTACATCTCGAACGTCGAGCCCTCGACCCCCACCTGGACGTCGGCGGCGTAGCGCGCGAACGACTCCGGCTGGGGCAGCCACGTCCTGCCGGTCGGGCCGAAGCCGTAGCCCGGCGCGCCCGCGGACCAGGGGAGCGGCACGCGGCAGCCGTCACGGCCGGCCTCGGCGCCCTGGGTCCGGAAGAACGCCGGGTCCTGGCGCGCCTCGGCGGGCAGCGACGTGTGCTCGGGCAGGCCGAGCTCCTCGCCCTGGTAGACGTACGCCGAGCCGGGCAGGCCGAGCATGAGCAGCGACGCCGCGCGGGCGCGGCGCAGGCCCAGCTCCTCGTCGGGCTGCGGGTCGGTCGCGAAGACGCCGTTCGGTCGCACGCCCGGGTCGGGCAGGCCGAGCCGCGACGCGTGACGCACGACGTCGTGGTTCGACAGCACCCATGTCGTGGGCGCTCCGACCTCGTCGTTCGCGCGGTACGACGCTGCGATCACGGTGCGCAGCGCGCTCGCGTCCCAGCCCGTCGTGAGGAACGAGAAGTTGAACGCCTGGTGCATCTCGTCGGGGCGCACGTAGCGCGCCAGGCGCGAGAGCGGCTCGACCCACGCCTCGGCCACCAGGCACCGGTCGCCCTCGTACTCGGCGAGCACGCGGTTCCACGAGCGGTAGATCTCGTGCACGCCGTCCTGGTCGAACATCGGGCCGTGGTTGCCCGCACCGGTCGAGCCGTCCTCCGGCGCGCCGGCGTCGACGGCCTCCTCGTCGACGGTCCCGTCGACCATCGCGACGCTGCCCTCCCAGTCGGGCAGCCCCTCCGCCTTGACCAGGCCGTGCGCGACGTCGACGCGGAAGCCGTCGACGCCCTTGTCGAGCCAGAACCGCAGCACGTCCTCGAGCTCGGCGCGGACCTCGGGGTGGTTCCAGTCGAGGTCCGGCTGCGAGGCGTCGAACAGGTGCAGGTACCACTGCGGGCCCCGCGGGCCGTCGTCCTCGCGGGGCTCCAGGCGCGTCCACGCCGGGCCGCCGAAGATCGACTGCCAGTTGTTCGGCGGCTCCTCGCCGGCCGGTCCGCGGCCGTCGCGGAAGATGTACCGCGCGCGCTCGGGTGAGCCCGGGGCGGCGGCCAGCGCCGCCTGGAACCACGCGTGCTGGTCGGACGTGTGGTTCGGCACCAGGTCGACGATGACGCGGATGCCGCGGGCGTGGGCGGCGGCGAGCATCTCGTCGAAGTCCTCGAGCGTGCCGAAGAGGGGGTCGACGTCGCGGTAGTCGGCGACGTCGTACCCGGCGTCCTTCTGGGGCGAGCGGTAGAACGGCGAGAGCCAGACCGCGTCGACGCCGAGCGTCCGCAGGTGGTCGAGGCGGGCGGTGACGCCCGGGATGTCGCCGATGCCGTCGCCGTCGCCGTCGGCGAACGAGCGCGGGTAGACCTGGTAGATCACGGCCTCGCGCCACCACTCGCGCGCGGCGTCGGTGCCCAGGTGGACGACGGCGCCCGCGGTCAGGGTGTCGGGGGCGGGCGCGGTGGACTGGGTGCTCGTCATCGCGGAGTGCTTCCTCACAGGTCGTCGGGCGGTGCAGCGATCGAGTGTAAGCATTGCTGCAACCGTTTCACCAGGGTTTCCGGCGGGCCGCCGGACCGGTCAGCGCGCCGGGCGCGGGGCCGAGCCGGTGGAGCCGCGGACCACGAGCTCGGGTGCGAAGAGGAGCTCGGTACGAGGCGCGCGGTCGCCCGCGATCTCGGACAGCAGCGCGCTCACGACGGCCCTCGCCATCGCCTCCACGGGCTGGCGGACCGTCGTCAGGGGCGGGTCGGTGAACGCGATGAGCGGCGCGTCGTCGTACCCGACCACCGAGACGTCGTCGGGCACGCGCAGGCCCCGCGAGCGCGCGGCGCGCACGGCGCCGAGCGCCATGAGGTCCGAGCCGCACACGATCGCGGTGTGGCCGGAACCGACGAGCTCGGCCGCGGCCGCCTGCCCGCCCTCGAGCGTGTACAGCGTGCTCACGACGTGGTCCCTCAGCACCTCGGCCGCGTCCTTCGCCAGGCCGTGCTCGACGAGCGCGGCGGCGAACGCCGCGACCTTGCGCCGCGCCGGCACGTACCGCTCCGGGCCGATCGCCAGGCCGATGCGCTCGTGCCCGAGCGAGACGAGGTGTCGCACGGCGAGGTCGACGCTCGCGGCGTCGTCGGGGGACACGAACGGCGCGTCGATGCCCTCGGCGTAGCCGTTGACCAGGACGATCGGGATCCCACGGCTGCGCAGCACCTCGTAGCGGGAATGGTCCGCGCGCGTGTCGGCGTGCAGGCCCGAGATGAACACGATCCCGTCCACGGAGTGGTCGACGAGCGTGTCGACGTACTCGTCCTCGGTGGTGCCGCCGGGCTCCTGGGTGCACAGCAGGGGCGTGTAGCCGCGCTCGGACAGCAGCGACTCGATCGCCTGGGCGAACGCCGGGAAGACCGGGTTCGTCAGCTCGGGCACGAGGAGCCCGACGAGCCCGGCCGAGCGTCCGCGCAGGGCCTGGGGGCGCTCGTAGCCCAGCACGTCGAGCGCGGCCAGGACGGCGTGGCGCGTCTCGCTCGCCACGCCCGGCTTGCCGTTCAGCACGCGCGAGACGGTGGCGGTGGAGACGCCGGCCTGCTCGGCCAGGTCGCTCAGGCGGGTGCGCACCCGCGGAATTCTAAGAGACATCGGACCTCCTCGTCCTGGTCCGACGGCCGGCGTCGTCGAGCCCGAGCCCCGCGAGGGGCCGGAAGGACTCTAGAGCGCTGCAACCGTTGCCGCAACGTTATCGCAAGATCTTGCAAAACATCCCTCCGCCCGCCTACGTTGTCGCCCAGCAGGGCCCGACGACGGACCCTCCGCCCCGCAGACCGGGGCGCCCTGAGAGCCACCTTTCGACGAAGCTGGGAGTGAACCGATGCGACGGAGCATCCTTCTTGCCGCCGCGCTCACCTCGACGCTCGCGCTCGCCGCGTGCGGCGGAGGCAGCGAGCCCGCCGGTGACGAGACCACCGAGCCG
>JAPSLD010000225.1 GCA_031181105.1 Isoptericola sp. | reverse complement strand
TCGTCGATCGCGGCGCGCAGCGGCTCCGCGAGCTCGAAGAGGCGGAGGAGCTTGTCGATCGTCGTCGACTCGCCGCCGGGGAGCACGAGGCCGTCGACGGCCTCGAGCTCGCCGCGCCGGCGGACGGCCACGCCGCGCGCCCCGGCGGACTCGAGCGCGGCGACGTGCTCGCGCACGTCTCCTTGCAGGGCGAGGACGCCGATCGTTAAAGGCACCGGCACATGCTACGGGCTCGCGAGCTCGTCGCCCGAACGACTCTCAGCCGCAGAGGGAGACGACCGCGACGGTGTAGTTCCTCGCGTTTGACGGTGCCGAGACCCAGGTGACCTGGCCGAAGGCTCGCTGCGTGATGACCCACGCAGTCCCGGAGGCGAGTGCCGTCGTGAACCTGCGAGTCGTGGTGGTCAGAGTCTCGGTGGTGGTCCCGTTGGGTCCGGAGTGCAGGACGTACGACGTCGCGCCCGTGACCGCCGTCCAGTTGAACGTCACCGAGAGCGCACCGATCGCACCGCAGCTGAGCGTCGTGGCGGGCACGACGCCGGCACTCACGACGCCGCTGGTGATCGTCCCCCGGTCCGTCCACGAGGTGCCCGGCAGCGAAGCCGTGACGGTGGTCGTCACACCACCCGACTGGCCCTGGGTGGCCGACGGCGCAGTCGCCGACAGCCCGACGGCGAGACACAGGGTCGTGGTAGCGCCGGCCGGGATCGTGGTCGTCGCTCCGCTGCCGCCCGCGCACCCCGGGCCGCTGTCGCTCCCACCGAAGGTCGCCGTGGTGGTGAATTCCGAGCCCAAGGTGCCCGTCCGCGTCATCATGGCGGTGACCGACGCGGCTCGGCTGCTCGCGTTGCGGACCGTGACGACCTCGGAGCTGCCGCTGCCCGGGAACGCACCGGCCAGGCCGAGTGCGGGCAGCTCGACCGAGCCGCCGGGGCCGACGAGCCCGTTGCCGAGCCCGACGACCTGCAGGTCCACCGACCCGGAGGTCACGGCGCCGGGCGCGTCCGCCTGGGCCGTGGCGTACCACCAGGCCCACGCCGCTCCCCCGCCGGAGAGCGCGAGCACGAGGGCGATGACCCCCGCGAGGACGCCTGCACGAAGCCGCCCTGGGCCCTCAGTCATCAGTGACTCCCCGCCGCCGCACGCCGCCGCGGACGGCGATCCCTCCGGCGGTGACCGCCGCGGCCAGCACCAGGAGCCACGCGTCGGCGCCCGTCCGGGGCAGCAGGCTCTCCGAGAGGCCTGGCGGCACCGTCGTCCCGACGCCGTCTCCGGCGAGCACGACCGCGACGTCGAGCCGGACGGTCGCACCCTGCGTGGCATCTCCCGCGCCCGGCGCGAGCGCGACCTCGAGCTCGACCGGCACCACATCCTCGTGGCCGACGGTCAGCGGCGCGGACCCGCCGGCGCGCCACGGGTCCTGACCGGCGCGCACGCGCAGGTCGATCGCCTCGGCGAGCTCCGGGTGGCCGCCGACCGATACGGTCACCGTGCCGCGAGCCTCGCCGGCCCCGTCATGGCGCACGAACAACGACGCGCGTTCCACGTCCCCCGGTACCCAGACCTGATCGGGATCGAGCAGCGGCACGTCCAGCTCCTCGGACCACGCCTGCCCGTCGACGCTGAGCGCCACCGCACCGACGTCGCCGTTCGCCGTCGCGGACGGCGACGTGACGGCAGAGGCACCCGTACCGGCCAGGGCGGCGGCCAGGCTCGCGCCGGCGACGAGCGCCGCCGTCCGGCCTCGGGTCATGCCTCGCCCCCCTTGCGCCGCGCCCGCACCTCACGGATCACGAGCAGCCCGGCGTAGCCGAGCAGCCCGACGGCGAGCGCCGTGCCCACCGCCTCGCGCTGCTGACCCGAGGCCAGGGACGACACGTGGCCGAGCAGCGGCACCGCGTACCAGAGCGTTCCCCGTACCTGCACCTCGTGCACGGGCTCGTCGTCGGGGACGGAGTTCGCGTCGCCCTGCGTGACGAACGTGCGGTCACCGCCGACCGTCGTGCCGACCCCGACCACACGGTGCGTGGCCACCTCGGGCCTGCCCGAGCGCAGCTGGTACGTCACGACGTCACCGGTGGAGATCGAGGCTGCGTCGACCGGGCGTACTACCGCGAGCGCGCCGATGTCGAGCGCCGGAGCCATCGAGCCGGTCGCGACGGCGTACGGGGTGGCCCCCGCGAGGCGTGGCAGCAGCACCCCGACCAGCAGCGCGGCGCCCGCGACCGTCACGACGGCGGCAGCGAGCCCGCGCCCCGCGAGGCGGACGACGGTACGCATACCGACTCAGGGGGCGACGGCGTGGGCCTGCGTCACCTGGACGGTGATGTCCTCGAGCGCGGCCGTCAACCCCTGAGTGTCGTTGGTCGCGGCTTCGTCGAACACCGCCTCGACGACGACCTGGAGCTCGTCCGACGCTGAGACCGGGACGGGTTCGACGAGTGGCAGGACGAGCGCCGCCCCGCCGAGCGTCGCGCTCGCCACCGAGACCTCGAGCGACGCGGTCAGCGCGTTGTCGGCGAGCCAGCCGGGCGTCGAGACGGTGATGTCGCCGAGCGCGAGGTGGTCGCCCGTGCCGCCGACGGTCATGGTGCACATGGTGGTGAGCGTGTCGCCGGGCACGATGCCCTCGGTCACGGCGCCCCCGCCGTCGAGCGTCCAGTCTCCGCACGTGCCGTCCGTCATCGTCAACGTCCCGGCGGTCACGTCGATGCCCGTGGCGGTGCCCTCAGCCGTCCAGTACGCGAGGGTCTGTGCCCCGCCGAGCAGCAGCAGCGCTGCTCCCCCGGTCGCGATCGCAGCCTTGGTCAAGCGATTCATGCCGATGCCCCTCCCGGCGCGGGGGCCCGGTAGCCCGCCGTCCCTGGTTGCCCAGGGTAACCAGGACGTCGCCGGATGGAGCTTCGAGACTGCCCCTCCGGGCGGGTGAACTTTGTCGCCGCAGGCGATGAAGAACGCGCCGTCAGTCGTCGTACTCGGTGCCGAGGTGCCGCACCGTGCCGTCCCACCCGCCCGCGAGTGCCTCGACGACGTCGGGAAGGGCGGTGGGGAACACCTCGAGCGGCTGGGCGCGCAGCTCCGCGGGCGTCAGCCAGCGCATCTCGTCGAGCACGTCGCGCTCGATGTCGGTCCAGCCGACGTCGGACG
>JAPSLD010000224.1 GCA_031181105.1 Isoptericola sp. | reverse complement strand
GAGCCCACCAGGTGGCCGAACAGCTCGAACGAGACCGTGCCGAACACGGTGGTCCACGCCATGAGCGTCCGGGCGACCGTCTCGGGGGGCGCGTCGTCGGTCAGCCCGCGCTCGACGACGAACGCGCGGGCCCCCGCGACCGTGTCGGCGAGGCTCTGCGCGCCGTCGTCGGGCCGCCCGACGGCGGGCGGCGGCCCGGCCGGCCGGGCGCCGGCCGCGGACGCCGCGACGACGACGCGCACGAGCACCTGCACCACGCGCGTGGCCGGCTCGATCGTGTCCTGGGGCGCTGCGTACCCCGGCACGGGCGTGCCGTACAGCAGCGCGAACTCGCCCGTGTGCTCCACCGCCCAGGCGCGCACCGCCCGGCACGCGGCGAGCCAGCGCCCCGCCAGGTCGTCCCGGTCGACCGCGGCCTCCGCCCGCTCGACCGCCTCCCCGAGCTCCTCGTAGCACTCGACGATGAGCGCCGTCAGGAGCGCGTCGCGGCTGGGGAAGTAGCGGTAGACCGCCGACGACACCATCCCCACGTCACGCGCGACCGCGCGCAGCGACAGGGCCGCCGGGCCCTCGGCGGTGAGGCGCTCGCGCGCCGCGGCGAGGATCTCGCGCGTGAGCGTCTCGCGCGCCAGCGCGCGGGCGGTGCGGGGCGTCGTGCGGTCGGGCATGCCGGCCAGGGTGGCACGCCAGAGCGATGCACACAATCGAGAGCAGTGCTCTTGCCAAACCCCCGCGCGGCGTGCCACGCTGGCACCACCCACGGCGAGAGCAGTGCTCTCGGAAAGGAGCACCCCTCATGTCCGCTCATCACCTGGTCGTCGGCGCCGGTCCCGTCGGGCGCAACGTCGCCGCACTCCTCGCCGGGCGCGGCGAGCGCGTGACCGTCGCGACGCGCTCGGGGCGCGGCACCGGCGTCGACGGGGTCACGCATGTCGCGCTCGACGCCAGCGACGTCGACGCGCTCACACGCGCCGCCGACGGCGCCGCCGTCCTGTACAACTGCGCGAACCCGAGCGACTACACGACGTGGGAGACGCTGTGGCCGCCGCTGGCGGCGTCGCTGCTCACCGCGGCCGAGCGCTCCGGCGCGGTCTACGCCGTCACGGGCAACCTCTACCCCTACGGGCCGGTCGACGGGCCGATGACCGAGGGCCTGCCCGACGCCGCGACCGGCCGCAAGGGCCGGCTCCGGGCCCGGATGTGGGCGGACGCGAAGGCGGCGCACGACGCCGGGCGGGTCCGGGCCGTCGAGGTGCGCAGCTCCGACTTCGCCGGCCCGGGGATCGACCGCGACAGCGGGCACCTCACGCGCGTGCTGCCCGCCGCGCTGCGCGGCCGGCGCGTGACCATGATCGGCCGCACCGACCAGCCGCACACGTTCACCGACGTGCGCGACGCCGCCCGCACGCTCGTGGCGGCCGCGGCCGACCCGGGCGCTCACGGCCGCGTCTGGCACACCCCGAGCAACCCGGCGCGCACGCAGGAGCAGGCCCTGACCGACGTCCTCGCCGCCGCGGGCCGGCCGCCGGTCCGGGTCTCGGGCCTGCGCGGGCCGGCTCTCGCCGCGCTCGGCGTCGTGTCGCCGGTCCTGCGCGAGCTCCGCGAGCTGGTCTACCAGTTCGAGCGGCCGTACGTCCTCGACGGCTCCGCGGCCCGGGACCGGTTCGGCATCGAGCCCACGCCGTGGGACGAGGTGTGCCGGGCGACGGCGGAGGCCGACCTGGTGGCCGCCCGCGCCTGAGCCGCCGCGTGCCGTGAGCCGTCACGGCCGGGCGCGTAGCATCGACCAGATGGCCAGCACGACGGCCCCCCGGACGTTCACCGACGCGATCCGCGCGCGCTCCGACGCGGCGCTCGTCGCGCTGCTGCGCGCCCGCCCCGACCTGGCGACGCCGTCGCCCTCGACGCTGCGCTCCCTCGCCGCGCGCGCGTCGAGCCGCACCAGCCTCGAGCGGGCGCTGGCCCACGCCGACGCCCGCACGCTCCAGGTGCTCGAGGCGGTCCTCGCGCTGTCCGACGACGGTCCGGTCACCGTCGAGCGGGTCGCCGCCGCCGTCGACGCCACCGTCGACCCCACCGTCGACGCCACCGTCGACGCTGGCGACCCTCCCGACGACGGGACGGAGGCCGGCGGGCCCGACCCGCGTGCCGCCGTCAGGCAGGCGGTCGACGCCGCGCTCGAGGCGGCGCTGCTGTGGGACGCCGGCACCGCCGGCTCTCCCGACCTGCGCCCGTCGCCCGGGCTCGACGAGGTGCTCGGGCCGTACCCCGCCGGGCTCGGCCCCGCGCGTCCGGAGGCGGACCGCGCCGCGCTGCCCGACGACCTCCCGCCGGGGGCGCGCGAGGTGCTCGAGGCGCTCGCCTGGGGGCCGCCCGTCGGCGTCGTGCCCCCGCCCGGCAGCGCACCCCGCGCCGCCGTCGACGCGCTCGTGGACGGCGGCCTGCTGGTGCGCTCGGACGCCCGGCACGTGGTGCTCCCGCGCGACGTCGGGCTCGCGCTGCGCGGTGGCCGCACGCACCGCACGGCCGAGCTGGCACCGCCCCGGCCGGCGGGCCGCGCGGTCCCCGCCGCGAGCGTCGACGCGGAGGCCGTGAGCGCGGCGCTCGAGCTCGTCCGGTGGGTCGACCTGCTCGTCGCGGCCTGGGAGGACGTCCCCGCGCCGGTCCTGCGCTCGGGCGGCGTGGGCGTGCGGGAGCTGCGGCGCACCGCGCAGGCGCTCGGCACCGACGAGGCGACGGCGGCGCTCGTCGTCGAGCTCGCCGCGGGCGCCGGCCTCGTGGCCGACGACGGCGACGCCCCGGCGTCGTACGTCCCGACGACCCGCGCCGACGTCTGGGCCGAGCACGACGACGCGGGGCGGTGGGCCGTGCTCGCCGAGGCTTGGGCGGGCTCGCGGCGGACGCCGTGGCAGGTCGGCTCGCGCGACGAGAAGGGTGCGGTCCGCGCGCCGCTGTCGCCGGACCTGCACCGCCCGTGGGTCCCCCGGCTGCGCGGCGAGGTGCTGTCCGTGCTCGCGGAGCAGCCGGGGACCGCGCTGCGCCTCGACGACGTCATGACGGTGCTGCGGTGGCGCTCGCCGCGCGCGGTCCCGCCCGAGCCGGCGGTCGCCGGGCTGCTGCGCGAGGCGGCGCTCCTGGGTGCCACGGGGGCCGGCG